>PANQ01000008.1 GCA_002707685.1 Porticoccus sp. | reverse complement strand
TATACATTATGCGCACATATAAAATGACCATAAAACCCGCTAAGCCAGGCTTAAAGCGCCAGTGTCGCCTTATGCAGTGAAATCAGCCCTGACAGATTGTCAGTCTCGACAATCGAAATATCCTTAACCCCAAACAATGGCATGACCAGGTGTTTGGGTTCCCACCAATGCCGCCAGGACAGCTCGTTGAAGTACAACCGGCCGCCGCGGATCTCCCAGTTCTTCCAGCCCAGATGATCCAGGTGGCCGCATTGGGAAAGAATCAGCCTGACGGCCCAGCGCGGTGCTCTCTCAGCCTGCCAGCGGTACCAGGTACGCGGGCTGATGTCACAAAGGGTAATTGCGTCAGCCACCGACATGCGCGCCATATAGCGGGCTTCGCGGATATCTGAGGTGATGTTGAAACGATTACTCGGGACGTAGGACACGGCGAGCCAACGAATCAACCTCCTCAAAGCGCTCAGCAATCAGTGCAAACGTTGAAGATAAATTAAGGGGTTCGTGCAGCATGGCACGGACAGACTCAAGCTGAGACCATTCATCAATAATGGCATGAAGCGCATCCAGTTCGGACAATACCTGTTCAACCTCGTCAGAAGCACGACCAAGGCCGGTTTTGTCCTGGGCAACCAATGAAAGACTCATGACACGGCCCTCAGTGGCATTTTAGATGCTGATGGATGCACCAGACCACGATCGAAGGCCCAAGCAGGAATCTGAGCCGGTACCGCTTCGAGAATGCGAACCAGAGGCACCACATTAGAGCGGTCCATGGAATCTTGGCGTAAATCGATATTAATCCCATATTCCATCAGCTCTTTACGGTGTCGGTAATAGGTGTTTTTGGCCATGTTTGAGCGCAAATCGTGGCCATCCTTCCAAAGGACATAGGTGGAGCGCAGCCGCTGAGGCAGGTTCATCAACTCTTCGGTGCTAAGTGCAATTTGGTCATTCATATTGAGCCTCTTTAAATAGTCAAAGTACGTAGTCATCGCAGTACGAGGCAGCCAGCTATAGGCCTTAGATAAGTTAAGTTCGTCGAGTTCTTTAGATTTAAGTCGTAGTTCAATGCGCAATTTATTGTCGACCCATGGGATCAACGGCGTGTCTAGCAATGAATCCGGTAAACGGTGTTTAGGGACTTGCACCTCCTCAGCTTTGCAATAAGCCACCAGCTCCCAACGTTTGGAGCCTTTTCCATAATAAAGCGAACCACCCTTCGACGATGGCCGCCCGTGCCTGGTCTTGGATTTGTACTCGGCAGCTCGGAGCCAGGCGAGCACATCAGACCGTGAATCGAGCTCAAAGGAATTGTTGATATCTAGGCGAGTCAAACGGTAGTCCCCTGCCCTTACCTGGTTGAAATCGGTCAGTGCGGGGATCAGTTCCAAATATCGGCAAACAGAATCGTAGGTATCAACCATGAGCGCCACCAGGTCATCGGAACCAAAGATGTTATGACCCTGAAGGAATTTTGACGGATTACCGCTGAAAAATAGATGAGTTGCATTGCCGTTGCCGTCTGAACCATGGCTTTTAACAGTGACATTCTTCTCGAAAGAGCCTTCGACGACCATGCGACAAGGTGCAGACCACTCCACCTCACCGCCAGGCGTAATCTTGCAAACATGCCCCGCATTTAGCGGGGGATGAACGCATGGCAAGAATGCCGAAACCCAGTCAATCACAGAATCCGTCTACCCCTCGATTTGTACCCAAAATGGGACAAAAGGAACGTATTACTAACCCGTTCCTTTCCTCCCGCCAAAACCTGTCAAGCCCTCCACAGGGCAACTTTAATATCCCCTATAAGGTAATATCAAGCCTACGGTTAAAATTTATGGGGTTGATCTATGCCTGAAGAGCAACTTGAGATGATAGATATGTCCTTTGGAGAGAATTTAAGAAGGCTTAGAAGGGATAAAGGGTTAACCCAGGCCGAGCTGGCAAAACTAGCAGACCTGAAGATCACCCATATGTCTAAATTGGAGAACGACACGGGTGATCCAAAGTTATCGACGCTGTACAAGCTGATGGGTGCCCTAGAGTGCTCAGCAGACACCTTACTGATGGATGCCAACAAGGTTGGGGTGGATGGCGTACTTCAAGCATCGTTTGACCGGGCACAGCAGTTACCGAGGCGCAAGAAAGCCATTGTCATTGAACTGATTGATAGCTTCTGTATCGCTGACGGCATGGGCGAGATATTCAACACCAAAGGCTGGACGTACAGAGATGGGCCAACAAAACCGATAGGCGAAGGAATGGATGAAAAAGAACAAGGATAAAGACCCGAAAGTACAACAGGTTATCGAAGAGTTTGGGCTACCGAAGAATACAAAATTTTTGGGGTTCGTATGCCACCTGCCAGCATCAGACGAGTTCTTGCATGAAGTTAAGCGAGTCGATGACATAGAAGGCAGATTGTGGGGCGCGATACCACGACTTGCTCACAAGTATCAAACACATCGTGAAGCGAAAAAAGAAGTTGATCTGTACGGAGATGGTGCAGTTGTAGCTTTGCTCTTCGACGTTGGCCCACAATACATAGTTATTATCGATGAAGACTATGCGGGATAACCCGACAAGCTTACCCCCCCCTCGCCCGGCCTAACCTCATCCCTGCAATAAAACACTGACCAACCGAAAGAGATCAGATACCTGCTCAAGTAAGTTTAACGGCGTAAAACCGGCAGCAGCTGAGCATGGCCGACCAGTGCACGCTAAGGGGTTCTTAACCAAGTCGGAGCCGCTTCGCGGTGGTAATCAGCGAAAAGGGCCGGGAGTTGCTCCCATCATGGGCGTAATACGGGGCACCAGAATATCCCGGCAAAGGCTAACAGCGCTTATCTGCTCGCTCGCATTGCTTCGCTCGACAGATCGCGCTTGGGTTGGTGGGTGCGGTGTGGCGGAGGGCAAGCCCTGCTCGCCACTCACCGCATCCCCACCAAAACGCATAACCTATTGATATTGTTATACATTATGCGCATATATGAATCGGACAGAAAACCCGCTAAGCCAGGCTTATAGGGCCAAAGCAGCCTTGTGCAGTGAAATCAGCCCTGCCACATTGGCAGTCTGTGCCGGTTCGGCAATCGAAACATCCTTAACCCCGAACAGTGGCATGACTAGGTGTTGCGGTTGCCACAATATTATAATAAAACACCGGGGGAACTGGCAGCAGATTAGTACTTATCGGCACAGACAGCGTTAAATCCCTAACTATTGAGGATAAAGGAAGATCAGATGTTCATATACAAGGTAGTAACTGCAAAAAAAGGGTTTGTCGAGCTGGAAAAGGAAGTGTCATCCCTATTGAACAAGGGCTGGAAGCCCGTAGGCGGCGTGGCGTTCAATAACGGTTACCCATACCAGGCAATGGTAGGAAAGACAGCAAAAGACAGCCAAAAAACTGAAGAACCAAAATCAGAAACAACCTCCCTTCCCCGTGGCGCAATCGATGCCATGAAAAAGATAGACTCACTCACATAGAACACCGGGAAAAGAGATGAAGCCGTTTACAGCGGCCCCGACGGGGCTAGCGCCCCGGCCTTTCACCTGCGTGTGAGAGTACTGAAGCGGCAAGAGAAAAGCGGTTGAACAGGAAAGTAGTTCCTTTTGTCCCGTTTTGGGTAAAAAGGGGTGTTTCTTACTTACAGGCAGCATTCATCATTAACTTGTCGTGGGTTTTGCGGGTTTTGGCATACTCCGCACGCCAAAACGTGCAAGTTCGCTGTTTCTGGGCGTTGATGGCCTGTTGTTGCCTGCGATCAGCTTCTGACTGTAATCGGGCTTGGTTGAGCTCTTGTTGACGTGCAGCGCGTTCGCCTTTGGCAATGAGAGCGCGATATTCCATTTCTTTTTGCATGGCGATGGTTTCAGCTTCGAGTTGTCGGTCAAGAGCTCTGAGATCGTATTCAAACCAGAGCTTGAAGGTAGTGCCAACAACGAGCGATGAAAGTGTAAGTGCAAAAAAGATAGTTACACCGAGTTTTCCATAGCTGAGCATTTATCACCCTCCTTTGGTAAGGGTTGAATGATAGATGATGTTTTTGACTTTAGAAACGGCTATGGCTGGAACGGCTAACGTTTGGATCTATGAGCCGGTCTGTTGTTGTCTGTCGCACTGGTAGTTGGCAGGCATGGAGGAGACCCATCTAGCCGAAACTCTAGTGTCATATTCAAACCAGAGCTTAAAGGTAGTTCCAACCACCAAGGATGAGAGTGTACTGCGAAAAAGATGGTTACCCCGAGTTTTCCACAACTGAGCCTTGATCACTTTCCTTATTCCTCTGTATAAAAGTGATTCTATTGGAAAAAACAATAATGGAAAGCTGATTCAAGTAGCTAAGAACCCCCGCTTTTTCTAACTAGCTGGCATCACGCATGGTCACAAATTCTTCAGCNGCNGTGGGATGNATACCTATNGTGGCATCAAAATCNGCTTTGGTAGCACCCATTTTTACAGCAATCGCGATTCCCTGGATGATTTCACCGGCACCCTCACCCACCATGTGACAACCAACTACCCTGTCGTTGTCATTGACAACTATCAGCTTCATAAAGACTTTCCCGTCTCCGCCTCCCAGTGTCTCTTTCATCGCTCTGAATCTACTACGATAAATGCGTATGTTATCGCCGTATTGCCCTCTGGCCTGCTCTTCCGTCAATCCGACAGATGCCGTATTGGGTTGACTGAATACGGCTGTGGGGATATTTGTATAATCAATCGTCGTGGGGACACCGGTGACAAGAGTTTTAGTCAGTGCCATACCCTCGTTAATGGCGACGGGCGTTAATTCAACTCGACCAATGACATCACCAATGGCATAGATTGATGGTTCTGCCGTTTGGAAATAATCATCTACAATGATCGCACCATTGGAGCGGGTTTCAATGCTTGTATTCTCAAGGCCAAGTCCGTCAATGTTTGGGCGGCGGCCTGTCGCATACATCACAAGGCCTGCTTCAATGCTGTCACCTTTATTGAGGACTGCTCTGAAAAGACCGTTATCCAATTTTTCAATATTCTCGATATCAGTCGAGAAATGAAGCGTAACACCTTGTTTTTCAACCTCCTCCTTTAGCACTTCACGCACATCCTGATCGAAACCACGAAGAAACAGGTCACCCCGGTACAACAAGTGAGTATCAACACCGAGCCCATTGAATATCCCGGCAAATTCAATGGCGATATAGCCGCCACCCACGATCACTATGCGGTCCGGGAGGCTATCCAGATAAAAAGCTTCGTTGGATGTAATGGCGTATTCTTTACCGGGAAAGTCCGGCACAAAGGGTGTACCCCCCGTGGCAATCAATATTTTTTTGCACCGGTATACCTGGTCATTTACTTCAACACTGTCTGGTCCGAGGATTTTGGCCCAACCCTCAACCAGCTCCACACCGGCCTTATCAAGTAAATTACCGTAAATATCATTGAGCCGCTGGATTTCACGATTTTTATTATCCCGAAGGGTGGGCCAATCGAAATTTGACTCACCCACATGCCAACCGAAGCCCTTGGCAGTACGAAACTCCTCGCGGAACGACGATGCATATACAAAAAGTTTTTTGGGAACACAGCCGACATTGACACAGGTCCCACCAAGATACTGGGATTCGGCTACCACGACTCGCAGCCCCTGCTGAGCGCACATACGTGCTGTTCGCACTCCGCCAGATCCAGCACCAATCACAAACAGGTCAACATCATGGTCAGCCATGATTTCTCCTCAATTTCAGGTTTATTGCTTAAACCAAGACAATTTTTCGTGAAGTTTGACCACATCCCCCACAATGATCAAGGTGGGGGCCTTGGCATTGGCTTCACGAACTTTATCTGGCAAAGTTTTTAAGTCGCCAATAAAGACCCGTTGATTGGCAGTTGTGCCCTTCTCTATCAGAGCTGCCGGTGTCCCGGCAGCCTTTCCGCGTCGAATCAGCTCTCGGCAAATACTTTCCAGTCCACTGAGCCCCATATAAAACACCAGGGTCTGGTTGGGTGAAACAAGATCCTGCCAGTTCAAATCCAGTGAATTGTCTTTCAGGTGGCCTGTTATGAAGCGCACCGACTGTGCATAATCCCGGTGGGTCAGGGGTATGCCCGCATAGCTGGCACAACCTGAGGCGGCTGTTATACCCGGTACAACCTGAAAAGGAATTCCATATTCCGCCAGGTGTGAAATTTCTTCGCCACCACGGCCAAAAATAAAAGGGTCACCTCCCTTCAGGCGCAAAACGCGTTTGCCCTGCAGGGCATATTCAGCAAGCTTTTCATTGATATTATCCTGCGTAACCGGATGGTCTCCAGCGGTTTTTCCCACGTAGACCAACTCTGCATCACGGCGTACCAGCGCCAACACTTCCTTTGAAACCAACCGGTCATAAAGGACGATATCTGCCTTCTGCATCAAGCGCAGTGCTCGAAATGTCAGAAGATCCGGATCGCCCGGCCCGCCTCCAACCAGATACACCTCTCCGAGTTTTTTCGAAGCGGGATTAGCTAATTTCTGCTGAATGCGACTCTCGGCTTCATCCAGTTTTTCTGCGTAAACCAATTCAGCAATGTCACCTTCAAAAACATCTTCCCAGAAAGCTTTACGAGAAAGACCATCAGCTATTTTACGCTTAACCAGATCACGATATTTTCCCGCCAATGCAGCAAGCTTGCCATAACCAGACGGGATTGATGATTCCAGCCGGGTACGAAGCATTCTCGCTAACACTGGTGCAGTACCGGCACTGCTGATGGCAATTTGTACTGGTGACCGGTCAACAATAGAGGGAAAAATGACGCTACACAGTTCAGGGCTGTCTACCACGTTGACAGGAATGTTCTTGGTCTGGGCGAGCTCTGAGACACGCCTGTTAACCGCTGTGTCATTCGTGGCTGCAACCACCAGGACCGCTCCATTGAGGTCAGCATCCTCAAACTCACGGTTTACAAGTGTCAGGCCAGATTCACGGGCCAGTTTTTGAATGGATGAATTAATCTCTGGTGCAATCACCTCAATAGCAGCACCAACAGCAATTAGCTGACGGAGCTTTCGCAGGGCTATTTCGCCGCCACCAACCATGACACAGCGCCTATCGCGGAGATTATGAAATAACGGTAACAGGTCCATGGTTAAACTCTGGCTCTAAGACGCCCAATCAGCCAATACTGGTCTGACCACCCATATAGGGCCGCAATATCTGGGGAATGATGATAGTGCCATCTGACTGCTGGTAATTTTCCATCACAGCCAACAGCGTACGGCCCACAGCCAGTGCAGAGCCGTTCAGGGTATGCAGCAATTCTGGTTTGCCGGTCTCCGGATTGCGCCAGCGGGCCTGCATCCGGCGGGCTTGAAAATCACGAAAGTTACTACAGGATGAAATTTCCCGGTAACGCTGCTGAGATGGCAGCCACACCTCGATATCATAGGTTCGGGCGGCTGAAAAACCCAGGTCGCCACCACAGAGGATAATGGTTCGGTATGGAAGCTCCAGCTTTTGCAAGACCTGTTCTGCATGGCCGGTCAACTGTTCCAGTGTTTCAGTGGATTTTTCCGGGTGGACAAACTGAACCAGCTCCACTTTTTCAAATTGATGCTGTCGTATCATGCCACGCGTATCCTTGCCGTAGCTGCCAGCTTCACTGCGAAAACAGGGGCTGTGACAGGCAAATTTTACCGGCAATTGAGCCGCATCGAGAATCGTGTCGCGAAAGACATTGGTCACAGGAACTTCGGCCGTGGGGATCAGATAAAGGTCGCGATCGTCGGTTAACTTAAAGAGGTCTTCTTCAAATTTTGGCAACTGGCCAGTACCAAACAAGGACTCGCTGTTGACGATATACGGCACATTGATTTCCTGGTAGCCGTGCTCAANAGTATGTGTGTCCAGCATGAACTGGATCAGTGCACGGTGTAACCGGGCAATATCCCCGCGCATAACGGAGAAACGGGAACCGGTGATCTTGGTGGCTGTTTCAAAATCGAGTAGACCACAACGTTCACCAAGATCCACATGGTCCCGCACGTCAAAATCAAAAGTTCTGGGTTGGCCCCAGCGACGAATCTCTACATTGTCTTCCTCTGAGCTGCCTGACGGCACTTCCTGATCGGGAATATTGGGCACATTGCGCAAATAATCATCCAGTTGATCCTGAACAGCGTCAAGCGCATCGTCAGCTTTCAAGGCAGCAATTTTTAACGCCTCGCCCTTCTCTTTAAGAGGTGCAATATCTTCGCCTCGTGCCTTGGCTTCGCCAATCGCCTTGCCCATGGTTTTTGCGTAGGCATTTCTTTCGGCCTGCAGTGATTGGGCTTTTTCCAGAAGGTCACGACGCAGTGACCCCAGTTGATTGAGTTTTTCGACATCCAGAGTGAAACCCTTTACTGCCAGTGCAGCGGCCACAGTTTCCGGTTGAGAACGAACGTATTTGGGATCCAGCATGGGGAGGGAAAGTCCTAAAGCAAACGAGTCAGCACAATGGCAACCAGGGTTCCAGCCAAGCATAAGACGATACTCAGAAAAACATAGGTACCAGCGAGCGCAAGGTGGCCATTTTGCCACAAAGCAAGCGTATCAAGCGAGAAGGCTGAAAATGTCGTGAATGCGCCAATAAAACCCACCATCAACAGATCCCTTAACGCGGCGGGCAGTATGCCACGCTCTATGATGAGCACGTAAAAAACACCCATTAATACAGAACCTGCCACATTCACGAGCAAAGTGCCAAGGGGAAAACGATTGCCGAGCAGCGGGAACATCAGCGAATTTATACCAAAGCGAGCCATTGCCCCCAGTGCGCCGCCAGCCGCAACTACCAGCCATTGCATTAATGATCCCCCTGATAACGTTTGACCGTGCTCTCTTCATCAAGAGTACGGAGATGGCGCAGTTTTTCGGCGATCTGTTTTTCTAGCCCCCGATCTGAAGGGAAGTAATACTGTTTGTTTTTGAGCGCCTCGGGAAAATAATTTTCTCCGGGTGAGTAGGCCCCTGGCTCATTGTGCGAATAACGATACTCTGCGCCATAATCAAGGGATTTCATCAGTGCAGTGGGTGCATTTCGCAAATGCAGGGGAACATCATGGCTTGGCATGCTGCGCACATCATCTTTGGCCTGATTAAAGGCCTGATAAACAGCATTGCTCTTGGGGGCTGCCGCAAGATAGAGAACAGCCTGGGCAATAGTCAACTCACCCTCGGGACTACCCAAACGCTCCTGGGTTTGCCAGGCATCAAGGGCAATACTCAAAGCTCGCGGATCAGCATTGCCAATATCCTCACTGGCCATCCTTACCACACGGCGGGCGATGTAAAGAGGGTCACAGCCGCCATCCAGCATGCGTGTATACCAATAGAGCGCAGCATCCGGTGATGAGCCTCTCACCGCCTTGTGTAGTGCGGAAATCTGATCATAAAAGTATTCCCCGCCCTTGTCGTAGCGACGGGTATCACCCAGCAATACTTCTTCTACCGTTTCCCGAGTGATCTGTCCGTCGTTTGCGAGATCACTGGCAATCTCCAGCAGATTCAGGGCTTTTCTGGCATCGCCATCCGCCGCAGCCACCAGTAACTGAACGGCATCCTCCACAATATCGAACTTTCCAGCGCCCAGGCCTCTTTCAGTATCACTCAGGGCATGTTGAATGATGCGTGTCAGCTGCACAGTATCAAGACTGCGCAAAACGTATACCCGGCAACGCGAAAGCAATGCATTGTTCAGCTCAAAAGATGGGTTTTCCGTGGTTGCACCAATCAGCACGACAGTGCCATCTTCCACATAAGGTAAAAAAGCATCCTGTTGCGATTTATTGAAACGGTGTACTTCGTCAACAAAAAGGATCGTCCGGCGCGATTGCTGATCGCGAATCGCCTGGGCCTGGGCAATCGCAGCCCTGATCTCTTTCACCCCTACCAAAACAGCAGAGACCGCTTCCAGGTGTGCATCCACAGAGTTGGCCACCAGGCGTGCCAGTGTGGTTTTACCCACTCCTGGAGGNCCCCAAAAGACCATTGAATGNAGTTGGCCACATTGNATTGCCTCACGAAGAGACCGCCCTTCACCTATCAAATGCGCTTGCCCGGCAAACTCCTCCAGCGAACGCGGGCGCATTCGGGCTGCCAGTGGCTGGGCGATATTCTGTGCGAACAGGTCACTAGTCATCGCGGAGAATATCAACCCCCTCCGGTGGTATAAACGTGAACAACTCGGGGGATAGCGGGCAATTTAATTCGGTATTAGAGAACTCGATTTCAGTGCGTTGGCCCAGGCCATCCCAGAGTTTCATGCCAGTGGGTTTCTTGCCAGCAAAACTGAGCGTCAGCTTTTCATAGAGATTGTCATCCGTTAGTGGAATCAAGGTGAAAACTGACAGCTGACCGTGCTCCAAAGACACCTGATAAATCTGTTCAAGCGCAGTCAGATCACCAATAAAAAGGACAGCCGGTGTTCTGCCAAGATCATTACTAAAAGATCGAACAGTCACCTGCTCAAGATCGGGATCAAACAGCCAAAGCGTTGTGCCATCTGAAACAATCAATTGCTCCATGGGGGGCGCCGTTTCCCAGCGCACCTGACCTGGTCTGGCAGCCTGAAGGTGGCCTGATGTTTGCTGCAGGAGATCCCCTTCAGTGGCATAAACGGTCTGTACAAACGCTGTATCCAGCGTATTCAGATCAATCAGCTTTGCACGCAATTTTTGCGCGGCCCCTGCTGTGTCTTCAGCAAAGAGCGTAGTGCTGATCGACAGCATGAAAAGCAGGAGAAACGACTGCCAAACTCTATTCAACTGTGCCAGCCTCATCGATGATGTCCACTAGTCTCTTCCCGCCCCGGGTGCCAGGACCTCCCGATTACCGTTGGTCCCCATTTCACTCACCACACCAGAGACTTCCATTTGTTCTATCAATCGTGCAGCGCGATTATAGCCAATACGTAATTTTCTCTGCACGGATGAGATGGACGCCTTGCGTGTTTTCAGAACGATAGCTACCGCCTCGTCATACAGAGGGTCAGATTCGCCATCGCTATCTGTATCGCCACCTTCTGAAGAAAATCCGGGGACCAGAATTGAGCTGGTCGCTCCTTCATCCGTAATGTCATCAAGGTACTGGGGTTCTCCCCTGCGCTTCCAGTCTGCAACCACTTTATGGACTTCATGGTCGTCTACGAAAGCACCATGTACCCGAATTGGCACGCTGGTGCCTGGAGGTAGATATAACATATCCCCGTGCCCCAGTAGCTGTTCTGCGCCACCCTGGTCGAGGATAGTTCTTGAATCAATTTTGGAAGAGACCTGGAATGCTATACGAGTCGGTATATTGGCCTTGATCAGCCCTGTTATTACATCGACTGATGGACGTTGTGTGGCAAGAATCAAGTGAATCCCTGCTGCCCTCGCCTTTTGCGCGATACGGGCGATCAACTGTTCCACTTTCTTGCCGACAATCATCATCATGTCGGCAAATTCGTCAATGACCACTACGATATAGGGCAGCTTTTCGAGATTCGGCGGCATCTGACCACCCTCTTCTGAAAACAAACTGGCATTATCATCGGGGCGCCACAATGGGTCAGGAATGGATTTTCCTGCTGCAGCGGCGTCAGCGACCTTTCGGTTAAACCCGGCCAGATTCCGCACACCCATGGCAGACATCAATTTATAGCGGCGTTCCATCTCTCCGACGCACCAGCGCAGACCGCTGGCAGCATCCTTCATATCAGTGATCACGGGCGTCAGCAAATGGGGGATCCCCTCGTAAACCGATAGCTCCAACATTTTTGGATCTACCAGAATCAACCGCACATCTTCCGGGCCAGCCTTGTAGAGAAGGCTCAGCAACATCACATTAATGCCAACCGATTTCCCTGAGCCTGTGGTACCCGCCACCAGCAGATGAGGCATTTTCCCCAGGTCGGCGACCACAGGAAATCCTGAAATATCATTTCCCAAAGCCAGTGTTAGCGGGGATTTGGCGTGTTCGTAGGTTTCCGAAGACAACACCTCTGCAAGGCGGACAATTTCACGGTGCTCGTTGGGTATCTCTATGCCAACTACCGATTTACCGGGAATCACCTCTACAACCCTGACGCTGACAACCGCCAGAGAACGAGCTAAATCTCTTGCCAAATTACTGATTCTGCTAGCTTTTACGCCAGCTGCAGGCTGCAGCTCAAAACGGGTGACTACCGGCCCCGGCAATACTTCAACCACTTCAGCACTGATACCAAAATCCTGGAGCTTCACCTCCAGTTGTCGGGACATCGCTTCAAGGGATTCTCTCGAATAGCCCTTATCACCGCTTTTATCCACTTTATCCAGCAAATTGATAGGGGGTAAGCTGCCACTGACTGGCTCGTCAAAAAGCGGGCTCTGCCGCTCTTTTTGCACGCGGACACTAACCGATTCCTGCTTTACCGGTGTCTGAATAGTGGGCGGAATGCGCGTTGCTTCTTTTGCCGCCCTTTTGGCTTTTACCTCGCGCCGGTGAGATTGGGCGACTTCCGCATACCGGGCTTCTTCCCGGCGAGCCCTGTAATCGGCAATGCTGTGACGCACCAACTCAAGTCCTCGCAGGGTAAGTCGTCCCGCACCATCAATTAATGCCATCCATGACAAGTCCGTAAATACCGTAAGACCGAATAGAAATATTGCCAAGAGGATTAATGTACTGCCGACAAAGCTGAAGGCTGTAGACGCTGCAGCAGAAACGGATGCTCCCAGTATACCGCCGACCCCAAAGGGCAGCGAAGTTGGCACACTGCCGTAGTGCAGGGCAACGAGCGAGGTGGCACAGGACATGACGAGAATCAGCCCCAGAATACGCAATGCAAAGACAACCCCGTCAAAACCACCCCGCTGCTGACGATAGGCACGGAACACACCCCACGCCCGCACGGCCAACAAAATCGGAAAAAGATAGGAAATGTAGCCAAACAGGGAAAAAAACACATCTGCCAACCAGGCACCCATCGGGCCCGCGGCATTTTCGACCCTGTTCTCAACGCCGGTATGAGACCAGCCTGGATCGCTCGGGGTATAACTGATAAACGCCANCAACAGATATGCACAGACAGCCAGCCAGCCAATCAGCGCNCCCTCTCTCAGAATGAGCTGACCCCTGGAGGACGGCTGCTCACCATTAGAATCACGGGTTTTTGATTGCTGCTTCTCTCTACTCAACTGGGCCATCCAGGTTTTTCATTGCTGTTCGCTATTGTAATGGCAGCAAGTTGAAATACCAGCGGCGCGAGACCGCATAAGCCCGGTATATTTCACCCATAGAGAAATGCTATTTTGTATGCCGTGTTCCATTCTTTATGATAGCCAACGGCTCTTTGGGCCTAACTGAAATCCAATTNTGCAGGAAACCTTAATATATGTCGGCTGTACAACACCATAAACTCATCATCCTCGGCTCCGGACCCGCCGGTTATACTGCTGCTGTCTATGCTGCCCGCGCGAATCTCAACCCGGTCATTATTACCGGCATCCAGCAAGGGGGCCAGCTGACTACGACCACGGATGTGGATAACTGGCCTGGCGATGCCGAGGGTGTGCAGGGGCCTGACTTGATGATGCGAATGCAGGCTCACGCTGAACGCTTTGATACACGCATCATCTTTGATCATATTGAGCATGTTGACCTGAAACAGCGCCCGTTTTTGCTAAAAGGCAGCCAAACCTTCAGTTGCGATGCACTGATTATTGCCACAGGTGCTTCCGCACAGTACCTAGGATTGCCATCGGAGGAAGCGTTCATGGGCAAAGGCGTAAGCGCCTGTGCCACCTGTGACGGCTTTTTCTACCGTAGACAAAAAGTCGCTGTTATCGGCGGGGGAAATACAGCCGTCGAGGAAGCGCTTTACCTGTCAAATATCTGCAGTGAGGTCACGCTGATTCATCGGCGAGAGACCTTGCGCTCCGAAAAAATATTACAGGATAAGCTCTTTGATCGCGCCAACAACGGTAACATCACACTCCTTTGGAATCACACCTTGGACGAAGTGCTGGGCGATGACACCGGGGTTACCGGGTTGCGCGCTGTGAGCACGCTTGATGGCAAGGCTACAAACATTGCATTATCGGGTGTCTTTATTGCCATTGGCCACAAACCGAATACGGATATATTTACAGACCAACTCGAGATGAAAAATGGCTATATCATTGTTCATGGAGGTAGCGCTGGAAATGCCACAGCCACCAGCATAGATGGTGTCTTTGCCGCGGGCGATGTTGCCGATCATGTGTATCGTCAGGCTGTCACCTCTGCCGGTTCTGGTTGCATGGCGGCGCTGGATGCCGAAAAATATCTTGATGCGTTAGCTTGATAATGCAAGAAAAGTTAACCCCGCTTGATCACAAGAACCCGGTTTTTCCAAATCCTGAAAAGGCTTTGAAAGAACCAGCGGGGCTACTGGCTATTGGCGGGAACCTTACAACAACCACCCTTTTGTCCGCCTATCGTCAGGGCATTTTCCCCTGGTACGAGCATGGGCAACCCATATTGTGGTGGTCACCCAATCCCCGGGCAATTATTTACCCGGAGCAGATACACATTTCACGATCATTAAAAAAGTCGATAAAACGCAGTAACTACCAAGTACGCACTAACACGGCTTTTTCGTCAGTTATCGAACTCTGTGCCGCCCTCAGGTCTAACAGTCTCGGGGGGACCTGGATTACCCACGAAATGAAGCACGCCTATAATACGCTTCATCGAGAAGGTCATGCCCATTCGATCGAAATCTGGCAAAACAACATACTTGTCGGCGGACTATATGGCGTTTTGATAGGACGTGTGTTTTGCGGTGAGTCGATGTTCAGCCTGATTAAGGATACGTCCAAAATGGCCCTTGTGACATTAGCTGAAATGATGTGCCGTCAGGGAGGGGCTTCTTTGATCGATTGCCAGATCAGTAACGATCACCTGTGTTCGATGGGTGCAACAAGCATTCCGCGGGCAGCCTTCCTCGATCAACTGCAAGTATTGAAGGACAAACCTTTCGATGGGAATTTTTGGCATACCTGCCATGTGGGTTTAAACTGACAAGACAACACTCACCAAGTTAAGCAGTATTATTATGTCCAGGGATATTTCGCCAGACGTCAAGGCCATCAGACTTTTCCTGACTGAGCCACATGCCTGTAGTTATCTTCAAAATCAACAAGCGACAACAGCGTTTGTCGATCCCGGCCTTAAAGTTGACCAAAATCTCTACAGTTACTTTTCCGGCCTGGGTTTTCGTCGCAGTGGACGATATATCTATGCTCCACGCTGCAAGCATTGTAATGCCTGTATTCCTGCAAGGATTCCGGTAGGGCAATTCAAACCCAACCGCCAACAGCGTCGGTGCCGTAAGCAGAATGCTGATCTCAGTATTTGGCTGACCCGTATGGTCAACGAAAGCGAACACTACCCTCTTTACCAGCAGTACCTCAACAGCCGCCATGCCGATGGAGATATGTATCCGCCGACCATTGGTCAATATCGTGACTTCATCAGTAATATTCATGACTATAGCGCCATGGTGGAGATTCGCTTAAAAGGTGAGCTGGTCGCGGCAGGTCTTGTGGACATTCTCAATGACGGCCTATCCGCGATCTACACTTACTACTCACCAAGGTTGTCGAAGCGTAGCCTTGGCACTTTCTCGATTTTGGCAGAGCTCATGTTGGCAAGAGAGCTGGGATTTCCCTACCTTTACTTGGGATACTGGATAAAGGAGAGTCCGAAAATGGCTTACAAGGACAGATATCAACCGTTGGAGTTGCTCAGAGATGGTGAATGGGCACCAATGAATTGACATTACCCGATTTTCAGGCAGAATGCGCCACTTCCAGAAGAAACCGTTCGCGGAGAATACAGGCAGCATGTCGAAAGAAGATCATATTGAGATGGAAGGTGAAGTGGTAGACACGCTTCCCAATACAACTTTCCGCGTGAAACTGGAGAATGGCCACATTGTTACGGCTCATATTTCCGGAAAAATGCGCAAAAATTACATACGCATCCTTACCGGAGACAAGGTCAAGGTCGAACTCACACCCTATGACTTGAGCAAGGGTCGAATCACCTATCGCGCTCGTTAATTCGACCCTTTTGACATCATAATCAAGCCTCTTCAACCTCTGTCTCAACCAGTAACTCACCGTCTTCGGACACAGAAACGTGTACAACACCTCCGGAAGATAAATTGCCGAACAACACTTCTTCTGCCAGTGGCTTCTTGATTTTTTCCTGTATCAAACGAGCCATGGGGCGAGCACCCATTTTCTCATCATAGCCACGTTTAGCTAACCAGTCTCTCGCCTCGTCATCGACCTCGAGCAATACGCGCTTGTCATCCAGTTGTTGCTGCAACTGGCTGAGGAACTTGTCAACCACGGTATGGATCACGCTGCTGTCCAGCGACTTGAATTGAATAATTGCATCAAGCCGATTCCTGAACTCCGGCGTAAACAGTTTGGTAATCGCGGCCATGCCATCCGTTGTATGGTCCTGAGTGGTAAAACCAATAGAACTGCGACTCATCTCTTCGGCACCGGCATTGGTCGTCATAATCAGAATGATATTTCTGAAGTCGGCCTTTCGCCCATTGTTATCTGTTAGCGTTCCGTGGTCCATCACTTGTAATAAAAGATTGAAAACCTCCGGGTGAGCCTTCTCAATTTCATCAAGCAAAACAACAGCATGAGGATTTTTAGTCACAGCATCCGTTAACAGCCCGCCCTGGTCAAAACCCACATAGCCTGGGGGGGCACCTATCAGCCTGGAGACGGTATGCCGCTCCATATACTCCGACATGTCAAAACGCAGCAATTCGATACCCAGCACTTCAGCCAGTTGCCGCGACACCTCGGTTTTACCCACCCCAGTCGGCCCGGAAAACAGGAAAGAACCAATCGGCTTTTCACCTTCCCGAAGACCTGCACGGGCCAGCTTGATCGACGTAGAAAGTGCAGTAATCGCTTCGTCCTGGCCAAAAACTACCATTTTCAGCTTGTCTGTGAGGCCCTTCAGCTGCTCTTTGTCAGAGGCAGAGACACTTTTTGGTGGAATTCTTGCCATCTTCGCGACAATCGCCTCAACATCACCAACACCGACGACTTTTTTTCGTTTCGAAGGCGGCTGTAACTGCTGATAGGCACCTGCTTCATCAATAATGTCTATTGCCTTGTCTGGCAAAAAACGATCATTAATGTGTCGTGCAGACAGTTCTGCTGCGGCTTTCAGCGCAGCCTGGGTAAACTTCAGTTTGTGATGCTCTTCAAAACGGGATTTGAGCCCCTTGAGAATACCCACAGTCTCTTCAACAGTGGGTTCAGACACATCAATTTTCTGGAAGCGACGAGACAGAGCCCTGTCTTTTTCAAAAATGCCGCGATATTCCTGAAATGTAGTAGAACCGATACAACGGATTTTTCCGGAGGTCAAAAGTGGCTTTAACAGATTTGAGGCATCCATAACACCACCGGAAGCGGCGCCAGCACCGATAATAGTATGAATTTCATCGATAAAGAGAATTGCACCCTCTTTCTCACGAAGTTCGGCAAGCACACCTTTGAAACGCTTCTCAAAGTCACCACGGTATTTGGTCCCGGCTAGCAAATCCCCAAGATCAAGGGCATAGACAACGCTATTACGCAGTATATCTGTCACCTTCTCTTCGACGATCATTTTGGCGAGGCCTTCAGCAATAGCCGTTTTACCGACACCGGCTTCACCAACCAGTAGCGGATTATTCTTGCGGCGACGAGCCAGCACCTGGCAGACACGCTCTACTTCCTCAACACGCCCCACGAGGGGATCGATATAGCCTTTACTGGCCTGAGCATTTAAATTAGTGGTGAACTGCTCCAGCAGACTACTGCTGTTGTTTTCCGCATCCGCGGTACTTTCTTCCTGAGGAGACTCACCATCGTGCTGCTCCGACTGGTCTGCGTATTTGGATATCCCGTGGGAGAGATAGTTAACCACATCGATTCTGGCTACATTTTGCAGACGGAGGAAGTACACGGCCTGACTTTCCTGCTCGCTGAATAACGCAACCAGTACATTATCGCCCTGCACCTCACTTTTACCGGAGGATTGCACATGAAACACGGCGCGCTGAAGAACACGTTGAAAACCGAGTGTTGGCTGCGTGTCTCTTTCATCAAGCTCATCGGGGATTATCGGTGTTGTAGACTCAATAAACTCATCCAGGTCGTGGCGAAGTACATTGATGTCAACGCCACAGGCTCTCAACACCTTGAGTGCTGACTCGTTGTCCAGCAACGCGAGCAGTAGATGTTCTACCGTCATGAATTCATGGCGTTTGTGACGGGCCCCTTTAAAGGCCTTATTCAGACTGAGCTCAAGCTCTCTGCTTAACATATATCGATACCTTTAAACTCTACTTTAGAGATCATCATCTTCCGAGGGTTCTACTTCGCAAAGTAATGGATGTTCATTCTTCCTGGCATAATCATTCACTTGTGCGACTTTGGTTTCTGCAACATCCTTTGTGTATACACCACATACGGCCTTGCCGTCCAAATGGACCTTCAGCATTACCCGCGTCGCCGCCTCACGGTTCATACCAAAGAAGATTTCGAGCAACCCTACAACAAACTCCATCGGAGTATAATCATCATTAAACAGAACCACCTTGTATCTCTTCGGGCGTTTGAGTTCAGGTGATGCTGCTTCGACAACAGCAGCGGTATTGTGTTGCCACTCCTGTTGCTCATCGTCTTTTTCACCAAAGTAAATCTTTAAGCTCATTTTCATAAATCTTGTCGGAATCAACAGCTTCTATCTTACATATTAATACGCTATTTGCGGCCCTATTCTAGTGTTAAGAATAAGTTTATGTCGATTTTTTGCGATTATGGAAGACTTGACTTGATTAGTTTTTCATTATAGAAAACGCCCTTGAGCAAAAAATAAACACTAAAAATACTATTGAATTGACAGGGTTATAACCTACGGCTGTAAAACAGCCACGCTTATAATAGAAAACCCGATGAGAGGTTGAGTATGCCGTCAGGAACAGTCAAGTGGTTTAACAATGCTAAAGGCTACGGGTTTATTCTGTCGTCAGATGGCGTGAGTGATGTCTTTGCCCACTACTCAGCTATCAACATGGAAGGCTATAAAACCCTAAAAGCCGGCCAAGAAGTGTCATTTGATCTCGCCGAGGGCCAAAAAGGCCTGCATGCTTCCAATATTATGCCTTTGATCAACGACACAGAGGTTACCCCGACAGAACCTGAATCCGGTGAATACATCGAAAATGGAAATAATTAGTGCCTCCCCGGTCATAAAAAAACCCCCGTCTCATTCCTGAGACGGGGGTTTTTAATAACAAAGCTTACATTCTGGCAATCAGCGCATCGCCAAATTGGGATGACGACAACAAGGTGGCGCCATCCATGAGACGCTCAAAGTCGTATGTGACCTTTTTCTCGGAAATCGCNCCCTCGATCCCTTTGATTATCAAATCAGCGGCTTCATTCCAGCCCATGTGCCGAAGCATCATTTCGGCAGAGAGAATCAGTGAGCCGGGGTTAACCTTATCCTGGCCAGCGTATTTGGGTGCAGTACCATGGGTAGCCTCAAAAATCGCAATATTATCAGAGAGGTTGGCCCCCGGGGCTATACCGATACCGCCCACCTGAGCAGCAAGCGCGTCGGATAGATAGTCACCATTCAAATTAAGTGTGGCAATGACATCATATTCAGCCGGACGCAAAAGAACCTGTTGCAACATCGCATCTGCAATCACTTCCTTGATAACAATTTCCTTACCAGTGTTCGGGTTCTTCATGACCTGCCAGGGCCCGCCATCCAGAGGTTTCGCACCAAATTCATCTCTGGCCACTTCAAGGCCCCAATCACAAAAGGCACCTTCGGTGAATTTCATGATATTACCCTTGTGAACCAGGGTGACAGAGGATTTATCCTGATCGATCGCATATTGAATGGCTTTACTGACCAGGCGCTTGGTGCCCTGCTCTGAAACAGGTTTAACACCGATACCACAATTTTCCGGAAAGCGGATTTTGGTCACGCCCATTTCATTGCGGAGGAAATTAATGACTTTTTTGGCTTCATCAGTGCCTGCACGCCACTCAATACCAGCATAAATATCTTCCGAGTTTTCACGGAAGATACACATGTCCACTTCACCTGGTTTTTTGACCGGTGAAGGAACACCCTGGAACCAGCGAACCGGGCGCTGACAGACATACAAGTCGAGCTCCTGGCGCAGAGCCACGTTCAATGAGCGAAAGCCTCCACCCACCGGCGTTGTCAATGGCCCTTTGATTGAAACACTAAACTCTCTGATGGCATCCAGCGTCTCGGCGGGAAACCAGTCGCCATCATAAATTTCTGCAGCTTTCTCGCCGCAATAAACTTCCATCCAGGAAATTTTCTTGCTCCCTGCGTAGGCTTTTTCAACGGCAGCATCGACAACCTTGATCATCACTGGCGAGATATCTACACCGATACCGTCACCTTCGATGAACGGAATAATGGGGTTGCTGGGAACATTGAGAGAATAATCGGAATTGACTGTAATTTTTTCACCATCAGTTGGTATCTGGATGTGCTGATATCCCATTGTTGGCTCCATATGTTGGGTAGGTTACTAGTGCGTTATTGTCGGGTTTGAAACAAATAATTCTTGGTTTTATTGTTGTATAACTTTAGAAACGCATAAGATGTTATCACAAACACATGTGCTCTTGTAGTTGATTTACATAGCTTCAGGGCATTTTAGTCCCAAAAAACATGCACCCAATCCATGGCCAATCTCCTGCTCTTCAATAAACCCTATGGCGTCTTGAGCCAGTTCTCTGATTGTGACGGGCACCCGGGCCTGGGGCATTACCTGAAGCAACCAAACGTTTATGCTGCTGGACGGTTGGACCATGACTCGGAAGGTCTGCTCCTGTTAACAGATGATGGGAAATTACAAGCAATCATCAGCAACCCGAGACACAAACTGAAAAAGACCTACTGGGCTCAGGTCGAGGGTGAAATAACGCAACCGGCATTAGCTCAACTGATACGGGGCGTGAAGCTGAGGGACGGCATCACTCAGCCTGCCTCAGCCAAGCTGATCAAGCCACCCCGGCTCTGGACGCGAAATCCGCCCATAAGGCAACGACAGAACCAGCCTACCAGTTGGATAGAACTGCAAATTTCGGAAGGTAAAAACAGACAGGTACGCAGGATGACTGCGGCAACCGGCTTTCCCACACTGAGACTGATCAGGGTTGCCATTGGGAGCTGGACACTCGGGAACCTGCTACCTGAGCAATATCGCTGGGAAACCATTCATATATCTGACACAAAGCACCACCGGTTTCGCCCAAAGAGGTCAAAATGGTGAATCAAATTCATCTGACAGTGGCTGTCGTTGTTGAACATAAGCGCCGTTTTCTCATGGTCAGGGAAATTCGCAATGGAATCGAGCTATACAACCAGCCCGCAGGACATGTTGAATCCGGAGAGACACCCATGGAAGCCGCCATCAGAGAGGCCTTGGAAGAAACTACCTGGCATGTTGTACCCACCGCTATCATCAGCTTTACTACCTTTCGGGCACCCGCAAACGACATAACTTACTACCGTCTCGCTTTTGCGGCAGACGCTGATCGATCAGATCCACTACGGGTTATCGATCCGGATATTGAGGAAGCGATGTGGCTGACTTATGAAGAAATACTACAAAAACGACAACAACTGCGAAGCCCCATGGTTCTCGAAGCAATCGAAGATTACCGAAGAGGCATCTTCTATTCATTGGATTTACTGAAAACTCACCGGTAAAATCCGCTCCCCTATGAACCTACCCAAAAAAGTCATTGTCGGCATGTCCGGCGGCGTAGACTCCTCTGTCACTGCTTTGTTATTGCAAAAGCAGGGGTTTGATGTGGAAGGTCTGTTCATGAAGAACTGGGATGAGGATGATGGCACCGATTACTGTACTGCCCGCCAGGATCTCAATGACGCCCAAGCCGTTGCAGATTCACTGGGCATCCATCTTCATACTGCCAATTTCGCTGCAGAATACTGGGACAACGTTTTTGAGTACTTTCTGGCCGAGTACAAAGCCGGTCGCACACCAAATCCCGATGTCCTATGTAACCGCGAAATCAAGTTCAAGACATTTCTTGACTACGCCCTCATTCTTGGCGCCGAGGCTATCGCCACCGGCCACTACGCAAGGCGTCTTGACAGCAATGGGCAAACCTTTCTACTAAAAGGGCTGGACAACAACAAAGATCAGAGCTATTTCCTGCACGCTGTTGATGAAGCCGCTTTTTGTCAATCGCTGTTTCCCCTCGGTGAACTTGAAAAGCCGGCTGTGCGGGCTCTTGCGGAACAATATGGTCTTGCTACAGCAAAGAAACGGGACTCCACCGGCATCTGTTTTATCGGCGAACGTCGTTTCAAGGATTTTCTCGAACAGTACATACCGGCACAACCCGGCGATATCGAAGATCCGGAGGGCATTGTTATCGGTATCCATCAGGGCTTGATGTACCATACACTGGGGCAGCGTCAGGGGTTGGGCATTGGCGGTCTTCGAGGTGCCACAGATGACCCCTGGTACGTGGTGGGCAAAGACCTTCCCAGAAACATACTTATTGTGGCCCAGGGGGCGGAACACCCGCTTTTGTACAGCGACAGTTTGAGCACTACTGAGGTCCATTGGATCAACGGACTACCCGCTCACAATGAATTCCGATGCAAAGCCAAAGTTCGTTACCGACAAGCTGATCAGGGGTGTACTGTCACGAAGAATGACGATGGCTATCAGGTCCTGTTTGATGAGCGACAACGGGCCGTTACTCCCGGACAATCCGTCGTGTTTTACGATGGAGAGATTTGCCTGGGTGGTGGGGTAATCAATCACACATGGAACTCGACTGAGTCGTTATGCTGCTAAAGAAACCTACAAAAGATCAGATTATTGCACTCAGTGGCGTATTTCAGGCTTGCCAGCTCGTCGAAACCTTGGCAAAAACCGGGGCAATCCCCGCAGATCGTTTTCAAGTCTGTATCGAGAGCCTGTTTCAGCAAAACCCGGAAAGCACCGAACAGGTATTCGGTTCAGTGGATAACCTTCAGCTGGGCATGGAAACCCTGCAGGAGCTACTGACATTACAGACGACCGCCAAGCAGTCCGACACGCTACGTTACGCAGTGGGCGTCATCCACCTATCCAGAAAACTGTTGAACAATAAAACCATGATCAACATGATCGGAGAGCGGCTGGAACAGGCTGATCGCCAGGCAACGCACTTCTCTTCAGTTAGCCATACCAACGTCATTGCAAACCTGGCGCAGATCTATCAGGACAGTATCAGTACATTTCGCTACCGCATTCAGGTAAATGGTTATGCGGGATACCTGCAACAGGACTCTATTGCTCAACGCATACGCTGCCTGCTTTTTGCCGGCATCAGAGCAGCCATTCTGTGGCATCAACTGGGCGGCAAACGCTATCACTTGATATTCAGTCGCAAACAACTCCTCAGTCAACTTCATACCCTGCACACCCAACTTTAAAGCGCGCAGTAACTTTCCCTGAAAACCCCAACCATATCGGGTAAAATTTGCGGATTTCCTGATCCGGACACAAGATAATCTCATGAACCTTTCCGAACTTACTGCCATCTCCCCTATTGATGGTCGCTACAGCAGCAAAACTGAGCCACTGCAGGTGGCATTCAGTGAATTTGGTTTAATCAAATACCGTGTGACCGTGGAGGTTCGCTGGTTACAACAGCTGGCTTCCCATCCGGACCTGAAGGAAATTCCGCCATTTTCAGATAGTGCCAACGACGTACTGAATCAGTTGGTGGAAAATTTTGATGAGCAGAATGCTAAAAGAATCAAAGAGATAGAGCGAACCACCAACCATGATGTAAAAGCGGTTGAATACTTTATCAAGGAATCTATCGCTGTAAATCCGGAGTTACTGGCGGTATCAGAATTTGTCCACTTTGCCTGTACGTCCGAGGATATCAACAACATCGCCCATGCGCTGATGTTGAAAGAAGGTCGCGATCAAATCCTGCTGCCACAGGTTGGCCAGATTGTGCATCAACTGAGCGAATTAGCCCACCGTTATGCCGATGTCCCCATGCTGGCTCGCACCCATGGACAGACTGCCTCCCCAACTACGATTGGCAAGGAGATCGCCAATGTTGTCTACCGGATAACGCGACAACTCACGCAGATTCGGCAGGTATCGTTGATGGCAAAAATTAACGGTGCCGTTGGCAATTACAACGCGCACCTGTCCGCTTACCCAACCGTGGACTGGGCAAACAATGCAGAAATGTTCATTACAGGCCTGGGCCTGGAGTGGAATCCCTATACCACTCAAATTGAACCACACGACTATATTGCAGAACTGTTCGATGCCATAGCCCGGCTCAATACTATCCTGATCGACTTCAATCGCGATATCTGGGGCTATATTTCTCTCGGCTACTTCAAACAGAAAACCATTGCCGGAGAAGTCGGTTCTTCCACCATGCCACATAAGGTAAACCCGATAGATTTCGAGAATGCCGAGGGCAATCTGGGCATTGCCAACGCCATCTTTACCCACCTGGCGCAAAAGCTGCCGATTTCCCGCTGGCAAAGGGATCTCACCGATTCCACCGTACTCCGCAATATGGGTGTGGGTTTCGGCTACAGTCTGATTGCCTACCAGTCGACATTAAAAGGTATTGGTAAACTGGAACTGAACCAGTTGCGATTAGAGGCTGATCTCGAGAGTGCATGGGAGGTTCTTGCCGAACCGGTACAAACCGTAATGCGACGTTACAATATTCCAGAACCCTACGAAAAACTGAAAGCCCTGACACGCGGGCAGGCGATCACGCGGGAATCCATTCAGGCATTTGTCGACACACTGGATATCCCTGAAATAGCCAAAACTGAACTGCTCGCTTTGACACCCTCCAATTACATTGGCAACGCCCCCACTCAGGCGAAAGCGATCTAGTTTTTGTCCAGTTTTTTCAGACAGCCCAACTTTTGATGAGTACCACCAGGTTTCAGCGAGGACAGCCATGACCATTCAATCGATTCTTGGAAACTTGTCGACTGAGGAGTTTCTCGCTGAATACTGGCAGAAAAAACCGCTGCTGATCCGGAATGCCTTCCCCAATTTTGAGTCGCCGCTAACACCCGATGAACTGGCAGGCCTGTCTCTGGAAGATGAGGTGGAATCGCGCATTGTCTTTGAAAAAGGTGAGTCCGGCCCTTGGGATGTTCAGCATGGGCCTTTTGAGGAGAGTATTTTTGCCCAACTCCCCGAAAGCTGCTGGAGTCTTTTGGTCCAGGGCGCGGATCTGTGGGTACCGGAAGTCAAGGCGTTGCTGCCCTACTTCAATTTTCTACCGCCCTGGCGAGTCGATGACATCATGGTCAGTTATGCCCCGCTCGGTGGTAGCGTCGGCCCTCACTTCGACTATTATGATGTGTTTCTGCTACAGGGTCAGGGACAGCGTCGGTGGCAGGTTGGTCAGTTCTGCGATCAGCAATCATCGCTTATAACCGGCACACCACTCCGAATTCTGCAGACCTTTGATGCAGTGGATGAATGGGTCCTTCAGCCGGGCGACATGCTTTATCTGCCGCCGGGGATTTCCCATTGGGGGGTCGCAGAAAATGATTGTCTCACCTACTCGATCGGTTTCAGGTCACCATCGCTCACAGATATGCTAGACGACCTCACCACAGAACTGATGTCCCAGGGAAATAGCTGCTACTACCGGGACCCACCTCTTAGGCCTTGCATGGCAACTGAAACGATTGATCCTGCCTTCATTGAGCAAGTGCAAGCCATGCTCAGGGAAATGGCGGAAGATAAAACATTGCTGGGGGACTGGTTTGCCCGCTACATGACCGCACCGAAGTACCCGGAATTGGTCGATGAAGCGGACGTTGATCGACGCGCCACGATTGATGGCAGACATTATTTAAACGGAGAACAGGTCGATAAATAGTGCATCACCTTTGGCTTGCTGACAGTCACCTGCATTACTTATCGATAGCAACGCCGCCTCCGGGCCAACGGGTATCGGTCACACCTGAACGACGACCACTCTTTTCAGCAATAGCCTGAACTTTGCCCAGCACACGGGTGTGAGGAGATGTTTCATGCCCCATTTTCTCAAGTATTCGGATAGTATCGGGGCTAATACCTCGCTCAAACACAACCTGGTCAGGCAGCCATTGATGATGAATACGGGGTACCGCAGCAGCTTCGGCAATATTCATATCAAAATCGAGGTGATTAAGAATATGCTGCAACACCACCGTAATAATGGTACTGCCCCCCGGGCTGCCCGTTGCCATAATCGGTTTTCCGTCCCGGAATACTATCGTAGGTGTCATTGAAGACAGCGGCCGTTTTCCCGGACCGATAGCATTGGCTTCTTCACCGGTCAGCCCGTAGGCATTGGGCACCCCGGCCTTTGCCGAGAAATCATCCATTTCATTATTGAGCAGAAAACCGCCGCCCGTCACAGCAATACCACTGCCGTATGAAAAATTCAGTGTATAGGTATTGCTCACTACATTGCCCTGCTCGTCCCATACGACAAAATGGGTTGTTTGGGGACTTTCTTCAGGCACAGCCAGGTGCGGCTGGACGTCCTCCGACCGACTGGCCCTGCTCAGATCAATATCCTTGCGCAACTGTGCTGCATACTGCTTATCAATGAGACGGTCTACCGGAACCGGGTAATAGTCCGGGTCACCAAGGTGTCTGCTGCGGTCAGCATAAGCGCGCCGCATGGACTCTATCAGGCGATGCAGGTAAGCGGCACTGTTGTGACCATGGGACACCAAATCCCAGCCCTCCAGTATATTGAGCATCTGGATGAGATGAACACCGCCGGAGGATGGCGGTGGCATGGAATCAATTCGATAACCACGATAGATCCCAGATACAGGCCGGCGCTCAACAACCCGATATTTAACCAGATCACGGGCTGTAATAAGCCCATTGCCCCTCGCCATTTCATCGGTAATCAGTTTGGCAACCGGACCGCGATAGAATCCATCGGTACCTCTGGTGGCAATAAGCTCCAGCGTGGTCGCCAGGTCAGCCTGGCGCCATAGGCTGCCAACCTTTAGCGGCTTACCATCTGAGCGAAAAAAATAGCTGGAAGATGCCGGATGGGACTGTAACCGGGGTGCAGCCTTATTGAGTGAAGCAGCCAGTTCATGGTTCACAACAAAGCCCTTTCTGGCCAGAGCAATGGCCGGCGCCATGACTTTTGACAGACTCATCGTGCCGTAACGTTCAAGGGCGTGAACCAGACCGGCCACTGTCCCGGGGACACCGGCAGCCTGATGGCTGAATCGGGAGAGTGATTTATCAACTTCCCCATTGCGGTCAAGAAATTGATCCTGTCGGGCGGCAGCCGGAGCCATTTCACGGTAGTCGATAGCCAGTGTTTTATCTTTCTCGGCCAGATATACCATCATGAACCCGCCGCCGCCCAGATTGCCGGCCTGAGGGAGCGTAACAGCCAGCGCAAAACCAGTGGCGACAGCTGCATCCACCGCATTGCCCCCCCGCCTCAAAATATCGGCACCCACCTGACTGGCCAGATACTCCTGGGATACAACCATACCGCCATCAGAATAAACCGGATGAAGACGGTCGTCGTATTCAAAAATTACCGGTGCCTCGTCGGCATAAAGCATCGCCGGCAATAACATCCCCACTAGTATCAACCTTAAGATTAAAGCACCCACATTCATTCCCTGTTGTCTTCCAGTACTGCTCTTAGCGTAACATCCACCACTGTTTATATGGCCATCCCACAGCTAAGATAAGCAAAAAGAGGGGGGTGCTCTGTGGAAACCATTGATTTTTTTCCTATTGAGGTTGAACAAACCAGCTGGCAAAACTCAAGTGTGCAGCTCAAGGCGATACGCCATCAGATGTTCGTCGATGAACAACATGTACCCATTGAAGAAGAGATTGATGAACACGATCCAGTGGCCATGCATTGGCTCGCGTATGGACCTGACGAGATTCCTATGGCGACAGCCAGAATGCTGCCAGATGGCCAGATTGGCAGGATGGCTGTATTAAAGGGCTATCGGCAGTTGGGTGTCGGATCGGCTCTGATGCGCAAAATGATCAAATATGCCGTCCGTGAGGGGCACCAGGAGCTGACGCTGAATGCACAAATCACGGCATTACCTTTTTACGAGGGCTTCGGTTTTACTGCACAGGGCGAAAATTTTCTCGATGCAGGTATCCCACACAGAAAAATGGTACTGGACCTGCACCAATACACAGATCACACACCAAAACCGGTTCTGAAAGAAATTGCCGAAGAAGATCGCCAGCGAATTTCCGTTGAAGGACTGGATCAATTCCGTGATCAGGCTGTTTCACTGGTACAGCTGGCCCATCGGGAGGTTCGTATTTTTTCAGAGCGACTGGAAGCGGCTATCTACAGCAATACTGAGTTTTGCGATGCAATTTACACATTTGCCACCAGCCACCCGCTGGCCAGGGTGAACATACTGGTCAGGGATCTTTATCAGATCAGACACCAAACCAACCAGCTCAAGGAACTCTGTCACCGCCTGCCCAGCCGCATCCAGATGCGAAAATTCAATTCACTGGAACCCTGTCTGCACCGTGAATTTTTATTGATCGACAAGAGCGGCATACTCTACAAACAAGAACCTGAACGGTTTATCGGTTATGCCGTGTCATATGCTCCACTGGAAGCAATTGAGCTTGTGGAGGAATTTGATAACCATTGGGAGCAGGGAGAAGTGGACCCGGAGTTACGGCGCCTGCACATCTAAGGGCACTACTCTTAAACCGACGACAAAAAAACGCCGTTCCAGGGAACGGCATTTTTCTCGGGCAATATCGACGATTACTGTAACTTCGCCTTCTGCCGATAGGCATGCAACAGAGGTTCAGTATAACCACTGGGCTGAGCACAGCCCTTGAACACCAGATCACATGCCGCAGCAAACGCCACACTGGTATCAAAGTTTGACGCCATGGGACGGTAATCCGGATCGTCAGCATTTTGGGCATCGACAATTTTAGCCATGCGCTTCATGGTTTCCATCACCTGCTCTTCGCCACAAATCCCATGGCGCAACCAGTTGGCTATGTGCTGGCTAGAAATACGCAAAGTCGCGCGGTCTTCCATAAGACCAACATTATTGATATCAGGTACCTTGGAGCAACCAATGCCCTGCTCCACCCACCGAACCACATAACCAAGAATGCCTTGAGCATTGTTGTCCAGTTCTTTCTGAATGTCCTCTGCGGTCAGTTCACCATCCAGCAGTGGGATGGTCAAAATATCATCCACACTGGCGGGAACCCGATTCGCCAGTTCATTTTGCAGGGCAAAAACGTCTACCTGGTGATAGTGAATCGCGTGCAATGTTGCCGCAGTGGGTGAGGGTACCCAGGCAGTATTGGCACCTGCTTTTGGGTGGCCTATCTTGGCCACCATCATATCGGCCATCTGGTCTGGAATCGGCCACATGCCCTTGCCTATCTGGGCACGTCCTTTCAATCCACAAGCCAGCCCCACATCCACGTTCTGGTCTTCGTAAGCAGTGATCCACTTCAGGGTTTTCAGCTGGCCCTTTGGCGCGAATGGACCCGCTTCCATACTGGTATGGATTTCGTCGCCTGTGCGATCTAGGAAACCTGTATTAATAAAAACCACACGCTCACTGGCGGCACGAATACACTCTTTCAGGTTTACAGAGGTACGGCGCTCCTCATCCATAATGCCCACTTTCAGGGTATTTCTGGGCAAAGCAAGGGCATCTTCTACCGCAATAAACAGGTCGTTGGTAAATGCCACCTCTTCCGGACCGTGCATTTTCGGCTTTACGATATAAACACTGCCGGTTTTACTGTTGCGGACTGCGCTGTTGCCTTTCAGGTCATGGATAGCGATCAGACTGGTGATCATGGCGTCCATTATTCCTTCCGGAATTTCATTACACTCAGCGTCGAGAATTGCAGGGTTGGTCATCAGGTGACCCACATTGCGGACAAACAGCAGGCTGCGACCCGGTAACACCAGCGTATCCCCGGCAGGCGTGGTATATTCCCGATCGGAGTTCATGCGACGCACAATGGTCTTGCCAGCCTTGTTGAGGGTTTCCTCAAGGTCACCTTTCATCAGACCAAGCCAGTTGCGGTAAACCAGTGCCTTATCTTCGGCATCGACAGCGGCCACGGAGTCTTCACAGTCCATGATAGTGGTCAAGGCTGCTTCCATCAGGATGTCCTTGACGCCTGCCGCGTCAGAAGAGCCAATTTGACTGCTTCGATCAACTTGAACTTCCATGTGTATATTATTGTTTTTTAATAGAATTGCATCGGGACTTTCAGCTTCTCCCCGATACCCTACAAATCTCCCTGGATCGGATAATCCAACTTGAGCACCGTCATCAAGCACAACCTGTAACTGGCCATCAATAACACGGTATTGAGTGGCCTCCTTGTGAGAGCGACCAGCGAGAGGGGTTGTGTCGTCAAGAAGTTTACGGGCGTAGGCGATAACCAGGGCACCTCGAACCGGGTTGTATTCCGCCGTCTTCTCGGCACCACCGGTTTCCGGAAGGACATCGGTACCATAGAGCCCATCGTATAGGCTACCCCAACGAGCATTGGCCGCATTCAGGGCAAAGCGGGCATTCATCACGGGTACAACCAGTTGCGGACCTGCCTGTTGGGCGATTTCGGGGTCAACATTCTCCGTCGTGATCGAGAAATCTTCACCCTCTGGAACCAGGTAATCAATTTCTGTCAGGAAGGCCTTGTACTCGCGAGGGTTGTGAACCCGACCGTTATGTTGCTGATGCCAGGCATCAATTTGTGCCTGTAGCTGATCACGCTTTTTCAGCAGTTGACGATTTTTTGGCGCAAATTCATCGATAATTGCGCTGAATGACTGCCAGAAAGCCTCCAGGTCAATTCCGGTGCCGGGAATAATCTCGTGTTTGACGAGGTCGTGAATGGCTTGAGACACCTGAAGTCTACTCACTTGAATACGTTCAGTCATGATTGAGCCCTGTGGTTACGATAGGGAAGACGAGCGAGAATTGTAGGGAACCCAGTGGGGATTTAGCAATTTTATGGGTATTATTTTCGCTATTTACTCAGCGAATGATGTTAGCCGTTATCAATCTAGTGTTTTTGCCACGTCTGCAATGGTTCGCCGTATCCACTGATGAGCAGGATTGTGCTGCAACAGCGGACTCCAAGCCATTTTCAGCTCAATCTCAGGAATCTCAAAGGGTGGCTTTAGAATCGTAACATGCGGATTGCCCACCAGCAGAGAGGCGGCCTTAGTGGGCAGCGTCACTACCAGGTCATGCAACTCAGCCAGCCTCATGGCGGCCTGATAATGACGGGTAAACACGCGAATACGGCGTTTCTTGCCAATCCTCGTCAAGGCCTCATCAACCCAGCCAAGTCGTTGTTCCGCCCCGGGCTCCATACCCACACCAACCCCCATTCCTGTTTTACTGACCCAGACGTGACCACTCTCCAGATAGTTGTCCAGTGTGAAATCGTGAATAATCGGATTGTGAATACTCGCCACACAGGAAAACGTATCTCGCCAAATGGTCATCTGATGAAATGACTGCGGCAACACGTCAAAACGGTTGATCACCAGGTCAATACTGCCCTGCTCGACATCCTGATAACTGATATCGCTGGGGGTCAACACATCGAGTGTTATATTGGGAGCTTCAGAGCGCAAACGCCGCATCAAATGCGGCAACAAAGTTGACTCGGTATAATCGCTGACAGAAATCCTGAAAACCCGGTCGGCCTCAGCCGCATTGAATTCACGGCGGGGAACGACCGCCTTTTCAACCGACGCCAGAACTTCCCGGACTATGGGCTGTAGCTGTTCGGCCCGCTCAGTGGGGGTCATGCCATCGCTGGTTCTCACCAGCAGTGGATCATTGAATAAATCCCGAAGTCGCCTCAGACCATTACTCATGGCCGGCTGGCTGATACCCATATTCTCTGCAGCTCTGGTAACATTGCGCTCTTTCAGTAGCACATCCAGATACACCAGCAGATTCAAATCGACGTTTCTTATATTCATTTTAAAAATACCGAAAATAATAACTATAGATTAGCTAAATTTTAGGTCGATGGCTAGAATCCGTATCCACAAATTTTCCTTTTCTCTATCCAAACTGGAAGGACACACCATGTCAAACTACACCAAAGAGATTGATGCTGTAGCCAAAGTGCGCAATGCCAACAGCACCTGGAGCGCCATCAACCCTGAGTCAGCAGCCCGCATGCGTATTCAGAACCGTTTCCGCACTGGTCTGGATATTGCCCGTTATACTGCCAAAATCATGCGTGATGATATGGCGGCTTATGATGCCGACAGCTCTCAATACACCCAATCCCTGGGTTGCTGGCATGGCTTTATCGGTCAACAAAAACTGATTGCCATCAAAAAACACCTCAAAACCACCAAGAAACGCTACCTGTACCTGTCAGGCTGGATGGTTGCCGCACTGCGTTCTGAGTTCGGTCCACTGCCCGATCAGTCAATGCACGAAAAAACCTCTGTTTCCTCGCTGATCGAAGAGCTTTATACCTTTCTACGCCAGGCCGATGCCCGCGAACTGGATCAGCTGTTCGTGGACCTGGATGCTGCCCGCGAAGCCGGGGATAAAGCAAAAGAGGCCGACCTGTTAAACCAGATCGAAAATTTCGAGACTCACGTGGTACCGATCGTCGCCGATATTGATGCCGGCTTTGGCAACCCCGAAGCGACCTACCTGTTAGCGAAGAAGATGATCGAAGCGGGCGCTTGCTGTATCCAGATTGAGAACCAGGTATCGGACGAAAAGCAATGCGGTCACCAGGACGGCAAAGTAACTGTCCCTCACTCTGACTTCCTAGCCAAAATCAATGCCGTTCGCTACGCGTTCCTGGAACTGGGTGTCGACGACGGTGTTATCGTTGCACGTACCGACTCCCTCGGCGCTGGCCTGACCAAGCAGATTGCTGTGACCAACGAACCCGGCGATTTGGGTGACCAGTACAACAGCTTCCTCGATGGTGATTACGTTCAGAGTGCAGAAGACATCCAGAACGGTGATGTAGTAATCAAGGCCAATGGCAAGCTACTCAAACCAAAACGTCTGGCCTCAGGTCTGTTCCAGTTCCGCAAGGACACCGGTATTGACCGCGTCGTTCTGGACTGTATCACCAGCCTGCAAAATGGCGCCGATCTGCTGTGGATCGAAACCGAAAAACCCCACGTTGGTCAGATCGCTGAAATGGTTAACCGAATTCGCGAAGCAGTGCCCAATGCCAAACTGGTCTACAACAACAGCCCCTCCTTCAACTGGACGTTGAACTTCCGCCAGCAGGTCTTTGATGCCATGCAGACAGAAGGCAAAGATGTTTCTGCATATGATCGCGAAAAACTGATGAGCGTAGACTACGATGAAACAGAGCTGGCGAAGCTGGCTGACGAGAAGATCCGTACCTTCCAGGCGGACGCGGCTCGCGAAGCGGGTATCTTCCACCACCTGATCACCCTGCCTACTTACCACACGGCTGCCCTGTCCACCGACAATCTGGCAAAAGGCTACTTTGCAGATCAGGGCATGCTGGCTTATGTGAAAGGCGTCCAACGTCAGGAAATCCGTCAGGGCATTGCCTGCGTAAAACACCAGAATATGGCTGGTTCCGATATCGGCGATAACCACAAAGAATATTTTGCTGGTGAAGCCGCTCTCAAGGCCGGCGGTAAAGACAACACGATGAACCAGTTCTAAGGTTCATTCATCACCCATTCCCCTAAGAGTAAAAGTTTGGGAGCTGCTTCGCAGCTCCTTTTTTTTGCCTTGCTCAATGTGCTGCTATTTCGGCATCAGGCCATATAACCAGTCCGCAAGGGCTCGACATTCCTTATTGAGAGGTTCTGAAATGATGGCATGTCTCAATGCTGTATTCCCTGAATGAGTGCCATCGACACTTGCCGGAGTTCATTTGAGCTAATCACTACGGTCCGCTCTGGGACATCAGAGCACTCAGCTCTCCCGAAATAACATAAATGAGTTGGTGAATGATCAAGCGCTTCCTGCCCATCGCTACAATCAATGAGTGATGAAAATAGAATTTCACTTGTGATTTACCGGCAGCTCATACGAGGGTCGGGGCTGCTATTTACAACAACTGTAATTGCTACAGAAAATCAATAAAAACAACCTATTAAAGTAGTTACTTAAACCTTTTTGGAATTATTCGAAGCAAGGTGTTATCGCGCAAAATATAATGATGGAACAACCCTGCCAGGGCGTGAAGCCCTATCAAAAAATACCCTGCGCTGCCAACCGTCTCATGAACCTCTTTAATGGCTTTGGCCAGCGTTTCGTTTTCCGGCATCAATGCCGGAAAAGTCGTCCCGAAAAAAGGCACAGGCTTACCACTGGCGCTGAGCACCAGCCAACCCATCAGCGGCATGGCAATCATAAAAAGGTATAAAATGGCATGCATCGATCTTCCCGCCATCACCTGCCAGCGAGGTGGCGCTGGCAGAATCTCCGGCCTCACTTGTAAAAGTTGGGCAACCAACCGAATCCAGACCAATATAAAAACAGTCAGCCCGAGCATAAAATGCCAGGTTTTGAAGGCTTCACGGGGGTCACTACCCTTTGGGTAGAGTTCACGCAATTCAATACAGCTGTAGACCGCAATCAGTAACAACAACATCAGCCAGTGGAAAGCCACTGACATCAAACCATAGCGTTCGCTGGTATTACGCCAATCCACAATAACTCCTGACAAAAAACTATTTTGCGCGTTTAAAGTTTAACCTGCCGCGCCAATTGATATTTGATATGCATCAAGCCACGCAGAATCCATTCACCCCTCCCCTACCAATGGGCTGGGCGATACGATGACGCCATTGTTATCGGCGTACACATACTCTCCGGGATGGAAGGTAATACCGCCAAATGTCACCGACACATTCAGATCACCAATCCCACGCTTGTCGGTTTTCAAAGGGATCGCGGCCAGTGCCTGCACACCCAGATCCAGCTTTGCCAACGCATCAACATCGCGGACACAACCGTAAATAATCAACCCTTCCCATCCATTCCTGACCGCATTTTCGGCAATCATATCGCCCAGCAGCGCACGCCGCAGTGAACCACCACCATCCACCACGAGCACCTTTCCATGACCGGGCTTACCGGCACTCTCTTTCACCAGCGAATTATCCTCATGGCATTTGACAGTAACAATTTCACCGCCAAACGTATCCCTCCCACCATAATTGGCCATCATTGGCTCCATTACCTGCACCAGCTCGGGGTAATCATCACAAAGATCAGGGGTTGCAAAAAACATCATGACTCCAGCCTGTTGTTTATCCAACACTCATTCCCGGCAACCCGAATTGATCAAGGCAACGCCAGCAATAGAGGCTCTCTGCGTGCACGCAAACAACCCCGGGGCCAACCTGATATGGTCGGCAAAGTGTCGTCTGGCCAGTGAACGCTTACAGGGGCTGAGATTGCCATGATCAGAGACCTGGAGCAATCACAGAAATGCCGCACTTGCTGCACAGTCCCAAGATGAGGCCATAATAAAGTGCTGAAAAAGACAATAACAACGCTGAATTAGTCTGAAACATCCTCGCTTCTACCGTAGACTACCGACCATGCCTAACGTGGATATCACCGACTTTCCCTACCGTCCCGATGCCGAAGCGCTCTTTGCAGCAATACGGGATCTCGATGATCCCATCTGGATGGACAGTGGCAAGCCTCGCAGCCTCTCTGGTCGGTTTGATATTATTTCAGCGCAACCGACCACTGTTCTCGAGACAGTGGACAAGATCACACGAATCATAACCCCTCAGACCATCTATGAATCCTCTGAAGACCCCTTCGCGCTGGCACAGCAACTCCTCGACACCCTCGGACCAGCCGATCACAGCTTGAGCCATTATCCTTTTTTGGGGGGGTTGGCCGGCTATTTTGGTTACGACCTTGGCCACCGTATCGAAGTGCTGCCGAACCTGCTGGGCAAAGTGGACTCACTGCCGGATCTCCGGTTGGGGCTTTATAACTGGGCCCTTGTACTCAATCACTCGTCGAGAAAAGCCTGGCTGATTTTTCGCAACGATTGCCCGGCGGATCTTCGTGAAACGGTCTCGAAGCGACTGAAGCAGGCCGACAATGGAGAAAGCCTCACAGGAAGTGATGGCGAAGGGACAAATCCGTTTGAGCCCTCAATGAGCAGAGATGCTTACCTGAATGCTGTCAGCCAAATCAAGGAGTATATTAGTGAGGGTGATTGCTATCAGGTCAATCTCGCCCGGCATTTTTCAGCGAAATACCAAGGTGATAGCTGGCACCTATACAGAGTACTACGACGGATATTGCCCTCACCCTACAGTTGCTATTATCAGTTCGGAAAGCGCAATCAGGCGGTACTGAGCTTTTCCCCCGAGCGGTTTTTGAAGCTCTCTGCCGGACAGGTGGAAACCAAGCCTATCAAGGGTACTACCAGACGGGGCAGAACGGTGGAGGAGGATCAACAAAATGCTATCGAGTTGATGAACAGCACCAAAAATCGGGCTGAAAACCTGATGATTGTCGATTTGCTGCGCAATGATCTCGGGAAAACCTGTCAGCCAGGCTCGATTCGGGTACCAAAGCTCTTTGCGCTTGAAAGCTTTGCCAACGTACATCACTTGGTCAGCACGGTGACCGGAAAACTCCGTGACGGTGAATCACCACTGTCACTGTTACGAGGTTGTTTCCCCGGAGGCTCTATCACTGGCGCACCGAAAAAACGCGCTATGGAAATCATTGAAACACTGGAAACCTGTCGCCGCTCGGTGTATTGCGGCAGCATTGGCTATATCAGCAGCACAGGGCGAATGGATACCAACATCGCCATCCGCACGATCCTGGCCGATGGTGACAGACTGCACTGTTGGGGAGGTGGCGGCATCGTGGCCGACTCAAATGCCGAAAGTGAATTCCAGGAAATTCTGGACAAAATCCGAGTGCTTATCCAGCCGGATAGCCCCACCGGATAGGCGCCCTACAAGCTAAGCTCCCGGACACTGGCCTTGATGAATTCCTGTTTGAGCGCCTCAAATGTATGGACAGCCGGAAATTGCGGGAATTGATCAATAACATTCTGAGGTGCATGAAACAGGATACCGGCATCGGCCTCTGCCAGCATGGTCGTATCGTTATAGGAGTCGCCGGCAGCAATAGTCCGGTAGTACATGCTTTTAAAGCCGACAATCGCCTGGCGCTTTGGGTTGGCCTGCCGCAAGTGGTAATTAACCACGCGACCGTCCTGGTCTGTTTCCAGTTTGTGACATAGCAACGCGGGAAATCCCAACTGACGCATCAGGGGCTGTGCGAACTCATAAAAAGTATCGGAGAGAATGACCACCTGGAAGCGTTCCCGCAGCCAGTCAACAAACTCTCGCGCTCCTTCAAGAGGCGATAGCGTGGCTATCACCTCCTGAATCTCCTTAAGCCCCAGACCGTGTCGGTCCAGAATATCCAGACGGTAACGCATCAGCACATCGTAATCCGGTTCATCCCGGGTAGTACGCTTGAGCGCATCAATACCGGTTTTCTCGGCAAAGGCAATCCATATTTCAGGAATCAGTACGCCTTCAAGATCCAAACAAGCGATTTCCACAATGTCACCCTTAATCGTGCGAGACCAAAATAAGACCGCGCCACTCTAACGATTTCAGGGATATTGCGCAATAAAGTTGCGAGGCTTTTGATAGCTCCACAGGCAGGTAAATAGCCTTTTTACAGATTTTTAATAGCCATATCGATGAAGGTTATAGTTTCTGATTATTTTTGCTTTAGTGGCGGCTTTGATATGATGCGCGACTTTGAGGACAACCCCTCTAACTTATTGAGAATATTGAGTAACTCCCATGACTGCAAACCTTCTGAACACTCTTGATCTCGATCGGGAATTATCCAATCAGTCTCCACAGGAGATTATTGCCTACGCACTTGATCAATTTGACAATATTGCCATCTCATTCAGTGGTGCAGAGGATGTTGTACTGATTGATATGGCGCACAGGATCAACCCGGAGAAAGTACAGGTCTTTTCCCTAGATACGGGTCGCCTGCATGCCGAAACCTATCGCTTTATCGAAAAGGTCCGGGAGCATTACGGTATCCAAATCGATGTGGTTTTTCCCGATGCCTACGCCGTTAATAATATGGTGCGGGAGAAAGGACTTTTCAGTTTTTACCGCGACGGCCACAAAGAGTGCTGCAGTATCCGTAAGATTGGCCCCCTGCGCCGTAAATTGCTGACTGTAGACGCGTGGGTAACCGGTCAGCGTCGCGACCAGAGCCCTGGTACCCGCACAGCTATCCCTGTGATTCAGGACGACAAGGCCTTTGCCCGCCCCGATGGCACCCTGACCAAATTCAATCCGCTAGCCAACTGGTCATCAAACCAGGTTTGGGAATATATTCGTTCCAATAACGTGCCCTATAACGAATTACATGACCGGGGCTATATCAGTATCGGCTGTGAACCCTGTACACGTGCCACCGGCCCAGGCCAACATGAGCGCGAAGGCCGCTGGTGGTGGGAAGAAGCCACGATGAAGGAATGCGGTCTGCATGCCGTCAATACGCAAAAATAAACCGGGAAAGACACATGAAAATCACACTCGTCAAAAAGATCAAGCTGGACGGCAGTCTCTGCAGAAAGTGCGAAGACGTGCAACAAAAAATGGAAGCTGCTGACCAGATGTCTCTAATAGATGAGGTTTTGCTGGCGGATGAGCGGGACCCCAGCTCACCGGGAATGTTGTTGGCGAAACATTACAATGTGGAGCAGGCACCTTTTTTTGTGGTTGAGCGGGAAGGCCAACAACCGGAGATTTACACCGTCTATTTCAAGTTTGTCAAAGAGGTGCTTAACCAGAAAACCCGCGAAGAGGACGAGCTTAAGGAAATTCTTAACGACAACCCCGATCTCGACTTTCTATAAGGTTCAAAGCCATTCTTTGGTTCAATCTTGTTCAGCCCCGGATGTCGGGTTAACGGCAAACCAAATGGACTAAAGCTCCGGTAACTCTACCGCACTGAAAAATTTTTCCAGATCGTCCTTCGCATGAATGGCACAGGCCTCAGTTATTCTGTCCCGAGTTAGATGAGGGGCGAACAACTCGATAAAATCATACATATATCCCCGCAAATACGTACCTCGCCGAAACCCGATACTGGTGATACTGGGCTTGAACAGATGAGAGGCATCCAATGCCACCAGATCACTGTCCTTAACCGGGTCGTAGGCCATGTGGGCAACAATGCCAATACCCAGACCCAAGCGCACATAAGTCTTGATCACATCAGAGTCTGTAGCGGTGAATACCACCTTTGGAATGAGTCCCCGGTCATTGAAGGCCTCATCAAGGCGGGAACGCCCGGTAAAACCAAACACGTAGGTGACCAAAGGATAAGTCGACACCTCCTCCAGCGTCAATTTTGATACTTGAACCAGCGGATGGTCCCTGGGCACCAGAATACAACGATTCCATCGGTAACAAGGCATCATCAGCAAATCGTGAAATAACTCCAGTGCCTCAGTGGCAATGGCGAAATCCACTGAGCCATCTACAGCCTGTTCAGAGATCTGCATCGGTGTACCCTGATGCATATGTAATGAAACCTCGGGATATTTATCAATAAAGGCTTCAATAACCGGCGGTAGTGCATAACGTGCCTGAGTATGGGTTGTCGCGATAGTCAGGCTGCCGCGCCTGGGGTCATTATGCTCCTGAGCCAATTGCTTGATGCTATCGACTTTCCGCAAAATATCGCCAGCTACACGCAGAATCTCATCGCCCGCCGGGGTAACACGCGTGAGATGTTTGCCGCTGCGCGAAAAGATTTCCACACCCAGTTCGTCTTCGAGCAGGCGTATCTGCTTACTGATACCCGGCTGTGAAGTGTAAAGACTTTGGGCCGTGGCAGAAACATTCAACTCATGGTGCGCCACCGCCCAGATATATCGAAGCTGTTGTAATTTCATGCATTCACTCGGATAGACGACAATGATATAAAAATATAAGAAATTATTCCTTTGAAGAATAGGTACAAATTGCTAGAGTTTCCAGGTTATTTTGGGATAGAAGTGGATTAATTGTGCTGGATTTTTTGTTGTATGTTGGGTCCGGTGCTTTCGTGGGCTTAGTCGTCGGGCTCACCGGTGTTGGTGGCGGATCCTTGATGACGCCTATGCTAATTATGTTCGGCATCCCCTACAATGTCGCTATTGGCACTGACCTCCTCTATGCCGCTATCACAAAAGCCAGTGGTGTTGTGGCCCACACTCGGCAGAAAAGTATTCAGTGGCGACTGGTTGCCTATCTCGCTGCTGGCAGCATACCGGCATCACTCATTACATCCCAGCTCCTCTATCATGTGTTTACAGATGCAGAAGAGTATCGAGAAATCCTGACAACCAGTCTCGGTATTATGCTGATTATTACCGCCGCCGTGATTTTACTAAAACGTTTTCTACGCAATGCTTCCGACCGGCCACACGGCCCCGTAGGAGCATTTTTTCAGTTGCACGCCACAAAGGTAACTTTCGTTGCGGGCATTTTTCTGGGTATTTTTGTCACCCTCTCATCAGTGGGCGCAGGCGCATTTTGTGCGGCGCTACTGATGATTCTCTATCCTCGCCTACCGGCACTGCATGTAGTCGGGACCGACATTGCTCACGCAGTGCCACTGACTCTGATCGCCGGGCTTGGCCATTTATTCCTGCTGGGCAATGTCGATTTGGTACTGCTTGGGTCACTATTGATCGGGTCACTGCCAGCCATTCACCTGGGCACCAGACTGGCAGCACGACTCCCAAGCCGGGTATTGCAACCGGTTTTAGCCTGCCTGTTGCTCGGCATGGGCATCAAATTCGCCCTGTTCTAAACTGTAAACTGGTCAGTCCTTTTTGTTAGCTATGCCATGAGGCACATGCCCGGTGGCCACGTGGGATTTTGCCGATTCACAATGTGCCTGCTGATCGTCAAAGAACACATCCGCACCATAAGATTTAAGGAACGCACCCTTCTCCAGGCCTCCGAGAAACAGGGACTCGTCTATCCGGATATCCCATGTTCGGAGCGTTCGCACGACCCGCTCATGGGCCGGCGCAGAGCGCGCCGTGACGAGAGCTGTTCGAATAGGACAGCTCTCGGGTGGAAATTCTGACTGCAGGGTATGCAAAACCTGAAGAAAATGCTTGAACGGGCCACCGCTCATTGGCTGCCTGGCGGCGGCTTTCTCACTTTGAGTAAATGCCGCCAACCCGCTTTCCTTGTAGACACGTTCCGATTCATCGGAAAACAGTACAGCATCACCATCAAAAGCAAAGCGAAGTTCATCGTCATTGCGATCTCTGGATCCCGACGATATTAACGTTGCCGCTGCAATCCCGTTATTCAGGGCATTGCAGACATCTTCTGCATTGGTCGAAAGAAACAGATGGCAACCAAAAGCGGATACATACCGGTAAGGGCTTTCTCCACCACAAAACGCGGCACGGCTGATATTCAACCCATAGTGCTCAATGGAATTGAACACCCGCAATCCGGTGTCAGCCGAATTCCGGGAGAGCAAAATCACTTCCACCCTCGGGTCACCATCCAGTTTTTCATTGATTCTCAGCAGTTTTTTCACCATGGGAAATGCCTCTCCCGGTGCAAGAACCTCATCCTCATGCGCCACCTGATAACGGGAATAGGCATCCAACCCTTCCTGCTCATAAACCCGATGGCTTTCATCCAGATCAAACAGGGCCCTGGATGAAATAGCAATCACCAGTTTGTCACCAAAGTTCTTTGACACAGACTATTCCTCCGGGGGTTTACCCGTTACACCTTAGTAAAAACAACCCATTAAATAAAAACACTACATGTTAGCTCGCATCAAGACAGGGTCTTTTTGTCAATTGATCTACTCAATCTTGTACACTCGTATGCAGTGGATGGCCACAATCACGGTGGCGGCTAATCAAGACAAGCAGTGGCTGATAGCTGGATAAACTTTACCATGAGAACAATTTCACTCATGCTCTTCAGTAACAAGAAATTGAAACAACGATACTTTTATTTTAACGGATACTTGGCACTCACACCTTGGAGATCTCCATGACTAGTATAAAAAAATACGTTTTAGCAGGGTTTTTAATGACGTTTCTCATGGTGACCGGGTGTACAAGCGAGGAAAAAGCCGAATCTGAACGAGACTCGAACAGTACCCCGAAACTATTGACTTCGTCCTCTTACAATCTTTATAAAAGTGAATCCTGTGGTTGCTGTGAAGAGTGGATGGAATATATGTCCGACAAGGGTTATCACGCACTCATTCACCACCCTAAAAATCTGACGGCGGTCAAAAGTAGCCTGGGTATCGATTCAGAGTATCAATCCTGCCACACAGCAGTCTTTGAAAACGGCTATGTCATGGAAGGTCATGTGCCGGCCAAATTTGTAACACAATTCATGAACAACCCCCCTGATGGTGCACTTGGCCTGGCAGTACCGGGTATGCCTGTGGGTAGCCCAGGCATGGAAATGGAGGGCCGGTTTAAACCCTATAACATCTATTTACTGAAAAAGGATGGCAGCACTGAGGTTTATGCCTCTGTGGAGAGTGCCGACCAGCAATGATTACACCTGAAGATAAGCGGCAAACTGTCTATTGATCAAAGTATTCACGGGTCAGCCTGAAAATGACCGGACTTAACAATAACAGGCCGATAAGATTAGGCACGGCCATCATACCGTTAAGTGTATCGGCAATACTCCATACCAGGCTCAATTGCGATGTCGCGCCCACAAATACGGCGACAACCCAGACTATGCGAAACGGCACAATAACATTGATGCCAAAGAGGTACTCGGCACAGCGCTCACCATAATAACTCCAGCCCAGAATCGTGGTAAAAGCAAACAAGGCCAGACTGACGGCAACCACTTTATCGCCATGGGGCAGCACGCTATTAAAAGCGAATGCGGTGAGTGCAGCACCCTGCTCGCCACTGCTCCAGGCACCCGTCAGAATCAACACCAAACCTGTCATTGTGCAAATCACGATAGTGTCAATAAAGGTTCCCAGCATGGCAATGGTACCCTGGCGAACCGGACTATTGGTTTCAGCCGCGGCATGGGCAATGGGCGCGCTGCCCAAACCCGCCTCGTTAGAAAATATGCCGCGAGCTACCCCCATACGCAGTGCCAGCATAATCGTCGCTCCGGCAAAACCACCCCCTGCAGCCACCGGCGAAAAAGCGCTTTTTACCACCAGTATCAGGGCTTCGGGGACCGCACCGATATTAATCATCAGTATGATCACTGTAACCATAAGATAAAGGATCGTCATGAAAGGCACCAGTTTTCCGGCCACTTGCGCAATTCGTTGAATTCCCCCGAGTAATACCAGCCCCACCAGGATAGTCATTACTGCACCGGTAAGCTGTTCGGGTACCGCAAAACTGCTGTGCAATGCATCCGCCACCGAGTTCGCTTGAACAGTATTGCCAATCCCAAACCCGGCGAGGGTGCCAAAAACCGCAAACAATAACCCCAACCATGCCCACTTTGGACCCAATCCATTGCGGATGTAGTACATTGGCCCACCGACTTTCCTGCCTCGCTTGTCCGTTTCGCGATAGTGCACCGCCAATACAGCTTCACTGTACTTGGTGGCCATCCCCAGCAAGGCAGTACACCACATCCAGAAGAGTGCCCCGGGGCCACCGATACTGACAGCCGTGGCAACACCGACAATATTGCCAGTTCCAATCGTAGCCGATAGCGATGTCATCAGCGCATTGAAGGGGCTGATATCCCCATCGCCGCCACCCTTTCTCCCAATGAATAATTGCCTGAAACCGTAGCCTATTTTTCGTATTGGCAGCCCGCCCAGACCAATCGTCAAATAGAGGCCCGTGCCGAGAATAAGGCACAGCATCACCGGTCCCCACACAAACCCGTTGATGCTATTGACCACAGATTGCAGAGTCATGGATTCACCTAATATCACTCAATCAAACCTGACGCTGAAGATTTAAGCTGTATGCCCAGTTCATCGCGCTGGGCATACAAACCAAACAGACCACCAGTATGAATAAATACAATATCCGAAGCGCCCTGAAACGCCCCTGCCTTGATTTCTTGAATCAAGCCGTAAAACGCCTTACCGGTATAGACCGGGTCGAGTATCAGTCCCTCAAGAGAGGCCATGTGACGGATAGTGGAGAAGACCTCTGCTGTTGCCCGGCCATAGCCGGGACCGATATAACGATCGTTGACCTGAATAGCCACTTGCGTCATGTCCACAGATGTACCGTAACGTCTCGTCCAGTCGCTGATATCTTCTCTGATCTTGTTATGAAAATACGCGGCATCATCACAAACGGCAAAACCCACCACAGATATATCCAACTGGGATAGATGGCAACCCAGTGTCAGGCCTGCCTGTGTACCTCCAGACCCTGTTGCACAGACAATAGCGTCCGGCTTGATCTCGAGCTCCCTGAATTGGCATGCCAGCTCACTGACAGAGTGCAGATAACCCCAAATGCCAATACCGTCACTGGCACCCGTGGGGATGACAAATGGCTTGCGACCCCGACTACGATAAAAATCAAGCCAGTGGGCAATCAACTCAGGCAAGTGTTGATATTGGTTCTGTGGATAACAGCTGATTTCTGCCCCAACCAGACTGTCCAACAATAAATTGCCATCGGGTGGCTGCTCGGGGGGTTCCCCCCTGAGAATCAGATGCACCTTTAAACCCAGCTGTGCACCCAAAACAGCCGTCGCCCGGCAATGATTGGACTGAAGCCCGCCACAGGTGAGCAGCGTATCAGCACCCTCTGCTATTGCCCGAGCCAGGACAAATTCGAGTTTTCTGACTTTGTTGCCACTGGCGGCACAACCGGTAAGGTCATCGCGCTTAACCCAGATTCTCGGACCAGCCAATTCAGCGGATAGCCGTGGCAAAAACTGGAGCGGCGTAGGCAGCTGTGCAAGGTTGAGCTTGTCCGGAATCATGGGCAAAAAAAAGGCCGCATATGCGGCCTTCTCTCAGATATCCTTGATGGTGCCTTTGGGCAAAACAGCGTGAACGGCCGCCCTCTGAAACTTCAACTCCACATTATTGGCCACCTGTATGGTCATATAGTCATCATCAAGTTTGGTAATCTTGCCGAGCAACCCGCTATTCATTACCACCTCATCTCCCTTGCCCAGCGAACCAGTCAGTTCACGGTGTTCCTTTTGACGTTTGCGCTGTGGACGGATAATCAGAAAATACATAAAAAGAAACAGCCCACCGAACATCAGTAGTGTGAAGATCGGGTTTGGTTCGGAGCCAGACGGCGCGGAGGTCGCCATAACAACCTGTGATAAATCAAATGACATTCGGTTACCTCATTATTTATTTAAACGGTACGTTGTAAAAGAGAAGCGGGACTTTAGCGCGATAGCGGCTTCACCTCAAACCAGATTTTCTTTTACCCACCGCAGAATATCATCGTGGTGAGTTTTTGTTTTAACCTTGTCCATCACCAACCTGATCTTGCCCTGCTTGTCGATAACAAACGAAGTACGCAGTACACCCATAAACTCACGGCCCATGAACTTTTTCATGTCCCAACAGCCATAGGCCTGCGTAACAGCATGATCCTCATCTGAAAGGAGATCAAAATTCAGCTGCTGTTTTTCTTCAAACCGGGCCAGCCGTGGATAAGGGTCAGGGCTAATGCCCAGAACAACCGTATCAAGTTGGGCAAATTCATCTTTGGTATCACGGATGCCACAGGCTTGGACGGTACAACCCGGCGTCATAGCTTTGGGATAGAAGTACAACACGACATTTTTGTTGCCCTTAAAGTCCGTCAGTTTAATCGTCTCACCACGTTGATTTTTAAGGCTGAATGCTGGCGCTACGTTTCCCACTTTAGGAAATGGCATGAATAATGTCTCCTTACTGCGGTGTTTTAGTCATTGGAAGGTATTTAGGGAACTTACTTTAACAAAAATTCTAGAAGGAGGTGCGCTGAAATGTATTGTACTTGCTGACTTGCAGGTTAAGTTGTTCTTTGAGTACTCTGGCAAGCTTGAATCGGTCGGCACGGTTTAGAAACTCGCCCAACCGATAGCAGTGCCCCAAAGCCACCAGATCGATCAACGGCAATCCCATGGGCCGATCTGGACCATCTACAAGAAATCTCACAGACTGCTGAGGAAACGTCAGGTTAAAGTCAGGGATGTCTCTACCACGCTCAAGCCTCAGCACACCATTCTGTACAGTGATGACTTCACGAAAATCCAGCTTGCGGAGAGTCAGACGCATCGCGGAGCCCAATGCAATAATCTCAATGCCGGCAAAAGGCAGCACTAACCAGGCGCCATTGAGTGCCATCCCGACCGCCAGAATCAGCAATACAACCGAAGCGGCAAGCAGCACATAGAGATTGCCCTTCCAATCCATCGAACGATTGGGGCTGAGCACCAGTTGCCTGGCATGATCTGTCAATGCATGGAGGGTAACCATAATTGCTCCTGCATTCAGTATAGACCGTTTTCATATAGATTCACCGATCACGAAAACGTTCTCTGAGACATGAAAAAAGGCGCTCAATAGAGCGCCTTTTCCAGAACAACAAGCTTGAGACAAGCAATCCTCAGGGCAGCAAATGGCTCACAGCATCGCGTTCCTCAGCGAGCTCTTTCTCAGTGGCGGACATTCTGGCACGTGAGAAATCATTAACTTCCAGGCCCTGCACAATTTCCCAGTCTCCATTTTTGCAGACACAGGGGAAGGAGTAGATCAGGCCTTCAGCAATACCATAACTACCGTCACTGTAGACGCCCATGCTGACCCAATCACCCGAGTTTGAGCCAAGCGCCCAACTGCGCATGTGGTCGATAGCAGCATTTGCAGCTGAAGCTGCGGAAGAAGCACCACGAGCCTTGATGATCGCTGCACCGCGCTGTTGAACTTCAGGAATGTAAGTCGATTCATACCAAGCCTGATCGACCAGATCAATCGCAGCTTTGCCCTGAACAGTCGCGTGATGAAGATCAGGGTATTGGGTCGAAGAGTGATTGCCCCAAATCGTCATTTTTGTAATATCGTTAATGCTGGTACCGGTCTTCTGGGCCAGCTGGGTCATGGCACGGTTATGATCAAGCCGCATCATGGCGGTGAACTGGCGAGGGTTAATGTTCGGTGCGTTGCGTTGGGCGATCAGTGCGTTGGTGTTCGCTGGATTGCCCACCACCAACACTTTAATGCCGGACGATGCGTTGTCATTGATCGCTTTACCCTGCACAGAGAAAATAGCCGCATTGGCTTCCAGCAAATCCTTGCGCTCCATACCCGGTCCACGGGGACGAGCACCGACCAAAAGTGCGTAGTCGGCATCCTTGAAAGCAATGTTCGGATCATCTGTCTGAACTATCCCCGTCAGCAGCGGGAAAGCACAATCATCCAGCTCCATGGCAACGCCTTTGAGCGCCTCCAGTGCTGGCGTAATTTCCAGTAATTGCAGAATGACTGGTTGGTCCTCACCGAGCATTTGGCCCGCAGCGATACGGAACAGTAAAGAATAGCTAATTTGGCCGGCGGCGCCGGTGACGGCAACACGTACAGGTGCTTTCACAATAGATCTCCAAAACAAATTGATAATCAGATGGGGACGACATTATAAGGAAATGGCAAAGAATTTCACTTGTTCAGACAGATGATGGGCATCGATCGAGTGAATAAGTGAGTTCTCAGGGGCGGTGAACAACCATTGCACAGGTGTCCAGCAGCTCCTGAACCGGCACTCTCACGTAATCGTGACAATAGAAATCATCGGTCAGAATCACACCGTCCCAAATGACAATATCCAGGTCAATCGTTCTGGGGCCAGATTTAATCGGCCCTTTCAGCCGGCCCATCCTGTCCTCCACAGCCTTGAGGTAATGATTAAAGGGCACTCTATCCAGGGGTGTTTCAATCAGATATGCCGTATTGAGGAAATCGGGCTGAAACTGGTAACCCACGGGTGATGTCTGAATAACGTCGGCTGCCGCTAAAAGCGTCGTTTCAGCAACCAGAATCTCATAACAACGTGCAATGTTCTTTGCTGCCTCGATATTGGAACCGACGGAAATAATAACGCGATGCAGATGATCACCCTTTGACTCATTCAACTTTATCACCAGATTCATAGTCTTCAGCATTGAGACCCTGGTGGTTCATACCTTCACCTCCGTCCACAAACAGTATTTGACCTGTGACGAATTCACTATCCACTAAATAGTTCATAGCCCGGGTCAGGTCTTCCACCCTGCCCTGACGCTGTAGCGGAATACCCTGAATCCGCCAATCAATATAATCGCCGGTACGGGTTTCCCCGGGTAACACTACACCAGGGGCTATACCATTGACCCGGATTCGGGGCGAGAACTCCATTGCCGCCAGCTTTGTAAACTCGGCCAGTGCTTTTTTTGACATCAGGTAAGCACCATACTGATATTGCTGAAAGGCGATCTTGTTATCCAGAATATTAATGATGGAGCCACTCGCCACTTGCTTTGCGAAGCTCCCGGATAACAGGTAGGGAGCAAAAAAATTTACTGAGAACTGTTTCTGCAGTAATGCGCGATCTGTATTCGCTATCGTCCCGGCATGGTAAGCCGAGGCGCTGTTAATCAACACCTGCAGGCCGGGGAAGCGATGATACACCTGCTCTATCAGACACGCAGGGTCCTCATCAGAGAGGTCGAACTGGAACGTTTCACAGCGAACTCCTCTATTCCGGATCAATTCAGCCTGGTGCTGCGCCTGCTCGGTGGAATGGTGATAATGAAGTGCAATATCGTAACCACGATCTGCCAGTGCGGTCGCGAATGCCAGACCAAGTCGGTTAGCGGCACCGGTCACCAGCGCTGCAGGACGCTGCTGTTCTTTATCAGTCATGGTGGTCTCCAGTCCAGACTCCAATCATTTCATTGAAGGTAGTCGGGATCAACCAGTGACATCAATCGGGTAAGCTTTACCGAGTAATTGCAGATTGCATCAAACATTTTCGGCTGACCGGGGTCTATGAAGGGTCAACTTTGATAAACTAAACCCTTTACTGATCAAGAGACAATTTCATCTGATGCCTCATTTTATTCGCAACACCTTCTGTCTACTGCTGTTAACACTGACATCAATAGCCCTTGCCAAGGTCAGCTACAGTCCCGAGCAACCCAAAACCGCCATTGAAATTGTCAATGAACTGGCCAGCAAGCACTATAGCAAGCAGGTCCTGGATGATGGCTTATCCAACCGCTTTCTTTCTCAATATGTCAACAATCTCGATCCAGCCAAAAGTTATCTTCTCCAGAGTGATATCGATGAGTTCAGTCGCTGGGAAAACGAGCTGGACAATATGCTCAAGAAAGGAGACCTGAGCGCCGGTTTTTATATTTTCAATCGTTATCAGGAACGTGCCGAAGCACGCTTGCAAGCCAATATCGACTTGCTGGAAAGTGGCTTTGAATTTGATCTCACCGAAGATGACAGCCTGAATCTGGATCTTGAGCAGGCCCAATGGCCAGCGTCAGCCCAGGCTGCTGATGCCTTCTGGAAAAAACGGATCAAGGAGTCGTATCTACGGCTGATTCTCAGCGACAAAGAGCCCGATGCTGCCCGCTCCCTACTGGTAAAACGTTATACCAACCTGCAAAACCAGTTATCACAGCGTGACAGTGAGGATATTTTCCAGATTTTCATGAACTCTCTGGCTGAATTGTACGATCCCCATACCAGTTATATGTCGCCTCGTTCCATGGAAAACTTCCGCATTGCCATGTCACTGTCTCTGACCGGTATAGGCGCAGTGCTCCAACGGGAAGATGAACACACCAAAGTGGTAAGGATCATTCCAGGTGGACCGGCAGACAAACAGGGGATACTCAAGGCCGGGGATAAGATTATCAGTGTTGGACAAGGCAAAGAGGAAGGGGTCGATGTCATCGGCTGGCGACTGGATGACGTCGTGGACATGATTCGCGGTGCCAAGGATACCATCGTCAAGCTTGAAATTATGCCGGCAGTGGGTGAAGCCGCTGGCAGCACTCGAGAAATTGCCATTGTCAGAGACAAGATCCAACTTGAGGAGCAAGCTGCAAAATCTGAAATTATTGAGGTACAAAACGATTCCGGGAATTACCGTTTCGGCGTCATCACCATTCCAACTTTTTATCTTGATGTCGAGGCCTTTTACAATAGAGATCCCGAATTCAAGAGTACTACTAAGGATGTTCAGCGCCTGCTGGGCGAAATGGCCGATCAGAATATAGACGGTGTCATTCTCGACCTGCGCAATAACGGCGGCGGCTTTCTACAGGAAGCGACCACGTTGACCGACTTGTTCATTGATCCGGGTCCGATTGTGCAAGTTCGCGATGCCAATGAAGTGGTGTCACGCAATCATCGTTCGCGCTACAACGCCTACTACAGGGGCCCGCTGATGGTGATGACCAACCGGCTCAGCGCCTCTGCCTCAGAAATTTTTGCCGGAGCGATTCAGGACTACGAAAGAGGCTTTGTTGTCGGCGAGCAGACTTTCGGCAAGGGGACTGTCCAGATACAACTGCCGGTTCGCGAGGGACAGCTAAAATTGACTGAATCGAAATTTTACCGTGTTTCAGGCGAAAGCACCCAGAATCTGGGCGTGGTTCCCGATATCGAACTGCCTGCATTTTATGATGCTGAAATCGTTGGCGAAAGCAGCGAAAAAAATGCACTCCCCTGGGACAAAATAAATGCCGTCCCCCATCGCCGTTATGACCTGACAGATCTGCCCGTTGACAGATTGATCGAACGTCACAAGTCCCGACTCAGCCAGGATCCCGACCTGCGCTACCTCAGTGATGAGCTGACACTGATGAAAGAGCGCAGAGCACAGCAATCAATATCACTGAATGAAGAACAACGTCGCCAGGAAGCCAAAGACTATGATTTAACAAGGTTGGCCATTGAAAACAAACGCCGGTCTGCAAAGGGATTATCGCCCTATGAAACCGTCGAGGCATGGCAGGCAGAAAATTCTGTCGACGCCGATCTAGAAGGGGAGAAAACAATACCGCTACCGGAACGCGACCCACTACTCTATGAGACTGGCAATATCTTTGCCGATGTACTGATAATGAGTGATGCCAGATCCATGTTGGTACAACAGCCTTGAGCCAATAACAGCCTTGAGCCGAAAGACAGCCCCGAGTCGGCTCTCATTCGACGTTATCCATCGGCTTGAAGTCAATCAAGCTGATGGATAGCATAAAATCGTCAATTAACGCAGCCGGGAGACCAACTAAAAAGTTTGCTCTGAACAACAGCTGTGGCCGCTGGAACAAGACATGAATATCGTTTCTTTTAACGTGAACGGATTGCGAGCCCGCCTTCACCAGCTGAAAGCCGTTATCGACAAATATTCTCCGGACGTGATTGGCCTGCAGGAAACCAAGGTTGAAGATGCGCTGTTTCCCATCGATCAGATACAGGGAATGGGCTACGATGCGATTTATCACGGTCAGAAAAGCCACTATGGTGTCGCCCTGCTCTACCGGATACCCATCGCCGACCACATGAAGGGGCTACCTAACAACCCGGAAGACCACCAGAGAAGGCTAATTTACGGGAAGTTCGCTCTTAATAACCGTACCGTCCACGTCTATAACGGGTATTTCCCCCAAGGCGAAAACCGAAGCCATCCACAGAAATTCCCCTGTAAAAAACAGTTCTACGAAGATCTAATACAACATATATCGAGCGTTCACACCAATGGTGACCACATCATTGTGATGGGCGACATGAACATAGCCCCCCTCGACCGGGATATTGGTATCGGGGACGAAAACCGCAAACGCTGGCTACGCAGTGGTAAATGCTGTTTTCTACCCGAAGAAAGGACGTGGCTATCCAGCCTCCAGAGCCTGACTCTGAAAGACAGTTTTGATTATTTTCATCCGGATGAACCCAATAGATTCAGTTGGTTCGACTACCGAAGCCGGGGATTTGAGGCAGACCCGAAGCGCGGTCTTCGAATCGACCTTATTCTCGCTTCGGAAAACCTCCTGCCTGTCGCCACTGATGCTGGCATTGATTACCAGATCAGAGCCATGGAAAAGCCCTCCGATCACTGCCCAATCTGGTTGTCTCTGGAGCCTTGATCAAAAGATTTTGTCAACCGATACCTCAGCGGTACGTTCTAATGAGCATTACTGAAGAAATGGAGTACCCTGCATGCAAAAACTTCTTGTTCTCGGTCTGCTGACCACATCAATCATATTTGGCATGGCACCGGCCCTGGCCGGAGATCGCGACCACAAACCGAATTTTCGTGCTGAATACCGCCACAACTATCACCACGACTATCGCAGGATCTACCGGGATAATTATCGATATGACCAAAGGCGAGACCAATACCATGATCGCAGGTTTCATTCACACGACTACAAGCACAATAAGTACAGAAAACATTACGGTCATCCCGGCAGACAAAAAAACATGATTACTATCGGAGAAGTGCCTCAGATGATTACATCTACATTATTGGCGGGGCAGTGCTGTTAAATGAAATTTTGCATCACCGTCGTTGACAGAGCGCCAGTTATCCATGTTGCTGACCTTATTGGATAATCCGACAGGTAACGACAAAAGGAACGGGACCCTGACACAGCAATCTATGGAAAACTTTTTGTCGTCGGTAGAGCGCAGGGCCTATGCCATCGCAGTAACCTCCCTAACCGACAGGGAGGATGCGCTGGATATTGTGCAGGAGGCCATGACCCAACTGGTGGTCAGCTATGCACATAAGCCAAGCGGTGAATGGCGCCCGTTGTTTTATCGAATATTGCAAAGCAAAATCAATGACTTGCACCGTAAAAGAAAATTTCAGAGACAGTTTAAAGGATGGCTTTCCCACTTCAGGGACAAACAGGGTGAAGAGACCGAAGAAGACCCTATTGAAGCCGTTGCAGGGCCTGACAGTACAACACCACATACACGGCATGAGCGCGAACGTCAGATACGTGTTTTAAAAGAGGCACTGATCCACCTCCCTCCTCGCCAACAACAGGTTTTTATGTTGCGCTGCTGGGAGGGCCTCAGTACAAAAGAGACAGCAATAGCCATGAAGTGCAGTGAAGGCAGCGTTAAAACCCATTATTCCCGCGCATTAATCAAGCTTAGGGACACACTGGGAGATTATTGGTATGACTGATCTAGAGAAACAACTACAAGACACCTTGCGTCACTCTGAAAACGAGCTTGACTCTGCGACAGCCCGTCGCCTGGTGGCAGCAAGAAACATGGCTCTCAATGTCGCCAATCAACGCAGATGGCCAGACTTTTTTATCCCGGTTGTCAGCATGGCGGCAATCTCTCTGGTAGCAGTTATACTGGTGTTCTCACCACTCACACAAAATCTGCAGCAGGACAGTTCCCCCCAGGAAGAGTTCATGCTCAGTGAAGAAATCGATCTTTACGAAGACATGGAATTCTATTCCTGGCTGGCCAGCGACACCTCCAATCTGAAGGGCTGATACATGTACAAAAGCATATTCTGTCGCGGACATTTTTTACCACAGGTGCTCGCCTTTGCCCTGATCTGTGCCTTTTCACTTCCTGGACAAGCCCACCAGGGTGAACCTTTTACTCCGGGGCACAACCCTCTCAACCAGGTCATAAACCCCTTCGAGGCTGCCGGAAGCCATCGTTATTACGCTGAAAAAGACAAAGTGCACCCCTCCAAACGCCACAAGAAGGACTGGAAACAGCGTTATGAATCAATGACACCGGCAGAGAGGGACAAACTGGAGAAACGACGCGAGTATTTTAAATCACTATCGCCGGAAGAACGCCAACGTATCCATCAGGCACGTGAAAAATTTCACAACCTGCCCGCAGAGAAACGGGAAGCGTTAAAAGAACGATGGCGCAGTATGTCGCCCGAACAGCGGAAGGAGTTCCACAAGAAAATTGGTCGGGATGGCAGCTTCTCAGAAAAAAGCAGGGACTAAAAAAACCGGTCAAAAGACCGGTTTTTTTATGGTTTGCACATCGCTCAGAGCTGCGCTTCAATGGCGGGAATCAGCTCAAACAGATCACCGACCAGACCATAATCTGCCACCTGAAAAATAGGCGCTTCCGGATCCTTGTTAATCGCTACAATGACTTTGCTATCTTTCATTCCTGCCAGATGCTGAATCGCACCTGAAATACCTACGGCAATATACAGTTCCGGAGCAACAATTTTACCTGTCTGGCCCACCTGCATATCATTGGGAACAAAGCCCGCGTCCACAGCTGCACGGGATGCGCCCATTGCCGCACCAAGCTTATCGACCAGTTTTTCCAGCATAGCGAAACCCTCACTGCTGCCCATGCCACGACCACCCGCAACCACGACCCGGGCAGAGGTCAATTCCGGCCGCTCGGAAACGGCCAACTCCTGGCCTATGAAGATACAGAGATCCTGATTGTGTACACTGGAAATCTGTTCAATGGTGGCATTACCTCCCTCTGTTACAGCCGCTTCAAATGCCGTGGAGCGCACAGTGAGCACCTTAACTTCATCGCTGCTTTGCACTGTCGCGATGACATTGCCCGCGTACACTGGCCGCTTGAAGGTATCCGGGCTTATTACCTCGCTGATATCCGAAATAGCCTGCATATCGAGCAGAGCAGCCACTCGCGGCATCAGATTTTTTCCAGTCGTGCTGGCTGGCGCCAGTACATGACTGAAACCTTCAGCAATCTCGGCAACCAGGGGCGCCATATTCTCGGCCAGGTGATGGCTATAGACCGGATTGTCAGCCAGAAGTACTTTTTTGATACCAGGCACCTTTGACAGTGTGTCAGCCACGCCGGCGCAATTGGAGCCCGCCACCAATACGNCAATATCACCACCAATCGCCTGCGCNGCGCTGANACTGTTCAGCGTCGAAGGCCTAAGATCACTGTTATCATGTTCAGCAATAATCAGAATACTCATCAGATCACCTTCGCTTCATTTTTCAGTTTGTCCATCAACTCCTCAACATCGGCCACTTTAATACCGGCCGCTCGCTGCGCAGGCAGTTCAACCTTTAGCAGCTTGACGCGCGGCGAAATGGAAACACCCAGCTCATCCGGGGTCGAAGTATCCAGAGGTTTCTTTTTGGCCTTCATAATATTGGGCAGAGAGGCATAGCGCGGTTCATTTAAGCGCAGATCGGCAGTCACAATTGCCGGCAAGGTAAGCGCCAGTGATTGCAACCCGCCATCAATCTCACGGGTTACCGTCGCCTTATTGTCACCCGTCAGTTCCAGCTTTGATGCAAAGGTACCCTGAGGGTACCCAGTCAGCGCCGCGAGCATTTGTCCCGTCTGATTATTATCGCCGTCAATCGACTGTTTACCCATCAGTACAAGATCCGGTTGTTCGCGATCACACAACACTTTCAGACACTTGGCGATGGCCAACGGTTCGAGCACATCTTCTGTGACCACCAACAAAGCCCTGTCTGCACCCAGCGCCAATGCCGTACGCAACTGTTCCTGAGCCTGCTGAGACCCTATTGAAACGACAACAATTTCATCGGCAAGGCCCTGCTCCTTGAGACGTACCGCCTCCTCCACAGCAATTTCGCAGAAAGGATTAATCGACATTTTGACATTATTGAGATCAACGTCGGCAGCATCGGCTCGGGGTCTCACCTTGACGTTGTAGTCCACCACGCGCTTGATAGCGACAAGTACTTTCATGGAATACCCTTTGAAATTCATTGGTTAGCATTGAGGGGTGCTAATCATGCCGCCACCATCAAGCCAAATCAAGGCAAAGGGAAATTTTCAGACAATCAATTACTGACCTCGTAGTACTGACTGGCGGGTCCTAAATCCGCATAGCACCGTGGGTCTATACAGGCTAAAATTCACACCCTCCGCACACCGGACATGACAGACTGAAACCCTATGGAGAATGCTGTGGAACGTGAATATATGGATTACGACATCGTTATTGTCGGGGCCGGGCCAGCGGGCTTATCAGCGGCCTGCCGCTTGAAACAGATCAACCCCGACCTGTCTGTTGTGGTGCTTGAAAAAGGCTCGGAAGTAGGTGCCCATATTCTCTCGGGTGCCGTCATGGAGCCAACTGCCCTGGATGAACTATTCCCCGACTGGAAAACGCTCGGCGCTCCGCTCATCACAGAGGTTCGCCAGGACAATATCTATGTATTCAACAAAACCCGGGGAATAAAGGTTCCATCCCTGTTTGTTCCTAAAACCATGCACAATGCCGGCAATTACATTATCAGTCTTGGTAATTTCTGTCGCTGGATGGCTGAACAGGCCGAACAGCTGGGTGTAGAAATTTTTCCCGGTTTCGCTGCCGCAGAAGTGCTCTACGATGATAAAAATAACGTTCGGGGCGTTGTAACCGGCGATATGGGCCTCGCAGCCGATGGCAGCCAGAAAACGGACTATACCCCCGGCATGGAACTCCGGGGAAAATACACATTTTTTGCCGAGGGATGCCGGGGACACCTGGGAAAACAGCTGATTGAGCACTTTTCCCTCGATGACAACGCCTTACAGCCACAGCACTATGGTATTGGCATCAAGGAGCTCTGGCAGGTCCCACCAGAGAAACACTACCCGGGGCTTGTGGTTCACAGTGCGGGCTGGCCACTGAGTGAAACAGGTTCTTCCGGTGGCGGCTTTCTGTACCATATGGAAGACAATCTTGTAGCAGTGGGCCTGACGATAGACCTCTCCTATTCCAACCCGCATCTCAGCCCATTTGATGAATTCCAGCGCTACAAACAACACCCTGTCATCAAACAGTATCTAGAGGGAGGAGAAAGAGTATCCTACGGTGCTCGAGCTCTGGTTAAAGGTGGCATGCAATCTCTGCCAAAAATGACCTTCAGTGGTGGAGTTTTGTTGGGAGATAATGCCGGCACACTCAATTTTGCAAAAATTAAGGGTATCCATTGTGCGATGAAAACCGGCATGATCGCTGCAGAAAGTGCTGCAGAGGCCATTGCGAGCAACAGGCAACAGGATGAACTGACAGCCTTCAACAGCAACTATCAGTCAAGCTGGGCTTATCAGGAACTGCACAGGCACCGCAATTTTGGCCCCGCACAACACAAATGGGGCAATATTATCGGCTCAGCCTATGCTTTTATCGATATCAATATTTTCAATGGTCACCTGCCCTGGACACTCACCGATCCCAGACCGGATCATGCCAGACTCAAGCCAGCCTCAGAGTCAAAAACCATTGACTATCCAAAACCGGATAACAGACTCACCTTCGACAAACTGTCCTCGGTCTTCATTTCCAACACCAATCACGAAGAGGCACAACCCTGTCACTTGAAATTGGTAAATCCTGAGATACCAATCAGCCACAATCTGCCCCTTTATGATGAACCTGCTCAGCGCTATTGCCCCGCTGGAGTTTATGAAGTTGTTGAGGAGACAGGGGGAGAAAAGCGTTTTCAGATCAATGCACAGAACTGTGTGCACTGTAAAACCTGTGATATCAAGGATCCCAGCCAGAATATTATATGGGTTGCACCCGAGGGTGGCGGCGGGCCAAACTACCCAAATATGTAGTTATAAATTAAATAGTTATCTATTTAATCTCACAAGATATCTAGGTATTGCTGACCACATGGGGCATGTCGCGACCCCCGAGTTGAATAGGTTTGTGGCGCACCTATGTAGAATGATGAACTTCTGTCCGACTGGCATTGGCACTTGAATGGGCAATTTTATCGTCGCGCAATTGCCCGCGATTACCCATGGTGATACCGATGCCACCTATGAAGTTTAAAAAGTCTTCTTTATCTTCTACTGCCGCGCCATAACTGATATTGAAATACGCCTCAACCGCACCCTGAGCTAGAGCCCAGCAGGCCATGTAATGATAATGGGGCGGTACATCCTCGAGCACGCCCTTCTCTATAAGCTTGGCAAGCATCGAATGTAGCGCATCCACATTGGAGCGTCGCAATGCATGCAGTTCATCCATTTTATCAACCACTTCATGATTGTCATGGAGCCGGACTTCCAGCAATTGCACCAGACGATCCAGTGATGGGTCAGCGAGACGGGCCTGAAAATAGGAGCGAGCGGCAGCCCCGGGATCACCCGCTTCTGCAGCTTCAATTCCCTGGCGAAGGTTTTCAGTGATATGGCGCTCATAATCGAGCACGATACGCATCAGAATTTCTGTTTTGGTGAGAAAGTGTTTGTAAATGGTCCCTTTACCGACACCGGCTTCACGGGAGATGGCGGACACGGTTACCTTGTCAACACCGTCCCTGATCAGCAGGCACAGCGCCTTCTCAATAATCGTTTCCTCGCGTTCCAGGAAACGCTTTTTCTTTGCGCGAATTTTTTCAGTGCTATCCGAGATTGATCGTGGCATCAGATACTCTAGAGGGATTTGCCAGCGGACGATGATTGTCCGATGAAAACTCAAATACTGTCAATGGTCACATAAGTGAACCCGGAGCAGTAGCCCGGCGAGTCGTGGACTCTTCAATGGAGGATGATATAATGCGCGCCGCCGGTGTGTAGCGCAGCCTGGTAGCGCACTTCCTTCGGGAGGAAGGGGTCGGAGGTTCGAATCCTCTCACACCGACCAATTATTAAACCCACGTTCTCGTGGGTTTTTTATTGCTCTCGGCGTCCAGTCATCAACTCCTGTCATCTTTAAATAATTCAGGGTCGCTGTAACGTTTTTCAGGTTGATAGCTGCCATAGGTGTTTAATAAATCGCCCCAAATACTGCTACCTGCACAATGGAAGTAGCGCAGTTTCTTCGCCATTGCCGCTTCGCGACACCGGTCAGCTGTCAGGAACTGGCTACCCTGTAATGTAAAGGTTTCATCAAACGGGCTGTCCTTGACCAGCAGATCATAGGTAGGATAAAACAGATAAACACCAACCAGGATCATAATCACTATAACGGATTTCATTGGCGTTTCTCCCGAGTCCCTGCATACAAAGACATGATAGCCCTGAAAATATCAAAGACGGGTATCCTTAAGACGGAACCAAATCACAAAGCTGGCCAGAAAACAGGACAAAGAACCCAACTGGAAAGCCATCAGCGGGCTGAAATCCCATATTAGCCCCCCTGCCCCGGAGCCAACGGCGCCACCAAACCCCAGACAAAATGCACTGTACAGGGCCTGGGCCTTACCCTGATTACCTGCTTCAAACAGGCGGCGTATGCAATCAATACCCGCTGCATGATAGGCCCCAAAGGTCAACGCATGACAAACCTGTGCAAGCACCAATATCACGGGTTGTTCGGGAAAGTAGCCTATCAATAGCCAGCGCAATGTGGCGACCAACAGGCAACTGATCATAATTATACGCACACCAAAACGTGGTAAAAGACGGTGCATGATGACAAACAGAAACACCTCCGCAATGACACCCACTGACCACAAGACACCGATCTCACTCCTGCTGTAATCGTGAGACTCCATGTAAATACTGAAGAAACTGTAATAGATGCCATGGGACAGCTGCATCAGCATGCCTGCCACAAAAAAAGCCACCACAACGGGTTGTTTTAGGACTGATGCAAATGTCTGCGAGACGACCTCAAACTGTCGATAGGCAGGCGTGGGCACAGCGAGGCTGGACAGGAAAATTCCCACCAGCAACAGCAGGCCGATGACGGGCAATGTATCGATGCTGTATCTGTCGAACCAGGCACCACTGCCCAACACAAACACAATAAAGCCAACAGAACCCCACACCCGGATACGACTGTAGTTTTCTGGTCGTTGATGTAAAAAACTGGTGGTTACCACCTCTTGCTGGGGCAACACTGCATTCCAGAAAAAACTGTATCCAGCCATCACCAATGTAATGGCCCAGAAGCCCTGGTTAATAAAAATGCCGGCAAAGCACAGACAGGCCAGCAATGCACCCAAACGAATAATTGCCAACCGCTCACCGGTATAATCGGCAATCCAGGCCCAAATATTTGGCGCAATCACCTTGGTGGCCATCGGAATAGCCAGTAAAAAGCCTATTTCGGTAGCCGTGTAGCCAAGCGACTGCAAGTAAAGAGACCAATAGGGAAACAGCGCGCCCAACAGGCCAAAGAAACAAAAATAGAACGCAGACAACCGCCAGTATGGAACTGCCTCGTGAGTCACAAAAAAACAGTTGTCTAGCTGGCAGGGATTGGTGGCAGGCCGCTGTCCACATGGATATTCTGGGCACGATGACGCAACAGGTGATCCATCAGAGTAATCGCGAGCATAGCCTCAGCAATCGGCGTGGCACGAATACCCACGCAGGGATCATGTCTTCCAGTGGTCACAACATCAATCGCATTGCCATTGATATCTACTGAACGGCCAGGAACCCGCAAGCTGCTGGTCGGTTTTAACGCCAGATGAGCAACGATATTCTGACCCGAGGAAATACCACCAAGCACACCTCCGGCATGGTTGGACAGAAAGCCCTCGGGGGTGATTTCATCGCGATGATCGGTACCTCGCTGGGCAACCGAATCAAATCCGGCACCGATTTCAACACCTTTAACGGCATTGATACTCATCAGACCATGGGCGATCTCCGCATCAAGCCGATCAAATACCGGTTCACCCAGGCCCGGCGGGACACCCGTGGCAATGACGGTGATTTTTGCGCCGACAGAGTCACCCTCCTTGAGCAGCTGCTGCATGTAAGTTTCCATTTCCGGAACCTTGTCGGGATCGGGGCAAAAGAAGGGGTTGTTTTCTATCTCATCCAAGAAAACCTTCTCGGCTTTGATCGGACCCAGTTGTGAGAGGTATCCACGAATCGTTATACCGGCAACTTCTCTCAGATATTTTTTGGCAATCGCGCCAGCCGCGACGCGCATGGCGGTTTCGCGTGCAGACGACCGACCACCCCCACGGTAATCCCGAATACCATATTTCTGAAAATAGGTGTAATCAGCGTGCGCTGGCCGAAACTGATCCTTGATATTCGAATAATCCTTAGAGCGTTGGTCAGTATTCTCAATGATTAATCCGATCGGGGTTCCAGTCGTCCTGCCCTCAAATGTGCCCGACAGGATTTTCACCTGATCACCTTCACGTCGCTGCGTGGTATAGCGTGACTGACCCGGTTTGCGCCGATCCAGGTCCCGTTGCATGTCCTGTTCGGTTAAACACAGTCCAGGGGGACAGCCATCGACAATACAACCCAGGGCAGCACCATGGCTTTCACCGAAGGTGGTCACGGTAAACAGCTTGCCAATGGTATTGCCAGACATAGGATTTTCCAGGTTATCGGTTCGTAAGAATGCCCGCATCAACTCTCCTGAGGACAAGAGATACAAAGGCAGCAAGACAGGAATTTTATACGATCAGCTTTACTCTGTCGTGGTTAGTCGATGTCCAATGACAAACGATGTGCACGTAGCTGTTGTGTGGTCAACAAAAAAACCCCATGACCACCCCGCTCAAAGTCTATCCAGAGGAATGATATGGCCGGAAATGCATCCTCGAGAGCCAGCCATGAATTCCCCACCTCAACAATCAGAGAACCCTCCTCTGTGAGATAATCCAGTGCCTCATTAATCAGACGGCGAGTAAAATCCAGACCATCAATCCCCGAAGCTAGCCCGATAGCCGGTTCGTGCAGAAACTCACTGGGCATGTCTGCGAGATCCTCTGCATCCACATAGGGGGGGTTCGCGACGATCAGATCAAAACGTTGACCGCAGAGACCGGCAAACAGATCTGATTCTGCAGTGATAACGCGTTCACTGAGCTGATAACGTTGGATATTTTTCTCGGCCACATCCAGTGCATCAACCGAGATATCACTTAGTACCACGCGGGCCTCCGGGAAGTAATGGGCGCAGGCAATGCCAATGCAGCCACTGCCGCTACAGAGGTCCAGAACAGTCGCCGGCGAGGTTTTTAACCAGGGAGAAAACTCTGATTCCATCAGTTCGGCAATTGGTGACCGTGGCACCAATACTCGCTGATCTACAGCGAACGACAACCCGGCAAACCAAGCCTCACCAATGATATAAGCTGCCGGAATACGTTCGCTAATCCGCCGGTCAAATAAGCTAGTGATACGCGATTGCTCGTCAGTGGAAAGTGACCGCTGCAGGACACTGACATCACTATCCCAGGGCAGACTCAAAGCAAACAATACCAAACTGAGAGCCTCGTCCCAGGCATTGTCAGTGCCGTGACCAAAACACAATCCTTTAGCTTCAAAGCGCTCTGCACCCCAGTTGATAAAATCGCCAACTTTGGCGGGTATTATTCTTTGATTTTTCATGCTGTCATTTTACTTTTGCTGTCAACAAATGGCTTTAGGTTTACCTATCGCCAACGTAGGGTTATGCTCCGGCTTCTAAAGCTAAAGGCCGAGAATATTTGTGAAAATTACCGATTGCTACACCCATATTATTGAGTCTACGGGGGAAAAGGTTTCCCGGGCAGGACTCAAGGATACACCCAAGCGCGCAGCCAAAGCATTTGAGTTTATGACCCGTGGCTATCACCAGAATCTTGATGACGTGATCAATGGAGCCCTGTTTCCCTCTGATGCTAATGAAATGGTTATCGTCAAGGACATCGAGCTCTATTCACTTTGCGAACATCACTTACTGCCATTCATCGGCAAATGTCATGTTGCTTATATTCCTGATGGAAAGGTGCTGGGTCTTTCAAAGGTTGCCAGAATTGTCGACATGTATGCTCGTCGTCTCCAGATTCAGGAGACACTGGTAGCCCAGATAGCGAATACCATTGAATCGGTCACCGGGGCAAATGGGGTTGGAGTCATTATTGAAGCCAAACACATGTGCATGATGATGCGGGGTGTAGAGAAGCAAAACTCGGTAATGAAAACGTCCGCCATGCTAGGCTCATTTAGAGACAATCAAGCCACCCGCAATGAGCTCCTCTCACTGATCAACTGTTAGTTTCTCGTTGAATCGGTTAAAACTTTCAGGGGGGGTATCCGCGGATTCAGCCCGGCTCTGGAATCGTCAACCACTTCAGTTCAGCACAACCTCGGCTGAAAGCTGTGACATCAAGGCAAGCCAGTGAACTGGTGGTCATTGACCACCCCAAGCCAGTCTGATCTGTCAAATACTCAAGAAGTTTGCCAATTAGAGGCTGATGGCCAAGCAATAGTACCGTCTCTTCCATCATGGAATTCACGCGGCTTTCAACGGCAGACACACTACTTTCGGGACATAGCACATCATCAAACAACAGTGGCCCCTGATAATTCAGTGTTTCTGCCAAAACTGTCATGCTTTGCCGGGCACGAAGAACCGGGCTGCAGAGCACTAAAGCAAGCCCGAACAGTTCCGTGCGATGCTGCGACAATACAGATTCGAGGTTCTTTTTGCCCTCAACCGACAATGACCTTTCACCCGCCATGTCACTGTAGGGTGCATCGCCGTGGCGCAGTAGGTAGATCAGCACCAGCTTTTATTACTCGCTTTTTTCCTTTTGAGCATCATCAACTGATGACGCTTCCCCCCCAGATTTCTGACTGACAAAAGAGGGCACATCTTCATCTGAAGCAGAGGAATACTCGGCAGCAGGTATCTCGTCCACTTCCGCGTCCGCCCAGTGATCCACCACAGAGGCCTGAGTTTCAGGCCAATCTGAAAAGGGATAGGGTTTTTCCTCAGAGTTGTAGGTGAGGAAAAGAACCGCCTGACAGACCCATTGAGCAGTACCCTGCCCCAATGTTCTCAGATTACGGTTATCCTCCCCGCTAACCAATACCACCAAGAACTGGATGATAGTAACAATCAGTACAACAAAACGTGCGACCACTAACAATATGACAAACAGAATCATATAGAGCAGTCGAATCCAGGTATCGACATTTAATACATTGATCTTAAACGTCTCTTTCATGACATTCCCCTGCAGTAAATTCAACATCGGTACTTTGCTCAGCGAGCATCAGACTACTGAGCACCTCACTAACCGGCTTTTTATTGAACATGGTTTCATAGAGAGCGCTGACCAGAGGCATATAAATACCCAATTCTTCAGCCTCCTGTTTGATGATTTTGGTGGTGTTGACGCCCTCNGCAACTTGNCCTACTTTTGCAACTGCTTGATCGAGTGTCAAGCCCTCACCCAGNGCAAAGCCTATCTGATAATTCCGGCTCANCGGGGANGTACAGGTNACGAATAAATCACCGACCCCGCTCANCCCCAGAAAAGTCATCGGGTTCGCTCCCAGCTTGGCGGCAAACCGGCTCATTTCTGCAAGACTGCGNGTAATTAATACACTGGTGGTATTTTGTCCCATTTTCATGGCTGCACCCATACCGGCAGCNATCCCATAGATATTTTTTAAAGCACCNGCCAACTCCACACCAAANCGATCGCGGTTGGCNTAAACGCGAAAATAGGGAGAGCCCAGCAANACTTGCACTTCCTTNCATAANCGCTCATCGTCGCTGGCAATAACTGTAGCNGTGATGGCNCTGTTNACNATTTCCTTGGCAAGATTGGGNCCACTGATNACCCCAACCCTGGCCTCTGGAAGTTCNTCTTCNAGGATTTCACTCATCAGCTTGAATGTGTTGGCTTCAATCCCTTTGGCAGTGCTGATAACCATGGCCTGGGNAGCAATATACTGTCTGGCNTCTTTCGCTAAAGNGCGAAANGCNGAACTGGGGACAGANAANAATATAACCTCAGCCCCCTNTAGGCTTCCATGNAGGTCACTGGATACTTGTANNTTCTNGTGTAACTGATAGCCNGGAAGNTAGAGGTGGTTTTCACGTGTTTGGCGGCAGCGTNCAACATTCTCTTCATCCCGCATCCACAAGACCACATTNCGACCATTGGTNGCAATCATATTGGCAATGGCGGTACCAAANGTACCGCCACCCAGNACTGCAATTTTTTGTGNTGCCACCATGCTTNCAACTTCTGATTATCGTTGTTTNCGGGATTATAGGTTGAAGCCANGGAGCACGGCTATGATGCTCCCTCAAACAANAGCTGGTTGAGTCGGCGAACGAAGAGGCTGGGGTTNTCCAGTTGATCACCGGCGGACAGCACAGCCTGATCGTAAAGCAATGACACCAGATCAGCACATCGTTCAGTATCNTCCTCCTTGCTCAGCTGNTTGATAAGCGGATGATGGNCATTGATCTCGAGTGTCGGTTTATCTGTAGGAACTGGCTGCCCNGCNGCNTCCATCAATTTTCNCATTTGCGGACTCAATGCATCCTCAGCATACACNAGACAGGCAGGAGAGTCCGTCAANCGTCNGGTTTCNCTGACAGTTTCGACCTTGTCACTCAGGCNACTGGCAATTTTNTCGATNAGNTCTGATGANGCCTGTTTTTTCTCACCGTNACTATCTTNATTCTCCGAGTCGTCAGTAAGAANGGTATCNTCCAGCTCTCCTTTNGCAATGTCCTGCAGCACTTTCCCNTCAAACTCATGAATATGGGAAANCGTCCATTCATCGAGNCGCTCGGTCAACAAAAGCACTTCTACATTCCGCTTGCGGAANACCTCAAGGTAGGCACTGTTACGGGCTGCAATCATATTATCTGCCACAAGATAGTATATTTTTTCCTGCCCTTCCTTCATGCGGGACAGATAATCTGCCAATGAAGNNGTTTCCTTTTCATCTTCTGTNTTGGTCGTNGCAAAACGAAGNAGTCCCGCAATNCGCTCACGGTTCGCATAATCCTCTGCCGGNCCCTCCTTCAAAACGGTACCGAACTCCTTCCACATTTTGTCATAGTCATCCGGNGACTCTTTGGCCATNTTGTCCAGCATATCCAGCACGCGCTTTACCAGTGCGGAACGNATGGAGTCCACAGCGGGACTGTGNTGTAGAATTTCCCGNGAGACATTCAGTGGNAGATCGTTGGAATCCAGGACCCCTCGAATAAANCGNAAGTATGANGGTANGAACTGNGAAGCATCATCCATNATAAAGGTGCGCTGAATGTACAGCTTCANCCCCCGGGCAACGTCACGATTATANAGATCAAAAGGTGCATGNCCCGGCACATAGAGCAGACTTGTGTAATCCAGCTTGCCNTCGACCCGNTTGTGAGACCAGANCANCGGCTCNANNAAATCATGNGTGANGTGCTTATAGAACTCTTTATATTCCTCNTCGGTTATCTCATTNCGCGGGCNCGTCCACAGGGCNGNNGCNTTNTTNATNACTTCATATTTATAAACCGGCGCTTCAGTATTTTCTTCTGCGTCAGGGTCGGGTTTTCTAATGGCCACCGGGATGCCGATATGGTCCGAGTATTTCTTGACGATATTGTGCACCCGCAGCTGACTGGCAAACTCCAGCGCATCATCTTTTAAATGCAACGTAATGGAAGTGCCGCGAGAAGGCTTTTCTATGTCTTCAATGCTGTACTCAGCTTCGCCTTCACAGGTCCAGCGAACAGCCTGATTATCGCTCGCACCAGCACGCCGCGTTTCAACCACAACTTTGTCAGCAACAATAAAAGCAGAATAGAACCCGACACCAAACTGGCCAATCAATTGGGCATCTTTGCGCTGATCTCCCGAGAGGGTATTTAAGAATTGTGCAGTACCAGACTTAGCAATAGTTCCAAGATTTTCAATCACCTCCTCCTTCGACATGCCGACGCCATTATCATGCAGCGTTATGATTCCGGCATCGGGATCCAGATCTATTTTGATCTGCAGGTCGCTATCGCCATCGTAAAGCCCATTATCGGACAGCGCTTCAAATCGCAGTTTGTCCGCAGCATCGGAAGCATTTGAAATCAACTCCCTGAGAAAGATTTCCCGGTTACTATAAAGTGAGTGAATCATCAGGTGCAGAAGCTGTTTGGCCTCTGTTTGAAAACCGTGGGTTTCAACAGTCATGGCTGCCATCGTCTCCTTGTTACAAAGTTAAAAGCGAAATGTTTTTTGGCTGGTGCAGAAATGGGGGCAGCAAACCAAAAATCAAGCACGCCGTTGAAATTCCTGACAGAAATAAATGTTTATTCACGAAATCATTGCTTAAATCAGCTTTCATGAGCTCAATAAAAAAGGCGGCCCGTTCAGACCGCCTTTTTGAACAACTGGAAAGATCAGCACTACCAGCCAGTGACGTCCTTAAGAGCATTACCGATTTCCGCCAGACTGCGCACGGTTTTGACACCTGCATCTTCCAGGGCGGCAAACTTTTCATCCGCCGTACCCTTGCCACCCGCAATAATAGCGCCCGCATGGCCCATACGTTTCCCAGCCGGGGCTGTCACACCCGCAATGTAGGATACAACCGGTTTAGTAACGTTATGTTTGATGTACATGGCGGCTTCCTCTTCGGCAGTACCACCAATCTCGCCAATCATGACAATCGCCTCGGTAGCCGGGTCTTTTTCAAACAGGGCCAGTATGTCTATAAAATTGGACCCCGGTATCGGATCACCACCGATACCCACACAGGTGGACTGGCCAAACCCTGAGTCAGTGGTCTGTTTGACCGCTTCATAGGTCAAGGTGCCGGAACGGGATACAATTCCCACTCTGCCCGGCAAGTGAATATGGCCGGGCATGATGCCGATTTTTGATTCACCCGGCGTGATCACACCGGGACAGTTTGGCCCGATCAGCCGTACACCCAATTCATCGCACTTGACTTTACAGTCCAGCATATCCAGCGTGGGAATACCTTCCGTAATACAGACAATCAACTGGATTCCCGCATTGGCAGCCTCAAGGATGGAATCCTTGCAGAAAGGTGCCGGCACATAGATAACAGAGGCCTCAGCCGCCGTCTGGGCAACGGCATCCGCCACCGTATTAAACACTGGCAAACCAAGATGGGTTGAGCCGCCTTTACCCGGTGTAACACCGCCCACCATATTGGTGCCGTAGGCAATCGCCTGCTCGGAGTGAAAGGTTCCCTGACCACCGGTAATCCCCTGACAGATCACTCTGGTCGATTTATTGATCAAAATTGCCATTACTGGTTACCCTCCGCTGCTTTTACCACTTGCTCAGCCGCATCCGTAAGGCTGGTAGCCGCAATAATATTCAATCCGCTGTCAGCAAGAAGCTTGGAGCCAAGCTCGGCATTNTTGCCTTCCANGCGCACCACTACAGGNACCTTNACNCCCACTTCTTCAACGGCACCGATAACGCCCTCCGCAATCANATCACAGCGAACAATGCCACCGAAAATATTGATCAAAACCGCTTCGACCTTGTCGTCAGAGAGGATAATTTTAAANGCNTCAACCACNCGTTCTTTGGTCGCNCCACCACCNACATCNAGAAANTTAGCNGGTTGACCNCCGTGCAATTTGACAATATCCATCGTNCCCATNGCGAGNCCGGCACCATTCACCATACANCCGATATTTCCGTCCAGGGCNACATAGTTGAGATCCCATCTGGCGGCGTGNGCNTCGCGGGCATCTTCCTGNGANGGNTCNTGCATACCCTGNANTTTNTTNTGACGATACATGGCATTGCTNTCNATATTAATCTTGCCGTCGAGACAATGCAGACTNCCTTCNTCAGTNATGACCAGNGGATTAATCTCCAGCANTGCAAGATCATAATCATGGAANAANTTNGACAGGCCNAGAAATAGCTTGGNGAACTGTTTAATCTGCTCAGCGTTGAGGCCCAGCTTAAANCCCANNTCNCGAGCCTGGTAGGGCTGTGCTCCTGTGAGCGGATCAATTATCGCCTTNAGAATTTTCTCTGGGGTTTCTTCCGCNACNTTCTCGATTTCAACGCCNCCTTCTGTNGANGCCATAAAAACCACGCGACGGGTTGANCGGTCGATNACNGCACCAAGGTATAACTCCTGGGCAATGTTTGTGACNGACTCAACNAGNANCCGNCTTACNGGNTGNCCANTNNTNTCNGTCTGGTANGTCACCAGACGATTACCCAGCCANTCCCGGGCAAANGCNTCNATTTCNGCTCTGGATGTCACCAGTTTGACNCCCCCCGCTTTNCCNCTGCCNCCAGCATGTACCTGNGCTTTTACNACCCAGCGGTCACCGCCAATCACATCNGCAGCNGCAACNGCNTCNTTGACNGTTTCTGCTGCNATGCCCTCGGATACTGGCAGACCATACTCAGCAAANAGCTGCTTTGCCTGATATTCGTGAAGGTTCATTGTCATTCCCGTTCAGTCGGTTAAGGATAATAAATAAGAAAACTCCGCAGATCGTAGAGAACTGCGGAGTTATAAGACAAAAACTATTTCCGTTTCTTGCGGTTCGGTATATGAATGGCGTGACCATTAACTGCCAGTGCCGCCTCGTGCACCGACTCTGATAGCGTCGGNTGTGCAAAGACCGTCATACCNATATCTTCTGCACTCGANCCAAATTCCATCGCAATCGCCACTTGCTGCACAAGATCCGCTGCACTNGGACCGACGATATGGCANCCGAGGATACGNTCTGTTTCAGCGTGAGCAATCAGTTTTACCATCCCTTCNCTGTCATTTGCTGCNAGCGCGCGACCNCTGGCAACGAAGGGAAATACACCAATANTGTATGGCTCGCCCGCTTGCTTCAGCTGTTCTTCAGTTTTGCCAACNGAGGCAATCTCCGGGTGCGTATAGATGACATTGGGTACGATATCGTAATTCATCTGGGTTTTNTGNCCCGCAATACGCTCGGCGACCATGATNCCTTCCTCTGAACCCTTGTGNGCCANCATCGGTCCTCGNACCACATCACCTACAGCCCATACCCCAGGCGCATTNGTGGCACATTTTTCNTTGACAAAGATAAAGCCACGCTCATCGAGGTTGACNCCGCAATCNGGCGCCAAAAGCCCTTCAGTGAANGGTCGACGACCGACACAGACTATCAATTTNTCAAAGGTCTCNTTGNCTTCTTCACCGTCACTGTTCTGATAGGTNACAACNACCTCTTTNGTTTTCACATCGCTGCCAGTAACCCGGCAACCCAAACGGATATCCAGCCCCTGCTTGGTAAATATCTTCAGTGATTCTTTAGCAATTTGCTGATCCATGATAGACAGGAAATCCGTCATTGCTTCGAGGAGCACAACCTTGCTACCCAGNCGNTTCCACACACTNCCCAACTCCAGCCCAATNACTCCNGCNCCAATCACGCCCAATCGCTTTGGTACNGNCGTNAATTCGAGGGCACCAGTGGAATCGAGAATAATTTTGCCGTCAATGGGNGCCACTGGNATGTTGATGGGCTGAGAACCTGTTGCAATAATCACGTTATCAGCAGCNAGNANTTGTTTNCCGCCTTTGTGATCNGTCAACTCAACTTCNTTCCCAGACAACAACTTACCTGTGCCGAACAGCGAAGTAACGCCATTACTTTTCAATAAACCTGCAATACCACCCGTGAGCTGCTCCACAATTTTGGTTTTGCGCTCAATCATCGCTTTTACATCGATTTTTACGTTCGTGGTGCTGATACCATGAACAGACAATTCACTTTTTGCCTCATGGTATTTATAAGAGCTATCCAGCAATGCTTTAGATGGAATGCACCCAACATTCAGGCAGGTACCTCCATTAACGCCTTCGCCCTTGGCATTTTGCCACTTTTCAATACACGCAGTCTTAAGTCCCAGCTGGGCGCAGCGAATAGCCGCAACATAGCCGGCGGGACCAGCCCCAATCACGATGACATCATATTTTTCTGTCATTACAAATCCTATTAAATTCAATTAACTAAGAACTATATCTCAAGTAATATCTTAGCTGGATTTTCGATCATTTCCTTTATCGCCACAAGAAACTGTACCGCTTCCTTGCCATCGACCAAACGGTGGTCATAAGACAAAGCAAGATACATCATTGGGCGAATAACCACCTGACCGTTTTCAGCCACTGGGCGCTCCTGAATTTTGTGCATACCCAATATTGCCGTTTGCGGAGGGTTCAGGATTGGAGTAGACAACAGTGAACCAAAAACGCCTCCATTCGTAATCGTGAACGTGCCACCTGTCATTTCTTCAATCGATAGCTTGCCATCACGAGCCTTTCCACCAAACTCAGCAATTGTGCTCTCAACATCAGCAATGCTCATTGTGTCGGCATTACGGAGTACTGGCACGACCAGGCCCTTATCGGTGGAAACTGCCACACCTACATCCTGATAACCGTGATAAACAACATCGGTGCCATCAATAGAGGCATTTACGGCAGGGAAACGTTTCAGGGCTTCAGTCGCCGCGCGGACAAAGAAACCCATAAATCCGAGCCGGGTACCATTGTGAATTTTGGAGAATGAATCCTTGAACTCTGTACGCAAATTCATGATTCGGTGCATGTCGACTTCATTGAAGGTCGTCAACATTGCGGTCGTTTGAGTCACCTGAACCAGACGCTCAGCAATGCGTGAACGCATACGTGTCATAGGTACGCGCTTCTCGACCCGATCCCCATCCGCCATAGGGGGCAGGCTCGCTGCAGGTGCTGGCTGCTCAGGAGAAGCTGTTGGTTGAATGGCGACAATATCCTCTTTGGTTATTCTGCCATCTTTCCCGCTTCCGCTGACTTTTTGCAGATCCACACCCTTTTCTTCAGCTAGCTTCCTAGCTGCAGGGCTGGCAATTTTTTCGTCACTTGAATCTTTACTGCTATCATCAGGCTTTGCTCCTGACTCTGCCTTCGCTTCTGGCTCAGACTCCTTTTCCGCTGCTGGTTTCGCAGAGCTGCCCCCGGCAGTGACGCGTGCAATGACCTCGTTGCTCTGAACAACATCTCCCTCAGCTTTCAAGACCTCATCCAGTGTTCCATCTGCGGGAGCAACCACTTCGAGAACCACTTTGTCCGTTTCAATATCAACCAGCAACTCGTCCCGGGTAACGGAATCCCCAGGTTTTTTATGCCATGTAGCAATATTTCCCTCCTGAACGGATTCAGGGAAAGTAGGTGCCTTAATTTCAATGCTCATTTTTTATCATTTCCTTGGTCAAGGATGGTTTTTGGCGGCTAAAAGCTCAACGCTTCATTAACAAATTTCGCCTGTTCCTCAAGGTGTGCCGACATGTAACCTGCAGCCGGCGCTGCAGAGGCAGGACGACCGACATAACGTAGGGTTAAATCCCCGTTATAACGATCGAGCACACTGCGCATATGGTGTTGACTGCTGTACCAGGCGCCCTGATTGATGGGCTCTTCCTGACACCAGATTACCTCCTCTAAACAGGTGTACTCACTGAGTACATTTAACAAGTCTTCATCGGGAAACGGGTAGAGCTGCTCGATACGCACCATGGCAATATCGTCAATTTTGCGCTCCATCCGCTCCTCCAGCAGATGGTAATAAACTTTTCCTGAACACAATATCAGACGGCGCGCTTTCTTGGGCGCCACCTCTCGCTCAGGAATCACTGGCATAAAATGCCCATCGGCAAGATCTTCCAGAGAGGAAGTTGCAAGCTTGTGCCGCAGTATCCATTTAGGACTCATGACTACCAGTGGCCGACGCATTGGCCTGATCGCCTGACGGCGAAGCATATGGTAGACCTGAGCAGGGGTTGTTGGGATACAAACCTGAATATTGTGCTCAGCACAAAGCTGCAAAAAACGCTCGAGCCTAGCTGATGAGTGTTCCGGACCCTGTCCTTCATAACCGTGAGGCAACAACATGGTGAGGCCACACAAGCGTCCCCACTTGTGTTCACCACTGGTGATGAACTGGTCGATGACAACTTGGGCACCGTTCGCGAAATCCCCAAACTGGGCTTCCCATATCACCAGACCAGAGGGTGCCGTTGTAGAATAGCCGTACTCAAATGCCAGGACGGCCTCTTCTGACAGAAATGAATCATAGATATCGAACTCGGGCTGATTTTCTGAAAGATGCTTGAGCGGCGTGTAGGTTTCGGCATCTTTCTGATTATAAAGTACTGCGTGACGGTGAGAGAAAGTACCGCGGCCAATATCCTGGCCGGTCATCCGAATAGGGTAACCCTGCTCCAACAGCGTGGCATAAGCCAGAAGTTCCGCCATGCCCCAGTTCAGCTCCAGAGCCCCGGCCGACATCTTCAGCCGGTCGTCATAAATTTTTTCCACCTGGCGCTGCAACACAATACCTTCTGGCACCCGACACATTCTGGTTGCCAGATCTTTCAGCTTAGCCAATGGATAAGAGGTATCCGCTGGCGTTACCCATTCGTGCCCCAAATAGGGAGACCAGTCGACAAACAGTGCATCATCTGGCTCTGAGACCAGCTTGTTCACGACATTATGTCCCTTGTCGAGGATGTTCCGATAATCTGCAAGCAGGCTATCCGCTGCTGACTCATTGAGCACACCCTCACTTGCAAGCCTGTCAGCATAAAGAGCCCTGGTGGTTTTGTGCTTCTTGATAACCTTGTACATCAGGGGCTGGGTAGAAGATGGCTCATCGGTTTCGTTATGGCCTCTGCGACGGTAGCAGAACAGGTCAATAACAATATCCCTCTTGAACTGATAACGGTAATCTGCAGCCAGTGAGGTAGCGAACATTACCGCATCCGGATCATCTGCATTAACATGAATGATCGGAGCCTGAACCATTTTTGCCACATCGGTACAGTATTCTGTCGAACGGGCATCTTCCTTCCTGCTAGTGGTAAAACCTACCTGATTATTGATTACGAGGTGAATACTGCCACCCGTTTTGTAGGCGCGGGTCTGAGACATTTGGAACGTTTCCATCACCACACCCTGGCCGGCAAAAGAGGCATCGCCGTGGACAATGACAGGGACTACCTGATCGCCCTCTGGATCTTGCCTACGGTCCTGACGTGCTCTGGCCGAGCCCACAACTACCGGAGAGGCGATTTCCAAGTGGGAGGGGTTGAACGCTAGCGCCAGATGCACTTCGCCACCTGGCGTCATGACATTCGAAGAAAACCCCTGGTGGTACTTCACGTCCCCCGAGGTATCAACATGCCGTTTACCCTCAAATTCAGCAAACAGGTCAGCCGGGCTTTTGCCCAGCACGTTCACCAGAACATTAAGTCGTCCGCGATGAGCCATGGCCAGGACAATTTCTTTGGCTCCGTATTCCCCGACTCTTTCAATCAGACCATCGAGCATGGGAATCAGTGATTCTGCGCCCTCCAGACCAAATCGCTTGGTGCCGGGATACTTGGAATCCAGATGCCGCTCCAGTCCTTCCGCGGCTGTCAGTCGCTGCAATACGTGCTTGCGTGTTTCAGTATCATAAACGGGTTTCGAACGCACACTCTCGAGACGTTGCTGAAACCACTGCTTTTCGGCCAAATCAGTGATGTGCATCAGCTCAACACCAACGTGGCGACAGTAAGTCTCCTCCAAAGCAGAGATAATTTCCTTCAGTGTGGCTTCCTGTTTACCGATGAACAATGTGCCACATTGAAAAGTCGTATCAAGATCGGCTTCCGTCAAACCATGGTAAGAAAGTTGCAGATCCGGGACCGTCTCCCGCTTCATTATTCCCAAAGGATCAAGGCTTGCTTGCTGATGGCCGCGGTTGCGGTAGGAACTAATGAGATGGAGTACTTTAACCTGCTTCCGCTCATGTTCTATATTGACGCCACCGGAACCAGGTGCGGGAACAGGCCTTGCCCTGCGACGACCGAGCAACTCAAAGTGCTCCTGAATAGTCGCATGGGATACATCAAGCCCATTATGTCCATTAACACCGGGAAGTGAGCTGAAGAAAGAGCGCCACTCGTCAGGCACTGCATTCGGGTCGTGTAGATAGGTTTCGTACAAACCTTCGATATATGCAGCATTCCCACCGGAAAGATGAGAAGTGCGCAAAAATTGCTGCATGATGCTTTCAGGCATCGAAATGTTTCCTGTAGTCAGTCAGATCACAAAATCACCAAGGCTCCCACCTAGGGAAGCCTTGGCAGATTGTACTGTAATGTACTTTAAGTAGCACTTCTCAGTAGCATATTTCTGATATGACCAATTGCTTTAGTTGGATTCAATCCCTTGGGACAAACCGCCACACAGTTTTGAATTCCGTGACAGCGGAAAACACTAAACGGATCGTCCAGATTGGCAAGCCGTTGCTCAGTATCCGTGTCACGGCTATCCACCAGAAAACGATAGGCCTGGAGCAAGCCCGCAGGACCGATAAACTTGTCCGGATTCCACCAGAAAGAGGGACAACTGGTAGAGCAGCATGCACACAGGATACATTCATAGAGACCATCCAGCTTGGCTCGATCTTCCGGAGACTGCAGGCGTTCAATTGCGGGCGCCGGCTGGTTGTTTACCAGATACGGTTGAATCTTTTCATACTGGGCATAAAACTGGCCCATATCGATTACCAGATCCCGAATAACCGGCAAGCCAGGCAGCGGGCGAAGTACCAACTTGTCGTTTTTCACTGCTGCCGAGAGCGGCGTAATACAAGCCAAACCATTCTTACCATTGATATTTACGCCGTCTGAACCGCAGACACCCTCACGGCAGGAACGGCGATAAGACAACGTTGAATCCTGCGCTTTGAGCTGCTCTAAAACATCTAGCACCATCACATCCTTGCCGGCAGTATCCACTTCATAGTCCTGCATGTATGGAGCTTCGTCCGTCTCAGGATTGTAGCGATAAATACTAACTTTCAACATGGTTCAAACCCTTATCAGTAGGTACGCGCCTTAGGCGCGAAGGCTTCCATGGTTTTGGGTGCAAAGTTCACACCTCGCTTACCAACTTCTTTAGTCTCGGGAAAGTAGACAGAGTGACACAACCAATTTGCATCGTCGCGCTCTGTAAAATCCTCACGGGCGTGAGCGCCGCGGCTTTCTGTTCTGACCTCGGCGGTGATAGCAGTAGCCTCCGCAACCTCTAGAAGATTCTGCAGTTCCAACGCCTCAATACGAGCTGTATTAAAAGCATTACTTTTATCATCGAGACGAACGTTTTCTATCCGGGGACGAAGGGCTTTAAGCTTCTCAATGCCCTCCTGCATGTAATCGCCACGGCGGAACACACCAAAATAGTTCTGCATAATACTTTGCAGCTCAGCCCGCAACTCTGCGGTGGTCTCACCCTCAGTCGAATTATTAATTCGATTTATGCCAGACATAGCAGCGTCAATATCTGCATCAGTTGCCTCCTTCAGGTCAATCCCTTCACGCAGAGCCTGCTCAATGAACAGACCTGATGAACGACCAAACACCACCAGATCCAGCAACGAGTTGCCACCTAAGCGGTTTGCACCATGAACAGACACACAGGCAACTTCCCCGCAGGCATACAAGCCATCAATAACCCGATCATTACCATCGGCATCAAGGGTCAGCGCCTGACCAGAAACATTAGTGGGAACACCGCCCATCATATAATGACAGGTGGGGACTACAGGGATAGGTTCTTTGACCGGATCCACATGGGCAAACGTACGAGACAACTCACAGATACCGGGCAGACGACTCTCAAGAATCTCTTCACCGAGATGATCCAGCTTCAGCAAGACGTGATCGCCTTTTTCGCCACAACCACGGCCTTCCAAAATCTCCAGAACCATGGACCGGGCAACCACATCTCGACCCGCCAGGTCTTTAGCATTGGGGGCATAGCGTTCCATAAAACGCTCACCATCTTTATTGATCAGATAACCGCCCTCACCGCGACAGCCCTCCGTCACCAGTGTGCCGGCACCAGCAATACCGGTCGGGTGAAACTGCCACATTTCGATATCCTGAACTGGAAAACCAGCCCGGAGGGCCATACCGACACCGTCACCCGTATTGATGTGCGCATTGGTGGTCGACGCATAAATCCTTCCTGCGCCGCCGGTGGCGAGCACCGTGGCCTTGGATTTCACGTAAACGGTTTCGCCCGTTTCAATATTGATGGCAATAACGCCTACAACTGCATTATCGGCATTTTTCACGAGGTCGACTGCAAACCACTCATTAAAGAACACCGTATTGTTTTTAATGTTATTTTGGTAGAGCGTGTGTAACAGCGCATGGCCTGTACGGTCGGCAGCAGCACAGGTTCTTGCCGCCTGCCCACCTTCACCAAAATTTTTGGACTGTCCACCGAACGGCCGCTGATAAATACGGCCCTCTTCGGTACGAGAAAAGGGAAGGCCCATGTGCTCCAGTTCAAATACTGCTTCAGGCCCGACAGAGCACATATATTCAATGGCCTCTTGGTCACCGATATAATCGGAACCTTTCACCGTGTCATACATATGCCAGCGCCAGTCATCGCTGGGATCGTCACTGGCAATCGCACAGGTAATCCCACCCTGCGCTGAAACTGTGTGTGAGCGCGTCGGAAAGACCTTGGAAATCACCGCTGTCTTATAGCCAGACTGGGCCAGTTGGAGTGCGGCTCGCATACCAGCACCACCACCACCGACAATTACACCGTCAAACGAAATGGTTCTTACACTACTCATGGATTTAGATTCCCCATACGATATCAAGAGCCCATATGACATAAACCAGAGTGACTGTAATCATCCCCAGCTGAAGAAAAATACGCAGCACCGTGGCCTTTGGACCAAGCAGACGCTCTGTGACGTAATCGGTCAGGACCGCCCACAAACCGATCCAGGCGTGGACAGCGATAGACAGTACTGTCAGGACATTAAAGATTTTCATGGCGATATGGCTGTGCAGCCCGAGCCACTGACTGTATTCAAGGCCGGAATTAAATAGCAGGTAGGCCGTGATAAATACCGTGTAGGCAGCCATAACCACGGCGGTAACACGTTGCAGCAGCCAGTCTGAGAGGCCACTGCGGCTGAAGCTTGTAACATTGGTAATCATACCCATACCCAGACCCCCGCGAGAATAATTAGAACAACAGCAACAAACAGGACAATTTTTGCGCCCAGGCGACCACCTTCAAGGGTCTCGCCCACACCAAAATCCATAATCAAGTGTCGGACACCCGCGACAATATGGTAGGCCAGGCCCGCTAACGCTGCCCAGACAATCAATTGGCAAACCGGGCTGCTCATCGTTTCCCTGATAGCATTAAATCCTTCTTCTGAAGATAAGCTGGTATCCAGCAACCACAAGAACACAGCGATTGCACCGAACAGTACAACTCCGGAAACACGATGCAAAATAGATACATAGGAGGTTATCGGAAGCTCTATTGTTCCGATATCGAGATTTACAGGTCTTTTCTTGTTCACGATATACACACCTTAAGTCCGCAGGTTGGGCAGAATGCAGAAATATAACGCAGGGAAAATCGGCTAAACCGTCGTCGGCATACCGGGCTAAAATCGGGGAAAAATTATAGAAGTATTGTCACAGGATTACAATGAAACCTGTCCGTCATTCAGTATTGATGCAGTTATATCTACAAAAGATAGCCGCTATTCACTCGCTGTATTTGCAGTAAAATTGACAAATCCAGAGAGAAGGCTATAGTTTTGCGCCTCAGAAATAGTTTGCACGCTTGATGCTTGCATCTCGCTCCCTGATTCGTAGGAGAACCCAATGAGCAATAAGAAGGTCCATCTTTCTGTAGAGGGCACAGATATTCATCTTGAATTACCGATACTTGGAAGTACTCTCGGACAGGATGTCATCGATATTTCGAAAGTGCCTGAAACAGGTTGTTTTACGTTCGACCCCGGCTTTAGTGCCACTGCTGCCTGTGAATCAAAAATTACTTTTATTGATGGCGACAAGGGCGTATTGCTTCATCGCGGCTACCCTATAGAACAACTCGCACAAAAATCCGATTATCTTGAGACCTGTTATCTGCTGCTGAATGGAGAGCTCCCCTCTCCCGAGGGGAAAAAGGATTTTGAGCAGATTATCAGAATGCACACCATGGTGAATCGCTCCATTGAGCAGTTCATGTCCGGCTTTCGTTACGATGCACACCCTATGGCTATGCTCTGTGGCGCGGTAGGCGGCCTGTCATCGTTTTACCACGACTCCATGGATATCAACGATCCAGAGCACCGACTGATTACCGCACACAGGCTAATTGCCAAAATGCCAACACTGGCAGCCATGTGTCACAAACATTTCATTGGCCAGCCTTATATGTACCCCGATAACAAACTGGGTTACGCAGAGAACTTCCTGCACATGATGTTTGGCACTCCCTGTGAAGAGAGCAACATCAACCCCGTTATTGCGAAAGCAATGGATCTGTTGTTCCTCCTTCACGCCGACCACGAACAAAATGCCTCTACTTCAACCGTCCGTCTCGCTGGCTCTTCCGGCGCCAACCCCTATTCCTGTATAGCTGCTGGCATCGCAGCACTGTGGGGGCCCGCCCACGGCGGGGCCAATCAGGCTGTTCTGGAAATGCTCGAGCAAATCGGCGATGAAAAACACATCGACAAGTACGTAGTACGCGCCAAAGACAAGGACGACCCCTTCCGGCTGATGGGCTTCGGCCACCGGGTCTATAAAAACTTCGATCCCCGCGCCAAGGTCATGAAAGAAGCCTGTGACGCGGTACTGGCTGAGCTCGGCATTGAAAATGACCCATTGCTTAAAATCGCCAAACGACTGGAACAGATTGCACTGGAAGACGAGTATTTTGTTGAGAAAAAACTCTACCCCAATGTGGATTTCTACTCGGGCATCATCATGAAAGCCATTGGCATACCCACTGAAATGTTTACTGTTATCTTCGCTACCGGGCGCACTGTTGGCTGGATATCTCACTGGAATGAAATGCTGAGCAACCCTTACCGTATCGGTCGCCCAAGACAACTCTACACTGGATCACCAAAACGGGATTATCCCGAGTAAGATCAGGTACATTACCAATTTCTGCATACCCCAAAGCCACTCTTTGAGTGGCTTTTTTAATTCTACCCAGTTAAAACGCAAGGGGCTTACAGCTACAGCTAATTCGATTATTCTGTAGTAACATCAGAAAAAAGCTAACCTGAACTTGATCCGAAAAATCGAGTCTGAGTAAAAAGTTACATCCGGAGGCTACAAATGAGCATTAAACCAGTGAGCAAACTACTTCTCCCCATCACCATAGTGCTGTCATTATTGTTCACAGCGACCGCCTATGCAGCGGAGAATACACCTGAAGGTGTCGTCAAAAGCTACTACGCTGCATTAAAAGCACGAAAATACGAAGATGCTTACGACCTGCTGACACCAAGAATGATTGATGGTCGTACAAAAAAAGAGTATGCAGCTGACTGGAAGAATATCGTGGATATGGCATCTGTCATTCTGCACGAATACGGCATATCGTCAGTCGAAATTGACGGGGAAACGGCCAAGGTCAATGCCTGGACCAGAGCCAGTGACGTCTTTAACACCGATGGTATTATTGAAAAAGAAGTTGATCACCTGATCCTGACAGACGGCGTCTGGAAACTGGATGCAACAGAAGTCAGTATGGAAGCGGTCGATATGTAGTGTTAACCCTGCCAATGAAACCGCCCTTTTGGGCGGTTTTTTTGTGTCTGCTGAATGACATCGGCACGACTAACGTCCAATAGAGCACCGCACCAATTCATGGAAGACTCAGCTGCAGAATATGTGGAAACAGAAGGCAGTCAGATAATGCAAAAAATTCAGGCCTACATCGTTGGTGCACTTCTGATGTTCGGTTCTGCCACATGGGCAGCCATCTATGCACAGAATGTATCCTCTGTCATCGCCATACTCTCGATCCCATCGCTTCTCGCCGGCTATATCTACGGCACTGCTCTACCACAATATGTATGGGGAATGTTACTGGGGATATGTTGTTATATGGTGCTGGAGTTTTTTATGTATGGCCCCGTATATCAGACAACCGGCCTAGTTTACGGCATTGCCTTCTTCACTTCCCTCGGGTGCGCCACGATCGGCTATGCACTGCTCCGCTGGAAAACCGGAAGAATGAGTCGTTTCTCCGATTAACACAGCAGTACCTCAGCCTTCGATTGAGTGATGAATCGGAACGTAGCGTTTGAATTCTTATGACACCAAACAAAAAATCCCCCAGATTTTCATCTGGGGGATTTTTTGTTTGGTGGAGCTAAGCGGGATCGAACCGCTGACCTCAACACTGCCAGTGTTGCGCTCTCCCAGCTGAGCTATAGCCCCGTAAAAGAGGGCGCAATTTTAGGCACAGCCCCCTGGAGTGTCAAGCCTGTTCTTCAGGGTGTTCAGTACGGGCTGCAGAGAGAAGACGGTAATCTTTATCCCAGGCCTTTAGCTGCTTTTTAGAAACCCCGCCAGAGGCCTCCAGAGCGCTCCTGATACGCGCCCTGACCATATCTGGCCCGAGGATAGCCATGGCATCAAACAGGGGCGGAGCCGAGGTGGATCCAGCAACAGCGACAAACAGGGGGGATAAAAAATCCTTCAACTTTAATTCCATCCCCTGTGCCAACTGATTCAGCTCCTCATACAAGCCATCCCGACTCCAATGACGCAACCCATCGAGGCGCCAGGAGCTGTATTGCAGAATTTTCCGCACTGTTTCATTGTCCAGTTTTTTGTGCTCGAAGTGGGAAGTATCGAGTTTCGGCATGCCCGAAAACATAAACCCGAGTAACGGCGCAATATCGGAAAACTTTTCCACTCTCTCCTTGATCAGTGGAATCATCCTGGCGAGGTTGTCACGGTTTATCGCCCATTCAGCAACACGATTGGCAAATGCCTGCTCATCCAGATTTTCACGGATCCAGCGGCCGTTCAGCCAGTCCAGCTTTTCAGTATCAAAAACCGGCCCCCCCAGATGCACAGCACGCAGGTCAAACTGATCAAGCATGTCCTGAAGGCTAAACTTCTCACTCTCGTCCGGCATGGACCAGCCCATACGCCCAAGATAGTTGACCACAGCCTCCGGCATGTAACCCATATCCCGATAATAGTTGATGCTGGTAGGGTTTTTCCGCTTGCTGAGTTTGCTTTTATCGGGATTTCTCAGCAATGGCATATGACAGAACTCAGGCATATCCCAACCAAAGTACTTATAAAGGAGAAGGTGTTTGGGTGCTGAGTTGATCCATTCCTCGCCACGAATGACATGGGTGATTTTCATCAGGTGGTCATCTACTACATTGGCAAGGTGATAGGTGGGCATACCGTCCGCCTTCAGCAGCACTTGCATATCCACCTGTGTCCAGGGAATTTCAATCTGGCCGCGCAGCAGATCCTGAAAAACACAACTGCCGTGATCGGGAACCTTCATACGGATAACGTAGGGCTCTCCCGCTGCCAGGCGCTTTTTAACGTTTTCGGCCGACAATGACAAACCTCGGCCATCATATTTTGCGGTTTCCCCTCTCGCCATCTGCTCACGACGCATCTCGTCAAGCTCTTCAGACGTGGCAAAGCAGTAAAATGCATGGCCTTTATCAACCAGCTCCATAACGTGTTGTTGATAAATATCCGTTCGCTCGCTCTGTCGATAAGGACCATAAGGTCCACCAACGTCGGGCCCCTCGGACCACTCGAGGCCTAGCCAGCGCAAGGAATCCAGAATCATCTTTTCAGATTCCGGGGTACTGCGAACCTGGTCAGTATCTTCAATACGCAGGATAAACTCACCACCCTGGCTTCGGGCAAAACAGAGATTAAAAAGGGCTACATAGGCAGTCCCAACGTGGGGGTCGCCAGTGGGAGATGGAGCAATGCGTGTGCGAACAGACATCAAATAAACATTCCGTTTGGGGTGAATTGGGTCAACAGGAAAAGAGCGTGATTATACGCAGAACAGGACTAATCAACAGTTCTCAAGGCTGGCGGGCCCAAAAAATAACCCTGTGCAGCATCGGCATCCAGCTCGGCAAGCTGATCCCATTCCTGTTCGTTTTCAACACCTTCCACCCATAACTGCAACCCACTGTTATGGGCAAGCCCGGCGAGTGACTTGATATAAAACTGGTTGTCCAGATTCGTGTCCAGCTCGCGCAGAAAACTGCGGTGAACCTTGAGATGATTCAATGGCAGACTACTCAGATAGCCAAAAGCCGCAGACTCTAGGCCAAAATGGTCGATGCCGAGTGAAGTACCGTGCTTTTGCAAAAGCTGACTAAAAGTCCTGAGAGACGCACCGTTTGCTTTCATGGCATATTCCGGCACCTCAAATACCAACTTCGCTGCCAGCCTCCGCTGAGATGCCAGGAAGTTATCAAGCCATCTCAGAAAACCGGAGGTTTTCACCGATACTATCGACAGATTGACACACAGTTTAGTGGGGGTCTCCTTTTCGCGCTCAGCCGAGGCCAGAGACTCCAGAATCAGCCTGTCAAGGCTAGGCATCAGCCCCAGTCTTTCTGCAATGGGAACCACCACAGCAGCCGCCAGTAAATCCTTGCCGTTGAGGAAGCGCACATACACTTCCTGGGCCAGTAGCGCTTTATCCTGAATACTGACTATAGGCTGGTAGTGAAGTGCCACAAGCCGGTTTTGAATGGCCTGATTGAGAAATACTTCCCACTCATTGAGGGGTTTTCCCAGTACGGGAACATCACCATTTTGCACATCGGCAAATTTGGTCCAACGGCTGGCACTACCCAGCTTGGCCTGCCGCAGTGCAATATCGGCTTCACCCAGCATTTCGGGACCACTGGTGATATTCGTATGAAAGGTATATCCCATGTGGAAAGACAATGGACACTTCTCGTTATGAAGCCAACTGATATCCTGGACGGCCCCAAATATCTTTTCTGCCAAAGCGTCGCCTTCTCCAGGGGTAATATCGGGGATAAACAGCGAGAACTCCGGACCCTGCCGTCTGGCTACAATAGCCCGGGGATGATCAATCACCGCGCTTTGCAAACGCTGGCCGACAGATTTGAGAATCGCATTTCCCTCTCCACGCCCGGCATATTCGTTGACGCATGAAATATCGTGCAATGCGACAATCGCCAGAGCGCCGGTATGCATGCCCTCCTCCTGATCATCGACATAGCTTCGCAGGCGGTTGTCAAAATCATTTCGATTGGAGAGACCGGTAACCGCATCTTGAAAAGACTGTTTCTGCAGTCGGTCGATGAGCGAAAGCTGATCTTCAAAAACGGCCTTGAGGTGAAGTGCCATCCTATTCATGGCCCGGACGACGCTGCCAAGCTCACGAGTTTTCGGCAGGGGCTCCAGAACAACAAATTTTTTATTGAAAATATCATTGGCCTGCTGCTCAACCCGGGCAAGTGGCACGAGCAACCATTTGAGCGCAATATAGGCCAACAAACAGACAGACAGTGTAATAGCAGTAAACCAGATTAACTGTGTCGTGGTAACCCGCCACAGTTTCAGGTAAGCCTGACCGGGATGACTGACAACGACCACCTCCCCCAGTTGCATCCAGTCAGACGTTACTTCTGCCCTCCCCTCGTTAATGGGCAGGTCGATGAATGACAAAAACCAGTCTGGAACACCCTCAAGAGAAACCGGAAATTCTCTGTCGATCAGGGTATTCCCGTCGAGATCAGAAAAATAAATACGCTGAAAATAACCGCTGTCAGATACCGCATTGAACATGGTATCCATGGTGGCAATATCTTTTTCCTGCGCCGCCTGCGTCATGGAAAGCCCAAGTGAAGTAGCAGTGTCCTGCGCATGGACTTGCATCTGTTCAGCAACCAGTTGCTGGTTGTTATAAAGACTGACAAGCGTATTGCCTGCGTACAGACAGACAAATAACAAGACAATAGCGATAATCAGCTGGCGGAACAGAGTCACGCAACATTCCTTTTGTGTTCAATTGATCGAGTCTAATCCAAACTGGCCCACTTGCCAATTGAGCACTGGATCACGCTACATCGACTCGCATCATAGCCTTGCCAGGCAATCTCTATGATAAGATCAAAGTCGCTGTAAATAGGCCGATAACGTCGCAAAAAACGGAAAGAAATTGAAGTCTTCATCAGCTCTACAAGCAATTTTTTTCGGTCGCATTGGACTGCTGGCTTCTCTGTTTTTCGTGATATTTACAGGCAACGCTGATCACTCCGGGATCAGTGACAAAATGCTCACCAGCATCCATAAAAAATATGGAGAGCCTGCTCAGTTGCGCATTGAATATTGGCAAAATATGACTCACGAATACCGCGGCAAAGCGGATATCGAGCAACTCACGGCAGTGAATGATTTTTTTAATGGCGCCCGCTTTGTCAGCGACATTGAGCTGTGGGGCAAGAATGATTACTGGGCGACTCCTATCGAATTTCTTGCCAGAGATGCCGGTGACTGTGAGGATTTCTCTATTGCCAAGTATTTCACGCTCAAGGAAATGGGCATGGATGTTTCAAAATTGCGGATCACCTATGTCAAGGCGACTTTGCTGAATCAGGCACACATGGTACTGGCCTACTATGCCACCCCAACTTCTGTACCCCTGATTCTCGACAATATCAATAAACACATCAAACCGGCCAATGAGCGAAATGACCTTCGACCGATTTACAGTTTTAACGCCGATAATTTATGGCTGGCCAGAACACGTAATGAACAACTCAAAGCAGGCAAATCAGACCAGCTCAATCTTTGGCGGGACCTGAATGCAAGAATGGCGAAGGAGTTAGAGTAAAGAATAATAACGACCAATCCAGAATGGACGTTATTGTAAAAAACCCGGCCATTTGACCGGGTTTTTTTAATTTTCAAACGATCAATCTACAACCAGATTATTATTACTAATGAGGCTTTCGATGACTTCTGCCGAAGAAAACTCACCACCATTTGTTAAATCCACACCTTGCAGCACAATTGTTTGGGTCGTAGTCCCCGCCGCGGCACCATCGACATCGGCGACAATACTCGTATCAGTTCCATCTGACGTGATCGTCAGAAAAGATGCATCCAGGGCTTCGGCTAAAGTCATGCCTGATGAATCCAGCCCCACAAGAAGATCTGAGAGATCAAGAATATCGCCCTCTGATGGATCATAGCTGCCACTCGACTGGTTAAAATCAGTAACAGTATCGGTCGCACCTATTCCTTCATCGCCGGCTACCCACTTGAACACATCTGCCCCGAGACCGCCCGTCAGTATATCGTTGCCAGGACCACCTACAAGAACATCCTCGCCCCCGGCGCCATTGAGAACATCATCACCGGCTGCACCGGTCAAATATTCATTCGCTGATGTACCCGTCAGGGAATCGTCTCCAGAAGAGCCGTAAATATTCTGATAGCCGGAAATATTAATTTCCAGTGTACTGGTAGTGCTACCATTCTGATTGGTAACCGTATATTCGAAGCTATCCACCAGATTCTCACCAACGTCTAGAACGTTCTTGATATCACCATTCAGTATATATTCATAACTGCCATCTTCGCTGACGGTCAGAGTGCCGTATTCACTCGAAGTATCAGCCCAGGTGACGACATCATCACTCCCTGTCCCGACAGTTCCGGAAACACTATCCAGCACCTGAGGGTTTTCAGATGACGAAGTGAAGCTGCCGACAATTTCAAAGTCATTTACTGCATTTTCATTCGTATAAATTTCATCAACCAAATTGCCATCAACATCCCGAAATCCCAATACATGGAAATCATAATCGAAGCCATCCATGTTGACAGTGATCATCTGTGGCGGAAGTGAAATAATATCCCGTGGATCACCACTATCATTAGGGGTTTCGTCGTGACTCATCAGCAGTTTCAAGTCTATCGGTTTTTCCAGGTGGACCCCATTAATCACTATATCCATATTAAGGACCAGGTAGACTTCCTGGAGGATTGACGAATTGACCGCTATGGGAAAATTTAAATGCTGGAAGTCCGCAATCTTGAAGGTTGAGCCAACGTCTACTGTTGACCCGGTTTCTGAACTGAAAAGGGTATTATCAACCAGTGTGTAACCAGACTGGCCGGTACTACCGACAGGTCTGCCCCAGCCCAACTGATCAATATATGGATCGGAATCAGTATTATATTCCGAGGTGTTTGCCGTTCCATTCACAAAAGTAGCGTCTTCAAAACCAACTTGAAGGTTTTTGATAACCAGTTCATCAAGGCCAACGTATAAATTTTTTGTAACACCCAGTTCTAACGGGGGCTGCCCCTGGTCCTGACCATTCACAGTGATCGTCAATGTTGATGAACTCTCTGCGCCACTTGAATCAGAAACCGTATAGTTGAACACCTCATTCAATTCTTCACCGGTATTCAGGTCGGCCAGCAGTGGATTATTATCGTCTAGGTCGTAGGCATATGAGCCGTCTGCCCCAATAGTCAAAACACCATATAAACCGGCAAGTTGCGTTCCATTAGCAGCCGTTGTTCCCACGCTGACTGACTGATTATTTATACTGACTATTCTCAAGGCATCGCCAAGATCAACATCTGTGTCAGCGACATCGGCGTACTGCTCGGCACCAGCAAATGAATCTGCCGAATCTATTCCATTTTCACCACCTGATATGACATTCCCTGAAATTATGGGGGCATCTACCCCATCAATACTCTTATTTACGAAATTGGTATCGGGGTTTGCCACGGGGCCGTCGTTGGTGCCATTAATCGTGATCGTGATGGTGCTCGTGCCACTGCCGTCCACAGAGTCAACCGTCCAGGTCTGAACCACCGTGTCGCCCGCCGCCAGGTACTGCACCGCCGCATTGTCTACCGCAAAACTGTAGTTGCCCTGGTCATCCAGTAGCGTCAGTGTCCCCAGCTCGGCGGTGTCTGTGTCCAATGCATTCGAGTTCGTCCGACCGCCAAACGACAGCGTGCCCGGATCAAAAGCCTCTTCGCCCTGATCTTCATCCGACACACTGATCGCGCCGGTCACACTCAGCACCGTATCCGGCACACTGTCCACCGGATTCAGGTCCTGATCTTCCGTCACCGAACGGGCGTCGTTCGTGACCACCGCTCCGTCGTTGGTGGTCTCTCCATTATTATTCCCATTATCACTGATATCCGCATTAGCAGTCGGATCAGGCAACGGCGGCGGTACATAGTCGGGGTCAATACCCGCCGTCGGGGTCACTTCTCCGCCGAGCAAGGAGAACTGCAGGCCCTGACCGATTTCATCACCCGTTCCAGAAGCACCGTCCTCAGCGCCAGCTGCTGTTGCTTCCTGATCTTCCGCTATATCCTCACCGGCGGCGAGTGTGGCCAGCAAATCCTGGAATTCGGGATTTTCCTCTTCAGCAGACTCGATAGCCGCCAGCTGTTGATGACTGTCCAGGCCGACAACAAAAGAATCGCCACTATTTAACTGGCGAACAGAGCCGTCGGCAAAACTGATCGCGACATGGCTACCATCAGTTACCTGGAGGACATCACCCTCATGAATGGGATCACCCATTTTGAGCTCACGGAGAGCACCGTCTGGAGAAACAACTACCACTGTGGCGCCTTCAGTCGATGCAACAAATCCGAGAATTTGCTGGTCTTGACCGGACTCGACGGTGTTTGCTTGTGAAGTTTGCTCGTTCATGATTTCAACCCTCCCGGCTCAATCCGGCTTAAACTTGGTCACATCTCTCACTTGACATGTGTCCTGCTATTAGAGTTCTACACCAACGGTGTAGAGCAGTTCTCCAATGGCGCGAAATATCCTATATTCATTGTAGAGAAGATCCTGCCTGGCAGTGACCAGAGACTGTTTGGCAGTGATCATTTCATTTTCAGTATTCAAAAGATCGAGGAGCGTGCGGCGACCAAGATCGAACTGCTGAATATACGCTGCTTTTGTTGATTCAGAATCCCGAACATAATCCTCAAGTACCGGGATTTGATCGCGCACTGCCTCATAGGCAACCCACGCCAAGTGCGTCTCCTGCTCGACCTGGCGATAGGTGTTGTTACGTACTTCTTTTGCCTTTTCCACCAGGTGGGCAAATTGCTGTTTCTTTGCTTCATCGGAACGACCTCGATAAAGGTTATAACGCATACGCAACATGACCGTCAGATCATCGACCTGCTCGTCTACGCCGTCGATATTCTTATTCAGGTCACGCTCCAGCTCNACATGAAACTGNGGGTAAAAGGTACTTTTTGTCTGTTCGTACTGAAAGTTCACAGCTTTGACATCNGATGCNGCGGATTTCAGCAACGGATGNGCCTCNATAGCNCTGGCAATNGCTTCATCNACTGTAGCAGGCAAATATTTACTGTAGGTGCCGGGNGCAACCAACTCACCTTCCTGGGGATAACGTCCAACTACNCGCTGAAAATTTGTTTTAGCATCCAGTAGATTTGCTGTCTGATTAATNACGTTCGTTTTTGCNANGGCCAAACGACCGGATATCTGATCAAAATCAGCGGTACTGCCCACNCCGGAATCGGCACGTTTTTTCATCTTGTCATAAATATTTTCATGTGTAGCCAATGTTTGCTTNGCCAACGCAAGGATGTCTTGCTGCTTGATGACNTCCAGATAGGANCTGACTACCTCTAGAGCAATATTCTCGCCCACNGAATAGGCACGATGCTCAGCACTTTCGTGCCTGGCCATCTGATTTTTGTGTTCATTTGGAGTNCTAAATCCGTCAAACACCAGTTGTTTGACGTTTAACTGAGCCTCGTGTCTCTCCAGCTCATTGCGTGTGCGGTCAGGATCAGAAAACTGGCGTGATGTGGGGTCTCTCTCCTGATANCCAAACCCGGCCANTANGTCAACAGAGGGATAATAGCCACCCAACGCTTCCCTTATTTGTCTTTCCCGTGCATCNACTTCACGAAGTTCNGCTTGAACCTCCGGATTGGATTGCAACGTTTCNGCAATAGCATCCCGCATATTTATTGTTTGTGCATTCAATTGCATCGAGAAGCANGCAGCCCCGGCAATAGAAAAAAATGTCAGATATCGGTTAAAAAACATTATTACTTCCTGTCCTTCTTGTATTGCCTTNNGAATATAAAATCATAGTGATTATATATNGTTAGATTTATAACACAGAATTTGNGTGAACCAGTTACCGTTTGGATNNGTAAAATGACCACTTAAGTAGTGATCTATTTCAATTACGGCAACTAGCGTTCCCTGAANGCCAACTCTTTGGTTTTCAGNATGGGTTTGAGNAGATAGTCCAGAATNGTTTTNTGACCGGTCAGNATATCGACCTGAACAATCATCCCCGGAATAATTGGCAANGGATCNTNTTCGTTGCCCAAATGGCTGNTGTCCGTTCGCAACCTNACNTGGTAGTAGCTNACGCCCTCNTCNTCCACAATCGTGTCCGGNCTGATNCTNATCACCTTGGCCGGCAAACCACCGTGAATCGAAAAATCGTAAGCCGTAAACTTGACCGTTGCCTGCTGCCCGGGATGAATAAAAGCAATATCGGAAGGCGANACACGGGCATCCACCAATAATGAATCATCAAACGGCACAATCTCAACCAGATCCTCCCCNGGCTGNATGACNCCGCCGATCGTTTTAACTTTAATCTGCTTGACGATGCCNTTCATGGGCGAACGAACCANNGTCCGGGTCACCCGATCTTCCAACGCCTGGTTACTTTGGCCGATACGNCCNAGTTCAGCCATNACCTCATTCAGTTCTGCNCGGGACTCNCTGGCAAANGTTTGNGAATAGCTTTCGNCATTTTTAATTGCCTCCTGGTAAGCAGATTCCAGCTGGGGAATNGATATTGTCGCCCTNTCCAGCTCACCTTTAAGATCGTTNGCCTGACGCTCCAAGCGAAGTAATTCCACNTGGGAAACGGCACCCTGGGAAACCAGTGGACGGGTAAACTCGAGCTCNTGGCGAAGCAGACGGTAGCTGTCAGACAGGCTTTGNCGATTGACCCGCATTGAGGACAGNTCCTGCTTCTTTTGTGAAACCTTCTGATTGAGGCTNTCCAGCTGCGANNGATGAGCCTGTTTGCGGGATTCGTATAATGCCCGCTCNCTGGCAACCAATATTTCATTGTGAACATCGCCCAGCTTTTCCAGCTCTTCATCAAACTCCGGTGCTATTGGCCTCAGCNCGCAACCGNGCAGCTTTGACCGTCANCTGTTCGACTTGTAGCGAGCGCTCCCGGTAAGTCGATGCAAAAATGGTATCGTCAATCTGTAAAAGCGGTTGGCCGCGGTCGACCACCTCGCCTTCAGTGACAAACAGCACCTCCAGTATGCCGCCCTCCAGATTCTGCACTATCTGGATATTGCTGGAAGGGACAATTTTGCCCTCCCCACGGGCAAATTCATCAATTCTGGCCAGACTGGCCCAAATTATCATAATGACCAGAAATGCTGCGATCACCCATAACAACACCTGAGAAACAAACGGTGACTGCTTCAGTACCGCCTCTGAGGAGTACGACATGTACTTCAGGTCGACAGCAGAGGTCTTGTCCAGTTGACGGCGCAATTTTTCCANTTGTTNCTTNGGCATCAGCNTTTCCCTCTGATTTTGCCTTCCTTGAGGGCCGCCAGCACTTCCGACTTTGGNCCNTCGCTAATGATCACACCCCTATCGACCACAATCAGGCGGTCAACCAGAGTCAACATNCTCATCTNATGGGTAATGATCAGCAACGTACTGTNCGAAAAACGGGTTTTTATCTGCTGGGTCANGCGCTCTTCTGTCCCCTGATCCATGGCCGATGTCGGTTCATCCATCACCAGCACACGGGGTTTGCGAAGAAATACCCGAGCCATCGCAATGGCGCTGCGCTGACCNCCGGAAAGTGTTTCTCCCCGCTCGCCCACCGGCATTTCAAANCCCAATGGATGGCTNTTGACCANCTCCANTATACCAGCCTGCTCTGCGGCATCGACCACCTGCTGATCTGTAATACCATTCAGGCCAAACGTTATATTGTCTCTCAGCGTGCCAAAATACAGTTTTGCATCCTGTGCCACATAGGCCACGTTATGACGCAAATCTGCCGGATCNAGNTGATTGATATCGAAACCGTCCATCAGCACAGACCCNCTGGTGGGCTCATACAAACGTATCAGAAGCTTGGCAAGGGTCGATTTACCNGANCCAATTCGACCGATNATCGCCACTTTNTCNCCGGANTTGATNGTGATATTGACATTTTCNAGTGCCGGCCTGGGNTGCTCNGGGTAACTAAACGTCACTTGCTTGATNCGGATATCCCCGTGAAANACAGGGCGNGTCAGNTAACGTTTNTCCGGTNCNCGCTCAACCGGCAGGGCCATNACCTCATTCANGGACTTCAGGGTCGCCTCCGCATGNTCATAACTGACCAGCAAATTAGCAATCTGACTNAGCGGCGCCAGTGCACGTCCATTCAAAATCACACAGGCAATCAGNCCNCCGAGNGTGAGGTTCTGATCNGCNATCANATAAACACCCCACACNACNATGGCNACCATGGCTACCTGCTGCAGNAACTGNACAGCCTGAAGTGCNCTGTTGGANGTCAAACGCGATTGCAGACTCCATTGNGAGACATAACCCACCGCCTGTTCCCANCCTCGCTGGATNTGACTTTCNGCACCCAGNGTCTTGATGGTNTCGATACCNACCAGNCTTTCGATTAATGTGGCATTTTTCTTGGCACTGCCCCGCATGACATTTTCAATNGTGGGACGAAGCTTTTTCTGGGCNCGAANNCCNAGNTANAGCGCTATNGGGAANACCGTTAACGGGACAAANANCANCCAGCCNCCCAGGTACCAGATNAACACNATNAANAGAANNACAAAGGGCAGNTCGATCANGGTCAGNATGGTGGAAGAGGTGACAAAATTTCGCAGCATATCGAAATCGTGTAGACGGGACGCAAAGGCACCGGTGGAATTGGGCCTNGCAGACATCTTCAGNTTAAGNACCTTTTCGAGCAGTTGTGCAGAGAGCACCACATCTGAACGNTTTGCGGCCAGCTCTACCAGNTAGGCACGCAGCAGTTTTAAGANCAGATCAAATGTGTAGACAATGAGCACNCCGACAGCCAGNGCCCAGAGAGTCTCNACTGCNTTGTTAGGCACCACCCGGTCNTAGACATTCATGACAAACAGGGGTTGGGCCAAAACAAAGAAATTAATCAGGAANGACGCNANCAGGACATCGCGATAAATCTTCCAGGANCTGCGCATGACGCCCCAGAACCAATGNTCTCCNGTTTTCTGATAAATTTTTGGTGTGCGGGAATCAAATTGCTGCATNGGCCTGACATANAAGACATGGCCACTGTGNAGNNCTTTCAGNGTTTCANAATCCACTTGCTCNGANGTATTGTTTTGAGGATCGGTTAATACNGCCAACTGCAACTCAGCATCCAGGCTGGACAAAACCACGGCCTGACCACTGTTAAGTAGCAGCACACAGGGTAAAACTTCCTGCGGAATATTATCCANTTGTCGAGCAAGCAGAATCGAGGCCAGGCCCGCCCGGTTTGCCGCCCGGTTAAACAACTCCGGCGTCAGTTTTCCATCTACCAGCGGNANGCCGGANGACAGNGCAGAAAGTGAGGTCGGGCGACCTTCCAGTCCAGCCAACAACAACAGGCAATCCATNAGCTCATGGNTGTTAATCTCTGCCGTATCCTGATGATATGCTGCTTTTTGCTCAGGCGTAGTCATAAATANTATTCTTCNTNAATGGTCAGTATCANTGGCTGNGCAATGCTAACATGCCGGTGACTGAACACCCAGCGGGGTTATTTCGNTGGTTTTTGCCGATATAATTCCAGCCNACACACTTACTTTACAGACAAATCAGTTGNACCCATGCCAACCAGCAGCAGTCTTTTAACCAACCCGGTAAACCGTCGGTTCTCTATCGCACCCATGATGGACTTAACCGATCAATACTGTCGTTATTTTCACCGGTTGCTGAGCAGGCAAAGTGTCCTCTATACAGAAATGGTCACNANCGGAGCATTGATTTACGGCGACCGGCCAAGACATTTACANTTTCACTCAGCGGAACACCCCGTGGCTTTGCAGCTTGGCGGNAGTGATCCCNCNGAGCTGGCCACGGCCGTTAATATTGCCAGTAGTTACTGTTACGANGAAATCAACCTGAACTGNGGCTGTCCCAGCGACCGGGTACAATCAGGNAAATTCGGCGCAATTTTAATGAAAGACCCNGGGCTGGTTGCACAGTGTTTTCANGCCATGCAGGAAGTGAGTNCCGTTCCTGTCACGATNAAACACCGCACCGGGATTGATGAACAGGACAGTTANGCCTTCTTATNTGACTTTATCGGCACTGTTGCAGAAGCAGGNTGTCAGACCTTTATNGTNCATGCNCGCAAAGCNTGGTTAAAGGGATTAAGTCCGAANCAGAATCGTGATATTCCNCCGCTGGANTACGAGAAGGTTTATCGNCTGAAAAAGGACTTTCCACAACTGGAAATNATTCTAAATGGTGGNGTCACAACNNTAAATGATACCAAGGCACATCTNNANCACGTNGATGGNGTNATGATGGGCCGNGAGGCNTACCAAAANCCTTATTTACTCGCTGNGGTCGATCNAGAGCTCTACCACGATNACCGTTNATCGCCTNACAGGGAGCAAATTCTGGAGAACTTCGCTGTTTTNATGACAGAGGAACTGNCTAAAGGCACCAGNCTCAGTCATATGACCAGACATATTCTTGGCCTCTATCAGGGTATGCCTGGCGCGAGAAAATTTCGGCGTTATATCAGTGAACATGCTCACCGGCCAGACGCCGGTATAGAGGTTCTTTACGGTGCCATGGCGGCAATGCAAAGCACTCAAACCCATATACAACTAACCGAGCCTATTTAATATGATCAGCAAACTGGATCAATTGCGCGAAATGACTGTCGTTGTTGCGGATACTGGTGACATCGACGCCATTAACCACTATCAGCCCATTGATGCCACCACAAACCCATCCCTGATCCTGAAAGCTGCCGAACTGGAAAGTTATCGCCCCCTGCTGGAACAATCAGTCAACCGCGCCAGGCAGTCACATCCGGACTGGTTGCCGGAATGCATGGACATGCTGGCGGTAGGCATTGGCCGGGAAATACTTCAGCTGATTCCCGGTCGGGTCTCAACAGAAATTGATGCCCGCCTCTCGTTCGACACGGAAGCAACCATCGCCCGAGGTATGAGCCTAGTAGAGAAATACCAGAATGCCGGTATTGCTAGCGACAGGATTCTGCTGAAGATAGCAGCAACCTGGGAGGGTATACGCGCCGCCGAACAACTGGAAAAATCTGGCGTCCAATGTAATTTGACGCTCCTGTTCAGTTTTGAACAGGCAGCGGCAGCAGCAGATGCAGGCGCCTTTTTGATTTCCCCTTTTGTGGGTCGTATTCTCGACTGGCATAAACGTCACAGCGGCAAGACAGATTATCTGCCTGAAGAGGATCCCGGTGTTCTCTCAGTGAAATCAATCTACAATTTTTACAAGCAGTACGGTTACGACACTATTGTCATGGGTGCCAGTTTTCGAAATACGGATCAAATCGAAGCACTTGCAGGCTGTGATCGCTTAACCATAAGCCCACAACTACTGGAAGCATTAAACAATGATAGCGGCCACCTGGCACGCCAGCTCCATCCGGACAACACTGGGGAACCAATTGATTGCGATCAGTTAAATGAAGCAAGCTTTCGTTATCAATTAAACAACAATGCAATGGCCACCGAAAAACTCGCCGAGGGAATACGCAATTTCATAGCTGATCAGGACAAACTGGAGAAACGGCTGATGGGAGAAACAACTCGATGATAGACCAGATCAAACAGTTTTTTTCTACCAGAATTGATGAGCCCGACGGCGAACCTGTTCATCAGAGGCAGCTTGCGGCAGCCGCGCTAATGGTCGAAATCATGGTCATTGACAGGACTCTGAGCGAAGACGAACAAAAGATTATCCGACAACTACTGGAAAACCAGTTTTCCCTGTCACACGAAGAAATCGAGACGTTAGTCCGTCTCGCTCACAGCGAAGTTAACGATGCCACATCACTGTTTCAGTTCACTCGATTGATCAATGATCATTTTGCCGTGCACGAAAAAAGGGAGCTGGTCGAAAACCTATGGCGAGTTGCCTTTGCTGACAATCAATTGGACAAACACGAAGAAGCGCTGATTCGGCGAATTTCAGAGTTACTGTACGTCTCCCACACAGATTTCATTCAGGCAAAACACCGCGCCAACCAGAACTACGGAAATTAACGGGTCTGCTCGAGAGAGCGTATCAAATCGATGAATTCCTGCTGATTTCTCTCATTTAACACAGACAACAACCGGTGTGCTTCAAGCACACGATCCCGAACCTCTTCCACTTCCACATCTGGGCTAATATCAGGCAACTCCTGATAGTCCGCCGCAGATGACGATGATTCCTGGATGATATTGAATATCTCATCCAACCCCATCACAGCAAGCACCTGATAAAGGCTTTCATCATTACAGAACACAGTAGGTTTGATACCAAAATGGTCATGGCTGTAGATAGCGAGCTTGGCCAACAAACCCAATGTCGTGCTATCGACGGCAATAGTATCAAGCATGTCGATCACCACCTCAGCGACATTACCGGTCTGAAAAATGGCTTCAATATAATTGTTCAGCGAAGTGCACAGAGTAACGCGTACATCACCAACCAGCTTGATAAGGTAAACATCATCGTCATGAGAAACCAGAATTTTACCCGGTTGCACTAATACCCCCTGCGCACGGTCAAAACAGTGACATCGTCGGGCGCATCTTTCAGCTGGTTGATACACAAACCTTCACAAATCGCCTCTATGGATCCGTCTGATTTGGCCACCGCATCTGCAATAAACTGCTGTTTTTCACTGTAGGAGTTTCCCGGTAAAAATTCCAGTACACCATCCGACACCACAGTCAGAACAAACTTTTCTGGCAACTTGATTTCCTCTACTGCCCAATGACCTTCAGGAAAAATACCAATCGGTTTACCTTTGCCCGGCAACAGTGAAACCTGGTCATCGGTAACCAGCACCGGCATCGGCATATGGGCAGCAACTGAATACCGCAAAATATTCTGCTCCATATCAATAGATGCAGAGAACATGGTCAAATGTTTATCGAGCCCCAGTGCCATAATCTGTTTATTGATGTGCTCAATAAAGCCCTCTGGAGCTCTGGTCATGGCCCCATAATCATTGCGACTGATATGCCTTCGCAAAATACGATTAAGAATGAATTTCAACAGGACAGTTAAAAATGCAGAAGAGGCACCGTGCCCCGACACATCCGCGACATAAAGCACCATATAACGATCAAAAATGACGTTGTAGCCGACAAAATCTCCGCTCAGAAACAGCGACGGGACAATCCGATGAGCAATTTCGTAGTCGCCATGATAGAGCGGGGTCACCGGCAACAGGCTGCTCTGCACCTGCCGACCTGCCATTTGATCAACTTCCAGTATCCGGAGACTCTCTTCCAACTCACGGTTTGCTTTTTCCAGCTGCTCACGGTACTGGCGGTTTTGCACCATCAGGCTTTTACAATGTGACGCGCGTTCAACAGCCTCTAGAAACCGGTCGCCATCAAATGGTTTGATAACCACGTCCGCCGCATAGTTATGGAAAAGTGCAACCACATCCCGGGGATCCGTTTCCGGGAGCACAACAACATAGGCAATATCCACATCCTGAGAGGGAAGACAGGCAAACTTTTCTCGAATCACCGAGAGAGGGAAATCGATCACCACGACACCGGGGTGGTCGATTTTGATTGCTGCGAGAGCATTTTCAGGATTATCAAAAATTGAAACGCGCCAACTGGTGTCGACCAGATGCGCGTTCAAGGCATGACATTTTTCCTGACTGTCGGCAACAATAAACAGTTTGCCGTTCTTATCCATAGGTTACTCGGAACTGATATCCAGTTGATCAGGTATAAGCTCCATGCCCTCTTCGATAGTTGCTTTCCCGGGCAACTGTCGATTAGCAAAGAAAAATGAACTGGGGTTAAAAATCCTTATAGTCCCCGAAGTCATCTTCCACACCGCCATCCGTCAGCAAAAATTTACGACGCTGTAAGTATGCATCGCGGATAAAGCTGTAGCGCTCGCCGCGCACGAACTTTTCAGCCTCGAGGAGATCGGCACGGGTAGAAATCACCTCGGCGCCGTAGATCTGATTTCGGGTTGGGACATGGTCTATTTCGTTAATAGGGTTGATAAACCAATCGACGATCCGGGCCGGGCCGTCACGAACAGTGCTGGGACCGATCAACGGTAACACCAGATAAGGGCCACTATCTACACCCCAGACACCCAGTGTCTGGCCGAAATCTTCCCCATCATTTTTTGGCAGGCCAAAATGATCGGCCACATCAAAAAAACCCACCAGACCGATAGTGGTGTTGATGACAAAGCGTCCAGTGTCATTCCCTGCCTGACGGAATTTCCCCTGCAACAGATCGTTGAAAACGTTCACCACTTCACCAACATTGGAGAACATCCTGCTGACTCCACGCTCAACCGGATCAGGCGTGACTGCCCGGTAACCCTTGGCGATAGGCTTCAGCGTATAAGTATCCACGGTATCGTTGAACGCAAACATCTTGCGGTTGAAGCCTTCCCAAGGATCGTCGGGGTTCCCCGCAGCAAATACATGGGTAGATAACATAACGCCAGTCAGCAACAGCACTATTTTTTTCATCTGGGGTGTTCTCCCTGCTTTTTATAATCTGATAACAACAAATTCTCGCAATTCTACACGCTGAATTTTTTCAGGTATACCGTAATCATCCAAAACCACACGCCACAAGTCTCCCGACCCTACCGCTCAGCAGATAANAACCTTGTGTCATAAAACTGACATATTAAGATACCNACACCCGTTNATGNCTGTTTCGGAAAAAACAGCAACNATAAAGCANGCATCGACGATATCGAGNTATCAAGTATTAAATAAACAAGANTGGAATCATAACTATGAAACGAACTGCCATTTTCCTAGCNGTTAGCGGNTTTACNCTGTGCCCTNCCCTGTTCGCAAATGCAGACGAAGCAACNCTGCAGGAATTGAGNGCTCAGGTTGCCGNCCTGACTGAGCGCCTNAATGAAATGGAGGCAAAAACCAAAGTAATGGAGGAAAAAACCAATCAGGTNGTTGCCACCGCAAAACCAGCCACCTCCTGGGCCGACAGAATCCAGTGGCACGGCGATGTCCGGTANCGNNTCGAACAGACTGACAAAGACAGCGCCTANGATGANATCAACCGCAACCGGNTACGTGCGCGTATTGGNCTNACCGCTCAGGTTTCCGATGANTTCAAAGCNGGCGTAGCACTGGCCAGCGGNAGNGANTCGCCAACATCCGCCAACCAGACTCTCGGAGGNGGAGGCAGCTCNAAACAAATCAATCTGGANATGGCCTGGATTGACTGGAATTTTGCCGAAAACCTGAACCTGGTGGCCGGCAAGACCAAAAANCCTTTCTATNCCCCTGGTGGTAGCGGCNTGGTATGGGATAGNGATTATCGCCCTGAGGGCGGGCACCTGTCCTATGACAANGGCTCGNTCTGGGCCATNGCCGCCTATCACTTTCTGAATAGCTACGATGGCAGCAAAGGGACGGACGATATCGAGGANATGTTTGGTGCCCAGCTAGGCTATAACGCAACNNTTTCCGANAAAACATCNCTAAAGGTGGGTACCAGCTACCTTTTATATACCNGTNGCCGGCAGTGCCGCTTTTTTTGAGGATAGTGATGATAATGCNGAGTTCTTNGGTAACACNGGGATTGGCGGANCCCATGCACTGGATTATGAAGTTGCCGAAGTCTTTGCNGAGTTGAANACCAAGCTCGCNGGNATANCAACNATGNTGTTTGCCGATTACGTCAAAAANACCGATAGCGACGCCGATGAAGACANNGGCTANNCNGCAGGATTCAANCTTGGCAAGNTNAAAGGCAGGGGNGANNTNGCCTTCAGCTANCTNTATCAGGANCTGGANGCNGATGCNGTCTTNGCCGCTTTCTCTGACTCGNATTTCGCNGGTGGCGGCACCGACGTGNAAGGACANAAATACGGNGCCTANCTNGGCCTNAGCAAGAACACCACNGCAAGCCTGTCCTANTANGACACNGAAATCGGCAAAGTCAGNGGTGAAGGCAAAAAGAGTGACTACGACGCCATCAAGCTCAACGTAGAGNCGAAATTCTANCCNNTCNTCCCGCCAAGNANCAGAAAANTGGCNCNNNCCGGGCCATTTTTCTGGTTNNNNCCAATAGNNTTCANNCCCGCCAACTGGGCCAANCTCNCTCAGTAGAACANATTNNNNAAAACNNNGACTGTCACCAAATTGTCACGAAACTATCACGGCGCTGAAACAATCGCGACATAAGGTTCTCCTGTCTGAAGCAATCAGGCTAAACGCGTTTAGTTATTTGAGGAGAACGATTCGATGAAATCAAAAACATCTGCAATTTTAATCACCGGCGCCATGCTGAGTGCCGCTGTTTTGCCTGTTCAGGCGGACCCCATGCTGGATCTTCTGAAAGTGTTGCGGGATAAAGGTGCTATCAGTGCGCAAGACTACAACACCATCGCAAATGCAGCCAAAGCCAAGGAAGAAAAAACACTTGCTGAAAAAGAAGAAATTGTAAGCATGGTTCAGGAGGCTGACAAAAAAGCGTCCATCGTCACATTAAGTGAAAAAGGACTTAATTTTCAATCAGTTGATAAGGCGTTCACCGCAAATATCGGCGGCAGAATTCATACTGATTACGTCAACATAGATGACGAATTCTTCGATCGGAACTCCGGTGCCGATGAATTTGGTAATGCAGCCAAGTTTCGTCGTGCTCGCATCGGCATGGAGGGGACCATGTTTACCGACTGGAGCTACGCGCTTGAAATCAACTACGGTCAGGATGAAAGCACTGAATTTACTGATGCGACCATTGGTTACACCGGATTTGACAATGTCAAGTTAAAACTTGGCCGCCACAAAATGCCAAGTGGCCTGGAAGAGTTGACCAGCTCGAACCGCATTTCGATGATGGAAAGAACCGCTGCCACCAACACTTTTGCCAAAGGCCGACGCAACGGGTTTACCGCAGAAACTAAGGGCTCCAACTGGACACTGACCGGTGGCGTCTATCTTGGCGAAGGTGTAAGCAAAGAAGATAACGAGGGCAAAGACACAGACTATGGATATGGCGGTCGTTTTACTTTTGCCCCTCTGCATGAAAAAACCCAGCTTGTTCACCTAGGTGTCTCTTATCAACGTGAAGAATTTGAAAAGACTTTTGATGGCAATGAACTCGCCACCAACAATGGTCGTTTGAGGGCAAGGCCCGGCGTACATTTCTTCAACGATCGACCAGTACAAGTGCGTTACCGGAATACTGAATATACCGATACCATTGGCCTGGAAGCAGCCACAGTCATGGGTCCCCTCTCACTGCAAGGTGAGTATTTTAGACAAGACCTAAGTCGTGAAGATGCGAAAGATGCAGATGTAGATGGCTGGTACGCTCAGGCAACTTACACACTAACTGGCGAATCTCGCGGCTATCGGGGCGGAAAGATGCGCACCATCTCGCCGAAAAATCGCTTGGGTATGGGTGGTTACGGCGCATGGGAATTGGTTGCCCGCTATGACACGCTTGATTTGTTCGATAGTAGCGCTGCCAATGAACTGACTGACAGCATTCGGGGTACCGAGATCAAAACACTGACCCTGGGCGTCAACTGGTACGTCAACGACACCATCAGATTCATGGCTAACTTCGTCGATGCCGAGATTGATTCCGATNACGTTAGTAACATGGAAGGCGATGTCAAAGCCTTTATGGTCCGCGGTCAAGTCGCCTTTTAATTTACAGGACCTCTTCTCCTGAAACCTTAAACCCCACCTCTAAACTGGTGGGGTTTTTTTTGATCAAAATGTAGCAGCAACTACAAACCTCTACGGAGCAACTACCATGAAGATAAAGTCGCGCTTTCTAGCATTAACAATAACTGCTGGGGGTTGGCTATTCAGCAGCATGTTGGCTGCAGAATTGCCGAAAAACCATAGCATTAATAGAGGTGATGTGATCGCAGTACACCTTCATCAGCTAAGGCCAACACAAGCAGCTGTCGGTTACGATCAGATTTTTTACAAGNTTGGTCGTTATCAACATGACAGAGAAAAGAAATTTGATGAAATCTGTGAAACTAATGGCCAAAAGTCAATCGTTACTGTTTCAGCCAAGTCCACAGCCTCTGTTGCCAGTTCATTTGAATGCACTGACCCCATTGGGACTCACAAAATGGATATGAAAACTGTGGTTATTGGCCCTGACCATCAATTGTATTTAACGGACGGACATCACACATTTAACGTATTTTGGCATATGGAGGATGGTGGAGCCGACTTCGAAGTCAATGTTGTTGTTGCCGACGACTATCGTGATACTCCCACAATGGAAGATTTCTGGCTAAAAATGGAAGCGGCAAATAATCTTTGGCTTTACGATGAAAAATTTAAAAAAATTGCACATAGAACACTGCCCGAATCACTGGGCTTGGAGAACTTTCATAACAACGTTTATCGTGCATTAATGTATTTCTCTAGAAAAATTGCCTGGGAAAAACCCAAGCCAGCGATTAACTTTGTGGAATTTTACTGGGGTAAAGAAATCCACGATAAAATCAATCTCAATAAATATGATTTGAACTCAATGAAGGGTTATCAAAAAGCCGTTAAAGATGTGAGTGAGCTGATTTTGTCCATTGATAGTAACAATATCGGAGGTATCGGAAAATCCGCAAAGCAAATGGGGCAGTACGATGGTTTTGATAAAAAGGAATTTGAGAAGCTCGCGAGAAAAGGCAAAAAACTGGATTATATGCTTCTCTACAAAAAGCAGGCCTCAGGCAAGGGGCTTAGCTTTGATAAAGCTGTAAATCATAGCGTTAATCTTATCTTTAGAGATCAGACGACCCTTTTTTCTACTACTGATTTGATGAAGATACCAGCTATGAACATCTCGAATGAAGTCAATGCGTTGATCGAAATACCCACAGGCACATCGGCAAAATGGGAACTGAATAGGCACAATACGCATCAAATTATTTGGGAACTCAAAAACGACAAACCTCGTATTGTTAATTACTTGGGCTATCCAGGTAATTACGGCACCATCCCTAGCACTGCAATGCCTAAAGAATTGGGTGGAGATGGTGACCCTCTTGATGTTTTGGTTCTGGGGCAATCAATTCCGCGCGGCGAGGTTATCTCAGTTCGCTTAATTGCTGTGCTAAAAATGCTTGATGGTGGTGAGCAAGATGACAAGCTGATTGCTGTTATCTCAGAAGACAGCCCATTCTCCGGTGTTGAGTCCATCTCGCAATTGAATAGCCAATTTCCCGGAGTATTGGATATCATCAGGATTTGGTTCGAGAGTTATAAGGGGCCAAACGGCGACATGGAAAGCCAAGGCTTTGGAGACCATATAGAAGCAATGGCAGTTTTGAAAAAATCCATTCAAGCCTATCAAAACCTTTGACAAGAACTTTAAATCACAAATTTTCAACAGCATGGCATGGAGTTTTTAAATACGGGGGAAGTGACTTAACTTGATAGCCGTCATTAGCCACTTCCTCTGTAGTCATGGTGAAATCAAAATATCCAGTTGATAAAGCCGCTCAAGCAATTGCGCACCGTGAGCGATAACGGCGTCGGGGTTGTCATGCCCCAACTCCGTGGCAATAGCTTGCAGCGCATCCAGGCCGGTGCAATGACGTGCCTCCAGCAACTGCAACAGCCGAATTGTCACCGCGTTGCTCTCAAGAAACTTCACGCTGTGTTCCCGGTTACGATACACCACCAGAAATGTCGGCTGCTCGGGCGGTTCTGCTGGCTGGTATTCCTGTCCAATCAAATGAACCGGATATTCATAGGATAGCCGCCACGCCAGTGGCGAAACCTGCAGCGACTCAGCCATCACGTCAACAGGAACATAGGGCAACTCCGGTAGATCGCCTTCGGCGACATCAAGTGCCAGTTCTACCCATTCATAATGGGCCAGTTCCAGCAGAAATGGAGGATCCGTTACCAGTGGCTGGCGCTCTTCCTGAAGGTACTTGAGAAACTCCTGACTGATCTCCAGAAAATAAGGTGAATGGCTACAATGCCGGCTGACAAAGTCGCGAACCAGGGCATGCCACTGCTGGTCAGCGATCAACTGCCTCAACACGGGGAAACCGGTTGCAATGAACGATTCTATGTTGTTGTAAACCAGCTCCCGATAGATCTTCATACGCCGGTCTTCAATATCCGGGGGAGCTGGGTTAGCATCCGGGTCCCGCAGGTGTGCAGCAAATGCATATTGGGTTTGCTGAAACATCGGCAGGGTTGATGATTCGAGGGATGATTCAGACATTGGCTACTCTTCCACGCTCCCCGGTCTGCAGGGCTGACTGCTGCGACTGTCGGATACGCGCCACCTCCTCCAGCAAGACAGGCACGGGTGGTATGTTGAAGTCCCGTTCCAGCAGGGTTGGCACAATGCCAAACTGTTGATAGGCCACATCGAGGAGATGCCATACAGGGTCAATAACATCCGCGCCGTGGGTATCGACTCGCAGATCGTCCGCCTCTTTGTAGTGGCCGGCAATATGGGCATAGACCACCCGCTCTCCGGGCAATTGCGCGAGGAACTCCTCTGCGTTGTAGCGATGATTGATACTGTTCACGTAGATGTTGTTCACATCCAGCAACAGATCGCAGTCGGCCTCTGCGATCACCGCATTGATAAAGTCAATTTCAGACATTTCCTGTTGGGGCGCCGCATAGTAGGAGACGTTCTCCATTGCGATACGCCGGCCGAGAAAATCCTGAACCTGGCGAATTCTTCCAGACACGTAGTGAACAGCCGATTCAGTGAAGGGAATGGGCATCAGGTCATAGAGATGCCCGTGATCACTGCAATAACTCAAATGTTCAGTGTAGTAACGCACCTGATGTTGATCTAGGAAGGTTTTAACTCTCGACAGCAGTTCAAAATCCAGCGGCGCGGGGGAACCGATTGACAGAGAGAGACCATGACAAACAAAAGGGCAGCGCTCCGTATAGGCGCGGAACTGATGGCCAAGGCGACCACCCACTCCAATCCAGTTTTCCGGGGCCACCTCCATAAAATCGATATTTTCAGGTGATTGGGACCACAGCGAACCCATCAGTGCTCGCCGCAATCCCAGACCAGCCCCCTGGACGGGGTATTGGCGATCAAACATGGCCGTACAGGCTACTCAACTTACCCTTGACCACCGCACTTGCCTTCGCCGCATTTACCTTCCTTATTGCCTTTGTCGCCCTCACCACATTTACCTTCACCGCATTTACCTTCTTTATCTCCCTTTTCACCTTCACCGCATTTCCCTTCACCACATTTGCCTTCGCCATGGTTACCGGCCAATTTATAGCCTGCACCCAGCTCAGTGGCCTGAAAGGGATTCTCGGTGGCAGATGCCATTGGGGAAATGGCAACGGATGCCATAAATGCGGCGCCAACTGCCGCTGCCAGTGGATTCAAGTTACGCTTGCTCATCATTAATCTCCATTTAGGTTAGTTGGCCGAAAGAATACTCGACCGTAAACGAAAGGCTCTAAAATCAGACTGGATGCCACAGAATAAGTTTCCCGATCTATTTTTAATACAGGATTATTCAAAAAACCACACCAAATCAGGTCCCTGCCAGCATTGACTCCAACTCGAACCAGTGGGCAGTTATCCGTTTCTCTGAAACAGGCATACGCGTACCCAGTTGCTGAGCAAATAGTGAAACACGGTATTCCTGCAACATAAAGTAGTGTTGCCACATCTCTTTGCGAACGTCATCGGCGAGATCGTCCCATTTGCCAAAGCAGGGATAGAGACGATCCTCCAGTTTTGTCAGCTGCTGTAGTGTCTGTCGATCTTTTTCCGGCTGGCCCGGCAGTTTTTCCAGTCGCGCCAGGATCGCCTTTAAATAGCGCGGGTATTGCTGCAACCATTCCGCAGGCACATCCAGCAAAAAACCGTCGCGGAACAGACCATCAATCTGCCGATTTATATCTGACACCGCGGGCAAAACAACGAACCCGAGTTTTTTAATGACTCGATACACATCTGCCCGCAGGGGCAGACAGCTGAGAACCAGCTTTTCGAGTTCCAGGGCGGCACCGGCAATCTCCGCCTTGCCCTCCAGAAGTTGCTGCTCAAAGGCTTGGCGGTTTCGCGGTACAGCGTTGCCCTCGATCAACGAACGGTAATAGGCTGCATCTATCAGCGAACCGAGCAGCTGCTCTCGACCCTGGAAATGGGCGGCTTTCAACGACAAATCACAGCCCTTCAGCAACGTTTTGCGCAGGTATTTCACCCCCTGCGGATAGCTCAACTGATAGAGCTTCAACAACCCCCTGACCGTTTCATTGGCGGCTCTAGCCGGATTATCCAGTAACTTCAAATCCACCCGGTTTCCGTCACAAACCAGCGCCGGATAGGTGCGAATAGCCAGCCCCTGCTGCCGGATGGTGAAACTCGTTGGCAACTCATCAAATGTCCAACCGGAAAGGTCTTTTTTCTCGATGCTGTCGACAGAGGACTCATTGATCGTTTGGGAGACCCGCCCCCGGTAGGTCGCTTTAAGCTCGGTCAGGTTGCGGCCCATCGCCAACAGCTCGCCCTGCTCATCGGTCAGGCGAATATTAACGGAATAAATGGGCTCCAACTCAACCTGCTGCCACTGCCCATCGGCAACTGTCACACCGGAAAGCCTTTTCAACTGCTGTCCAAGGGACTCGGCAAGAGGGAAATCATCCGCCTTCAAGCCCGCCAGCGCCTTGTCCACAAAACCGGGAACCGGCACGAAATGACGGCGCAGTGATTTCGGCAACCCCTTGATTAAAGCAATACACTTATCCCTCAGCATACCCGGCACCAACCACTCAAAACGGTAGTTTGGCAACTGGTGGAGGATACTGACAGGAACCGTCACACTCACCCCGTCTTCGGGATGCCCCGGCTCGAAATGGTAACTCAGTGGATAGGCTGTGCCCTGCCACTCCAGATGATCCGGGTATTGGGTCTCAAGGTCTTCATCAAGCTCCCGCTGGATCAATAGGGACTCGTCCATCCACAACAGCTTGGGGTCCTTTTTTTCTGCCTCGGTGCGCCATTTTTCAAAGCCTTTCAGATTAACAATATGGAGGGGCAAGCGCTCCTGATAAAACTGGTACATCACCTCATCATCCACCAGCACATCGCGACGACGGATTCGCGATTCCATATCCTCGAGATTTTCCTGCATTGCTTGATTGTGGTCGAAAAATGCACCCTTACCCCGATACTCGCCCTCCACCAGTGCGGCACGAATGAAGATGTCGCGACACACGGATGGATCAATCGCACTGTAGTTACAGGGTTTTCTCGTGAGAATCGGCAGTCCATACAACGTCTGTTGCTCAAAAGCCATCACCTGCCCTCGCCGGGCACTGTAATGAGGTTCGCTATAACTTTTCTTGACCAGATGTGCCGCCAGCTCCTGCAGCCATTCAGGTTCAATCGCGGCGTTGACATGACTGTACAGTTTTGACGTCTCAATAATTTCTGCTGCCATTAGCCACTTGGGCGGTTTTTTAAACAGTCCAGAGGCGGGAAAAACATGGAACTTGCGATTGCGCGGGCCGAGAAATTCCCGTTCATCGTGGCGGAATCCCACTTGCCCCAGCAAACCGGTTAACAGGGCTCGGTGGATCGCCGGATAGTCCGCTGGATCACGGTTTTCGGGTAACTTCAGCTCACGACAATAACGGTGCAACTGGTGATGCAAATCCCGCCATTCCCTGATTCGCAGGGGCGATACAAACTGCTGTCGGCAATATCTGTCAAACGGGTTGCGGCCCAATGCCTGGCGCTGGTCTTCCATCGTATTCCAGAGGTTTAACAGCGCCGTGAAATCCGAGTGTTTATCCTGCCACTGGCGATGTTTTTCGTCGGCGGCCTGCTGCTTGTCGGCGGGCCGCTCCCGGGGATCCTGAACACTGAGTGCGGAGACGATAACCAGCAATTCACGCAGGGCGCCTTCTTTTCCGGCCGCAAGCAACATCCTGCCCAACCTCGGATCGGCCGGAATACGGGAGAGTTGCCGCCCTGTCTCGGTCAACTCGCCCTGCGGAGTAACTGCATGCAACTCCTGCAACAGACTGAAACCGTCGTTGATCAGCCGCTGGTCCGGGGCCTCGACAAACGGAAAGTCACGGATATCACCAATTTTCAACTGCAGCATTTGTAGAATCACTGAAGCCAGGTTGGTGCGGACAATTTCGGGATCGGTATAGGCCGGACGGTTATTGAAGTCCGCTTCGCTGTAGAGGCGAAAACAAACCCCTTCACTGACCCGGCCACAGCGCCCCTTGCGCTGGTTGGCACTGGCCTGAGAAACCGGTTCTATTGGCAGTCGTTGTACCTTGGTGCGATAACTGTAGCGACTGATTCTGGCCGTGCCCGGGTCAATCACATAACGGATGCCGGGCACTGTCAGGGAGGTTTCCGCCACATTGGTGGCCAGTACCACCCGTACACCCTTGTGGGGCAAAAATACCCGGCCCTGCTCCGCCAGACTCAAACGGGCATAGAGTGGCACCACCTCGAGGTGAGGCAGTTGCGCCTTGCGCAACAGATTGGCCGTTTCGCGAATCTCGCGCTCGCCGCTGAGGAACACCAGGATGTCACCCCGCTTTGGCAACGTCAGAATCTCTTCTACCGTATCCAGCACCTGCAGCGACAGATCCCGGTCTTCCTCGGCGGGACGGTATTCAACGTCCACGGGATAGGTGCGGCCGGATACCTCAATAATCGGTGCATCATCGAAGTGCTGCGAGAAACGCTCTACATCGATGGTCGCAGAGGTGATAACCACTTTCAGGTCGGGGCGCTGGGGGAGAATATTTTTCAGATAGCCGAGCAGGAAGTCGATATTCAGGCTCCGTTCATGGGCCTCGTCGATAATCAGGGTATCGTAGCGGTGCAGCAGTCGGTCATTCTGAATATCGGCGAGCAGAATACCGTCAGTCATCAGTTTAACCAGCGTGTTATCGCCGATCTGCTCACTGAAACGAACCTGATAACCGACCGTTTCGCCAAGTGGTTGCTGCAACTCCTTAGTGATACGGTTGGCTACCGTCCGGGCCGCAATGCGACGCGGCTGGGTGTGGCCGATCATGCCGGCGACGCCGCGACCGAGCTCAAGACAGATTTTGGGTAACTGGGTGGTTTTACCGGAACCGGTTTCCCCGGCCACAATCACCACCTGGTGGTCGGCAATTGCTTTGCGAAGATCTTCACGACGGGCCGCAATGGGCAGGTCTTCCGGATATGTCAGAGACGGCACACTGGCCCGACGCGCATGATACTGTTGGCTGGATTTTTCCAGCCGCGCCAAAAATGCCTTCATCTCCCGGTCAAACGGCTTGCCCTGCGCAGCCCGTCGAGCAATCTTGTCCAGTTGCCGGTTCAGCGGCCCACGGTCAACCCCGAGGCACAGCGCAACCCTGTCCCGCCATTGTGAAACATCGTCCGTCATCGTTGCATTCGTGCCATCCGGTCAGCTATCACGCAACTCTCGACGCAAAACCTTACCGACGTTGGAGAGCGGCAGCTCATCCCGAAACTCAATGTATTTTGGTAATTTATAACGGGCCAGTTGCTTCGCACAGTAATCGTGCATGTCGTCCGCGGTCAGCTCGGGATTGGTGCTGACCAGATACAACTTGACCGCTTCACCCGAGTGCTCGTCTGGCACGCCAACGACCGCGCAGTAACTGATGTCGGGATGATGCGACACCACGTTTTCAATCTCATTGGGATAGACGTTAAAACCCGACACACTGATCATGTCTTTTTTGCGGTCGTGAATGCGGAGAAACCCATCCCGGTCCACTGATGCGATGTCACCGGTTTTCAGCCAACCGTCGTCAGTAATGGTTTTGGCTGTCTCTTCAGGGAAATCCAGATAGCCGGACATCACCTGCGGACCCCGCACCCAGAGTTCGCCGTGTTCATCAACGGTTAATGCCTTTCCCTCGTCATCGACAATTCGCAACTCTGTCTCAGGAACAGCAATACCCACAGAGCCGGCCTTGCCGGAACCCCGCGGAGAAAATGACACGATCGGCGAAGCCTCGGTAAGACCATAGGCTTCGCTGATCTCGCAGCCGGTCTTGTCCTGCCAGGCCTTACCGGTGTCACTGGCCAGAGCGGAACCGCCCGACAGGGTAATTTTCAGACCGGAAAAATCAATGCGGGTAAAGTCGGGATGCTTGAGCAATGCCACAAACAGGGTGTTCAGCCCGGAAAACAGTGTGGCGGGCCAGCGCCTCAACAGCTTGACGAAGCCCTTGATATCCCTCGGATTTGGCACCAACAGCGAGTGAGCCCCGATATACACGCCGGTGGTTACAGAGAGCGCAAAGGCATAGATATGATAGAGCGGCAACGGTGAAACAATCCGTTCTTTGCCCCGCTCCAGACCCGACATCTCAAGCAATGCCCAAGCCTGGCGAGTGACATCGACCATATTGCCGTGACTGATGATGGCGGGTTTGGAGACACCGGTTGTCCCGCCGGTGTATTGCAACAGCGCCATATCGTCCAGTGTCAGCTCAACCGGTTGATATGCGACGTCGGCAGTCTCGGCAAATACCTGCTGCAAAGGGATTGCACGGCCGGGCTTCACCGCTTTACCCATCAGTTTAAGCACCACGCTCATCAACCGACGTTTAAGGGGTGAATGAAGATCGAAGGGGCTGGTGACAAACACGGTTTCCACCGGTGTCTGATCGCGTACGGCTTCCACGATACCCAGGAAGCGATCAAACACCACCACGGCCTTCACCCCGGCGTGATTGAGCTGATAGTCGAGCTCCACCTCGGTATACATTGGGTTGATATTCACCACCACTAATCCGGCTTTAAAAGCACCGTAGGCCACCACCAGGTACTGAATCAGGCTGGGCATCTGAATGGCCAGACGGTCACCGGGCTTTAGCTGGGTGTGTTGCTGCAAATAGGCGGCAAACCGGGTAGAAAGGGTATCCAGCTCAGCAAAGCTTAACGTGCCACCCAAGGACGTCACCGCCGGGTTATCCGGAAAGTGCGATACCGCATCCTCCAGCACATCCAGAAGTGACTGAAAATCACAGGGCGGCAACTCCGCAGGCAATCCAAAGTGTTCCCACGATTTTCGTACTGCTTCGTTCACATCCATTGGCTGCTGATTCTCAGACATTGCTCACCCCCCCGGGATTGTTATGTTTTTTACCGCACGGGTCATTCTGCAATGGTTTTAGCCCGATAACCAATGCTAACCAAATGCCCGGCGGACGTACAACAGAACTTGTGGCGGTTTGTTGACCACCACTAAATTAATTGCCAAAAGTAACCCAAACGACGCATGCCAATGCGGCTTAAAGACCACAAATCCGTCATAATGCCGGCCATGATCATTCTGGAAAATATTACCCTGCAGCGGGGCACCAAACGGCTACTGGAAAAAACCAGCGCAACCATCCACCCGGGTCGAAAAATAGCATTGATTGGTGCCAATGGCGCTGGCAAATCGAGCCTTTTCAGCCTGCTTCTGGGGGAGTTGACAGTGGAGGAAGGCACGCTGCAGATCCCCGGTCAATGGCGCATGGCCCATATGGCACAGGAGATACAGACAACCGACCGGGCTGCGCTCGACTTTGTCATTGATGGTGACGAGACCCTGCGCAAGCTGGAGGCAGACATCGCCCGGGCCGAAACCGATCAGGCCAACGACCGGCTGGCCAACCTGCATCAGGCACTGGACGAGATCGATGGTTATACCGCTCCGCTACGGGCGGAACAATTGCTGGAGGGGCTGGGCTTTTCTGCAGAGGAAAGAGCTTCCCCAGTGAGCCGTTTTTCAGGTGGCTGGCGGATTCGCCTGAATCTGGCCAGAGCATTGATGTGCCCATCCGATTTTCTGATGCTAGACGAGCCTACCAACCACCTGGATATGGATACGACTCTCTGGTTGGAACGATGGCTGCAGAATTACCCGGGTACCGTTTTGTTGATTTCCCACGATCGGGATTTTATCGACAACGTCTGCGAAGAAATTTTTCATATCGAACACGCCAGCCTGCTCAGCTACCGCGGCAACTACTCGGCATTTGAGCGCCAGCGCAGCGAGCGACTCACCCAACAGCAGGCTGTTTATGAAAAGCAGCAACGCCGTATCGGAGAAATCAATCGATTCGTCGCTCGCTTCAGGGCTCAGGCCACCAAGGCCCGACAGGCCCAGAGCCGCCTGAAGGAACTGGAGCGAATGGCAACCGTCGCGCCCGCGCATATTGATTCACCGTTCGACTTTGAATTTTTCCCACCGGAACGAATCAGCGATCCGCTGCTATCACTCAGTAAAACTGTGGCGGGTTATCCCGACAAACCTATCCTCAGCGAAGTCAACCTGACCTTGCATCCGGGTAGCCGAATCGCACTGCTCGGCGCCAACGGCGCCGGCAAATCGACGCTGATTAAAACCCTGGCCGGTGATTTACGGCCTCTCGGTGGTGAGCGCGTTGCGGGGGAACACCTCTCCATCGGCTATTTCACCCAACACCAACTCGATGCTCTCGATATATCCGCCAGTCCCCTGCTGCATTTACAGCGACTGACGCCGAGCGCCACTGAACAAAGCATGCGCAATTTTCTGGGTCGCTTTGATTTCCGTGGCGACATGGCACTGGATGTGATCGAGCATTTCTCAGGTGGTGAAAAGGCACGACTGGCTCTGGCGATCATCGTCTGGCTAAAGCCCAACCTGCTGTTACTCGACGAACCCACCAACCACCTGGATCTCGAAATGCGCCATGCGCTGACCATGGCGTTACAGGACTTTGCCGGTGCTGTGGTACTGATTTCCCATGATCGGCATTTGATCCGGAATACCGTTGATGACCTATTGCTGGTAAACGCTGAGGAAGTGGCGCCTTTTGCTGGCGACCTCGACAGCTACACCCACTGGCTACTGTCACATTTGCGCGACAAAGGCGAACAAACATCCTCCGCACCCGGGCCTGCTATACAGCGCAAACAGCAACGCCGTGAAGGGGCTGAAATCCGGCAACAGCTGCGTCCGCTCAAGAAGGCCCTGAGTGAAGCAGAAATGCGCATGAACAAGCTGGATGTGGCGGTCAATGATGTTGAAAATCGTCTTGCCGACCCGGCAATTTATCAACCCGAGCACAAAGAGGCGCTGCAGTCACTGCTGTTTGAACAGAGTCAGCTCAAACAGCAGCGAGAGGCAGTTGAAATTCAATGGCTGGAACTGGCCGAGCAGCTGGAAACACTTGAAGTCGCTTTGACTCTCTAGGAATTCACTTCGTGGTCTGCAGTCCTGGAGGATCGAACAAACTGACCGGCAATCAGCTGCCCACCAGTATAAACCAGCAATGCTGCAAAAAAGCAGACGAAGATGGGCAGCGCGCCACGCAAATAACCCTGATCCGAAGCACTCGTTAGCCCCTCATACAAGCTGACAAACCAGGCCGGGGCCAGATAGTGGAGGTCGGGGTAGGCCTTGATAGGCACCAGTAAAGTGGCACTGATCAACAGCAGCAGCACATTGCGAAAATGCCTACCGGGTAACAGCTCGCGGAACCGCCATAAAAACAGCAACACCAGCCCACTACCGACATAATAGGCGACCAGTCCCCAAAGATAGTTTTCGTCTGAATACATAAATACGCTCCTTTCCCTTTGATACGTCCGTTATTCAATCCGTGACCGGCGAGTATAACCTAATGGTGATGATTGCCCGAGATGTTTTGACTCACCCTCTGAAAAGCAGAGGCCGCCACTAAAAACCAGTTGGCAGAAGATGTCAAAGAGAACTCAAGAAAACCGGATCAACTGCTCACCCAGTGGATCACATGGTCCTCCATATCCTGCTCTGCTACGGAAAATTCTTCAACCACCCTGCCCCGGACTGAAATGCCTGCCCGGTGTACTGATTCAGGATCGCCGGAAACCAGCGGATGCCAGGCTTTCAATCGGCGGCCAGCAGCCAGTAGGCGATAAGCGCAGGTATCTGGCAACCAGTGGAATTGATCTATTTTTTCGGGTGACAGGGCCAGACAATCCGGCACTTTTGCCAACCGATGCCGGTAATCGACGCAACGGCAGCTGGTCTGGTCGAGCAACTGACAGGCAACATCCGTATAAAAGATATCGCCATTCTCCTCATCTTCGAGCTTGTGCAGACAACACCGGGCGCAACCATCACAGAGCTGCTCCCATTCATCGCGACTCATTTCTGCCAGAGATTTTTCTTCCCAAAAAGGTTTTTTACTCAATCACTTACCCTTTAAAGCTTATCGTTTTTATTACGCAATTCCTGCATATACGCCTCGGGACTTGGTGGCAACTGCAGGTAATAACCCTGCTCTCTGATCGCTTCGAGCACCTTGGCGACATCGGCTCTGGCCAGCTTTTTATCCAAAGACAGTGCCAGGGTCATTGCCAGTTTGGGTTTGCCGAATCGCTGTAACAACGGCTCAGGGATTCGGTCCAGATCCTCCTGATGATCGACATAGAGATACATGGCTTCATTTTTCGAGCTGCGATAGATTTTGCAGATTTGTTTACTCATTGACGATACTCGCCCTGGATGACAAAAGACGACAGACTTCAGCAAGAAGCACCTGTCCGATCAGGTCATAGCGCCAGCCTTCCCGCAATGCAGCGGAGAGGACGGGCTTGCCGGTATCGACCGCCGAACGCACCAACTCTTCGATATCGCGCTTTCTGACCAGCATTTCAACCGACAGGTTCCGGGATTCTGCGCATTCGCTGGCCACCGCCTTAAGTTCCTTCGCCATATCCCGGGCCGCTTTTGGCAAAGGCGCATCCAGCGGCGGCAACGGCCTGGGATTTGATACATGATCGCTCTGCGCCCGATGAATCAGTGACAGAAGATCGTCACCATAACGGCGTAAAAAACCCGGGAAAATGCCTTCGATACCGGCCAGTGACTGCTTGTTGGCCGGTTGCGCGATGGCGATATCCAGCAGGGTCCGATCAGCTATCAGGCGGTTGCGCGGACGATTGCGCTGCCGCGCCTCGACTTCCCGCCACTGGCAAATTGCCTGCAATACCTGCAGTGCTTTCGCTTCCAACTTCCAGGCACCCTTAACCTTGCGATAATAGTCTGCCGTGTCATCGGTCTGAAGCGAACGATCGACCAATGTCGTCATTTCCTCGTCCATCCATGCCGTCCGATCGAGTTTTTCCAGCGCCGCCACCAACAAATGATAAACAGGCAGCAGGAAATAGACATCGGACGCCGCATAACCCAGTTGCGCCTCACTGAGAGGCCGCTGCAGCCAGTCTGAGCGGGTCTCGCCCTTGGGCACGTGATGACCCAACAGGTCATCCACCAAAGCGGCATAGCCCCGGGAGAACCCGAAACCGGACAATGCCGCCGCAATCTGGGTATCAAACAGCGGTTGAGGCAGAGTACCCATCACATGCTGCAGCACCTCCAGATCCTCAGAACAGGAGTGGAATACCTTGATAATTGCCGGGTTTTTAAAAACGCTGCCCAGCTCATCGAGTGAATCCAGTGCCACGGGATCAATAAGCCAGCATTGCTGCCCGTCAAATATCTGGATCAAACCCAGTATCGGGTAAAACGTATCGGTTCGCATAAACTCGGTGTCAACGGCCAGCACATCGGATTCATGCAGCACTTCGACGCAGTGGCTCAAAGCGGCACTGTCAGCCACCAGAATCGGTGACGGCATTTGTTCAGACATCAGTGCTTCCCGTTACAAAGGTCATTAAGAAATCTGCGGCATGAATTGGCAGACCCACTATAGTTGTTTGCGGCTGGTAAAGGCATGGGACAGAGTTCCGCCATCCACATATTCAAGCTCGCCACCCATTGGCACCCCGTGGGCGATACGACTCACGGTCACATTGAGCATTCTGGCTCTTTCACTGATGTAATGGGCCGTGGTTTCGCCCTCGACGGTGAGATTCGTGGCCAGAATCAACTCATTGATCTCTTCTTCGGCCAACCGGGACATCAGATGATCGACACCGATGGCATCCGGCCCAATACCATCAATCGGCGAAAGATGGCCCAGCAGGACAAAATAACGCCCCCGATAGCTGCCACTGTGCTCAATAGCAAACATATCGGCCGGTGTTTCCACCACGCATAACTGATGGATGTCGCGACGCCCGTTACTGCATATTTCACACAGGTCGGCTTCCGTCAACGTCCGGCACATCCGGCAACGCCGCACGTGCTCAGCAGCCTGATTCAGCGCACTGGAAAGACGAACGGCGCCATCGCGGTTGCGCTCCAGCAGCTGCAGCGCCATTCGCTGGGCGGACTTTGGGCCAACACCGGGCAGACAGCGCAAGGCATCAATCAATTCGTCTATCAAAGGGCTGAACACAGTCTGTTTCCAATCTCTCGGGAATCATTCGAACACACCCTTCATCAAGGCGCGCCCTGTCTTGCTATCTGAGCAACGGCTCAAAAAGGCATCTGGAAACCCGGCGGCATCTGCATGCCACCGGTGAGTTTTTCCATCTGTTTGCGCTGGTCTTCCTCGACCTTTCTGACGGCATCGTTGACAGCCGCTGCCAGCAGATCTTCCAGGAAGCCTTTTTCTTCAGTGAGCAGGGATGGATCCAGATTGACCTTGCGCACATCGTGGCGACCATTCATCACCACCTGTACCAGACCGGCACCCGCTTCCCCGGTGACCTCTGTTTTGGCCGCCTCGGCCTGCAGTTGCTGCATCTTTGTTTGCATGTCTTGAGCTTGCTTCATCAATTCATTTATATTCATATAGTTACCGATATTAATTAATCTATTGGTTTAATTGTATTTTCCAGCAAAATGCCATTAAACAGCTCGGTGATTCGCCGAACATTGGGATCCAGCCGCAGCTGCTCCACCGCCTGCGACTGGCGCTCACGGCGCAGTCTTTCAGTGCGGGCCAAAGGGGTTTCAGTAGCGACTGCACCTACTTCAATCTGCACGGTCACTGGCTCGCCAAAGTATTCTGTGAGGACATCGGCGAGGCGCTGTTGATGCGATTCCTCATACAGCGAACTACTGGCGATATCCAGCACAAAGTGTAACGTTGGACCATCGGCATCCACCAGGCACAAATTGGCGGCAATATTTTGCAACAAACCAGCCACCTGAAGTCCCTGGTAAATTTCAATCCAGCGGTCCGGTACCGCCTCAGCCAACGGCACCGGGTTCACGGCTATTAAAGGATTCGCGCGTTCAGCAACCTCAGGCACCACCTCTTCCTTCTGCACCGCCGACGTCAAATCACAAGTTACCCCTGACTGCTCGCTCGATACGGCCTCCGTTTTATTCTCAACAGTGTTGCTCTCAACAGCCGTCTGATATCGGGCCTGACGGGAAAATGAGGCCAGCGTCTCCGACTCAACCCAAGGCGCCGGCTCAATGGACGTTACCGCCATATCATCTCCAGTTGATGGCTTGGGAGTGATATCCAGTGGTGCCGGGTTAACCGACAGCGTTTCCGACACCTCATCGGCAATGGCGGAAACCACCTCCATCTCGGGGACCGATTCAACTGATGATCGATCCAGAGCCGGCTTGAATGTTTCTAGAGAATCCGCCCGCACAGTTGCTGACAGCGTGCTGTCGCGATCACTGGATAGGGACTTTTTTGGCGACTCCTCCGCCCCCTCTGCGGTCGGAGGGACGGACACAGCAGGGTCACCCGCTTGTACCGGGGGGGGTTGTACAGCACTGTCTGCCACCGGCTGAAATGCCAGCATTCTCAGCAGAGCCATTTCAAAGCCGATTCGGGGTTCCGGTGCCAGTGGCAGATCCCGTCGCCCCAACAGGGCTATCTGGTAAAACAACTGAACATCTTCGGGACTGAGTGCTTTTGCCAACTCGCGCACCAATGGGTCATCACCATGTCGATTGTCCAGTGCATCGGGAACGGTTTGCGCGATGGCAACCCGGTGCCAGACTGAAAGCAGATCGGCCAATGCGGCACCAAAATCCGGAGCATGCTCCGCCATACGCCCTACCACCGCCAGGACATCCACCGCATCCCGGTTAGCCAGCGCTCTGGCAATATCGGCGATGGCCCCAAGGTCAATGGCACCAAGCATGTCATAGACTTCCGCCTCGGTGATTTTGCCACCACCGTGAGCAATGGCCTGATCAGTTAGACTCAGGGCGTCGCGCATACTGCCGTCGGCAGAGCGGGCCAGAGCCCAGAGACCGGCCTCTTCGCAAGGGACCTTTTCCTCACCCAATACAAACTGCAGATGCTCCACAATTCGTTCAGGACTCAGGTGTTTGAGGTTGAATTGCAGGCAGCGCGACAGAATTGTCACCGGCAGTTTTTGCGGATCCGTGGTGGCCAGCAAAAATTTCACGTGAGGTGGTGGTTCTTCAAGGGTTTTCAGCAGTGCGTTAAAGCTGTGACCCGAGAGCATATGCACCTCGTCGATCAGGTAGACTTTAAAGCGCCCCGCCGTCGGTGCGTATTGAACGTTGTCCAGCAGCTCCCGGGTGTCCTCGACCTTGGTACGGGAAGCCGCATCCACTTCTATCAGATCAACGAATCGATTCTCTGCGATCGACACACAGGCACTGCATGTACCACAGGGCTTAGAGCTGATGCCCGTATCACAATTGAGGCATTTGGCCAGAATACGGGCAATAGTGGTTTTCCCCACACCCCGGGTACCGGTAAACAGATAGGCATGGTGCAGCCGGTTGTTATCGAGGGCATTGATCAGGGCCCGCAACACATGCTCCTGCCCAACCATCTCGCTAAAATTGCGAGGGCGCCACTTGCGGGCCAGAACCTGATAACTCATGGGGCAGTATCCGCCTTGCTGAAAGGAATGATTATAGGGTGATCACTCCGGCACCGAAAGCCGTAGCGCATCAGGCGGGCTCGCGGACAGCATCGCTGTCGGCATCCCAGAGATTGACCGCCCCGATGCGCGGCGACCGATCCAGCTTTAAATCCGCGAAATCAAACAGGGAGACATCGGCCAGCTGTGATGGCTCAACGGACTGAATGGCACTAAAAATCGTTTCCAGACGTCCGGGATGCTCTTTCTCCCAAGTTTGCAACATGTCCTTGATGACCTTGCGCTGCAAGCCATCCTGAGAACCGCACAGATTACAGGGAATAATCGGGAACTGCTTGGCTATGGCATAGCGCTCCAGGTCGCTTTCCTTGCAGTAGGCAAGTGGGCGTATCACCATATTCTGCTTGTCATCGCTGAGTAGTTTTGGCGGCATGGACTTCAGTTTTCCACCGTAGAACATATTCAGAAACAGGGTTTCAATCATGTCATCGCGATGGTGGCCAAGGGCAATCCTGGTGGCACCGATCTGCTCGGCAAAGCCGTACAAGGTCCCCCGCCGTAAACGCGAACAAAGACTGCAGTAGGTCTTGCCCTCAGGAATCAACTCGGTGACAACACTGTAGGTGTCCTTTTCCAGAATATGAAAGGGAACCCCCAGTTCGGTCAAATAACGGGGCAACACCTCAGGCGGAAAGCCGGGTTGTTTCTGGTCGAGATTGACGGCGACCAGCTCAAAGCTGACCGGTGCGGTTTTCTGCAGGCCGAGCAAAATATCCAGCATACCGTAGGAATCTTTTCCGCCGGACAGGCAGACCATCACCTTGTCACCCTCTTCAATCATATTGAAGTCGGCAATGGCCTTGCCCACATTGCGGCGTAGGCGTTTTTGCAGCTTGTTGAATTCCAGTCGCTGTTTGCGAGTATCGAAATCAATCATGATTGTCTTGTAACAGTTTTTTGGGTTGTGGAACCACTCAGAGAAGAGGCCATTCTATCGGTTTTAGCACAGACGCCCAAACGGGTCAGGCGCTGTCGGCATAGCGGTTCTGCAGGGCCTGATAGAGATCATCCTTGAATTCAGGGCAACGATGATCAAGTTCCGCAACCGCTTCCACCAAGTGTTCGTTATCTTCCTTGTTCCCCCACTGCTTGCGGTAGCTACCATCCTGGTAACCGTGGTCCTGGCGAAAAAAGTTCAGCACATTTTTACCGACATAGCGGGTGTAAAGCTCATCAAAACTCAACCCTACCCCCGCCATCAAGGCACCGAACCCGGCCACATCAAACTTTTTAGTTTGCAGGGTGCTCAGGGTAAATGCCTCGAGGTCTTCACGAAAATCACCGGAAGGCTTGGCATTCGCCAGCTGCCGCTCCACCAACCGGGCTATATCTCCATGGTGGTTCCGGGATTCCAGCAGCAGAATACTGAGGCCGAAATGCCAGATATCCACCAGCTCCAGTTTTACCTGGTTTGCATCCGGCGTCTGTTTTTTCCACCACTTCCAACCATAGTGATCAAGCAATTCGGCACATTCCACCCATATCGCCCGATACCATGCAAAATGCTGCTCGGCCCAGTTCTCATTCACCCTGCTATTCATCGCATTCTGCAACTCCAGCATCGCCAGTATCTGTTGCTTCATAAGCACTCCGTCTCTGTTGGGGGAAGCGGGCATTCAGGCCCGCACGAACCTGTTGTTGTACTTCTCATCACCAATCGTGGTACCCGGCCCGTGCCCGGTGACCACGGCCACATTGTCATCCAGGGTATAGAGCCGCTCGCGAATGGATTTGACGATCTGACCGTGATTGCCACCGGGCAAATCGGTGCGGCCGATACCACTGCGAAACAGGGTATCTCCGGCGATCAACAAAGCGGCCGGCTCGAACCAGAAACTGGTAGAACCCGGTGTGTGCCCCGGCGTATGCATTGCCACCCCGCCACAACATCCCAGATCATGGTCATCCTCAAAATAATGATCAGGATCGGGAAGAGTCACCAGCGGCACGCCAAACATGGCACATTGTTCCGCGACACCACGCCACAGAAACATGTCCTGACGGTGCAGATAAATGGGTGCACCAGTGGTCTTTTTGATCTCACCGGCGGCGAGAATATGATCCAGATGCGCGTGGGTATGAATAATTGCCACAACCACCAATTGCAGTTCTGCCAGAATGGCCTGAATATCTGCGGCATTGCCACCGGGATCAATCACCAGAGCCCGACGGGTGGCCGGGTCACCTATGACCGTGCAGTTACACTGCAACGGCCCCACTGGAAAGGTTCGAACGATATAGGGTGTCGCTTGGCTCATAACAGGCTGTATTCATCAATCGCAAACCCCGCATCTTAGCATAGTTGGCACTATTCATTGAGAACACGGCAATCCTGAAAAAACAGAGCCCACTCGGACACTGCTCGGTTTTCGCTGATCCAGATAGCCATCCCCCACGTAATAATTATCCACGAAAAGTTCTTGCACCAGCCGCAATGAAAATAGCCCTGTTCAGGAACCATCGATAGCTGAAGTAATCATAGTTGCCAATGCGTCGATAACAAACGTGCTTAATCGTACGACTAGCAGAACGGCCATAAAGACCATGCTGAAACGTTTTACAGTAATAAACAGGTTGAAATGCATGGGCAAAAGCGCAAGCATACCGACCACTAAAAAATCAACGCGTCAAGTACTCATCAATACCATGGAGTCACACATGAAAATAATTCCACAGATCCTTGCCCTGCTGGCACTGGCTTCCCTGCAGGTACACGCCGGCTCAAACAGTGAACCTGTCTCCCAGGAATCTTCCAAAGAAGCCAAAATCAATTGGCAGTCCCCGGAGGAAATCAGCACCCTGATCGAATACAAAATGGATCCCGTGAACGGTGAAATCACCTACGGACCGAACTTTGCCCTCTCGGAAAAAAAGCTGTCCGAGAATTTTTCCGAGATCTACTTGGTGCGCGCTGTAGACCTTGAAGGTGAAGACCAGTACATTCTCTACGTCACAGCTCAGTACAATGATGAAGGCTGGCGCTCCTATAACAAGGCGACCACCAAGGATGGCGAGCTTCGCCTGGTACCCATGTCGAAAGATGAAAATGTCTGCGAGGCAGCCAATTGCCGCTACGAAGAGCGAATCGCCCTGCCGATCTCATTTATCAATTTCTTTGACAGCGCCAATATGGGAATGGATCTCACCATCACAGGCAATCGCACTTACCAGATCAAACTGCCCAGCAGCTATTTCAAGGCAATCCTGAATGCCACGCCCGATGACGAGGTCTATGAAAACCTTCCGAAAGGCCAGAAAATCTGATGTAACATTGTTCAAATACCATAAAAAAAGGGGCATTCAGCCCCTTTTTTTATGGCTGTCACTCTTTCAATAGACCTACCTGCTTCCCCAGATTTTCACCACGGCCCCATCGCTGCCCAGCAGGGCAACCACAAGACAAACAGTGCCAGCAACCAAAAAGCCTATTACAGGAATCAGCCCACCCATGACTGCTGCTGCAATCACAAAATAGAGGGATATGCCGGTCAGCATCAAAAAAAGAATGCCCACAAAAAGCAGGATTTTTCGATTCAGGGGACGATAGCCCTGCGCAGGCGCATTGCGCTCGAAAACACGTAGGATAGGCCAGAAGATTTTGCGAAATACCATTTTCATAAAAACAACCTGTTCAGAGTGTGATAACAACTTTTCAGTTTTGGCTGACCACTGCCGTCTATTCGACAGCCAATAAAATTTTGCACTAATACTAATAGAGTTTCGTTAATTTAAAGCGCGTGGTAACACCACCGTCTACCGGTAAGCACCGCTCACAAAACCTGCCCCTTCACGGGTAAATTTCAAGGTAGCGGCTTCCCCCAACCCGGCAATTACACCAGTAGCAATCACGTCCTTTCCAACAAAAGTCCTCATTAATGCTCTTTTCTGCGTTTTCACATCATCCGGGCATGTTCATCTGGTTACGCCCTATTGACTCAGTCTAACCGCCGGCAAAGACAATTGGCAGCGCTGCTTACCTGGCAATCAGGCCCGTTAAACATGAACAGTGCCGATTGTCTGTTCTATACTGGCAGCATGAAACTTTTGTCATGTTGCACGAGTTACCTCCCTCGCAGTTGTCTGCTGATATGCCTTTTGCTCTTCTCTGCAGTTCTCCGGGCAGAGGTATGGGTTATTGATATCGAAGGAGCCATAGGACCAGCAACAGCTGACCATATGGAACGGTCTATGGAGAAAGCCATCACAGCTGAGGCCGGCATGATTGTACTGCGTATTGATACGCCGGGTGGCCTGGATATGGCCATGCGGGAGATGATCAAGGTCATCCTGGCTTCTCCTCTGCCAGTCATTGGTTATGTGTCTCCCAGTGGAGCAAGGGCCGCCAGTGCTGGCACCTACCTGTTGTACGCCACACATCTGGCAGCCATGGCTCCCGGCACCAATCTCGGGGCAGCAACGCCAGTTCAGTTGGGCGGTGGATCACCGGGATTGCCAAGCATGCCGGGTAAAGATGATGCCAAAGATGGCAAATCCGGGGGAGAAAGCAAGGAAAACACAGAAGCTGCCCCGGCAGGCGATGCCATGGAGCGAAAGGTGGTGAATGATGCCGTGGCCTATATCCGCAGTCTGGCACAACTCAGAAGCCGCAACGGTGACTGGGCGGAACGCGCAGTGCGTGAAGGGGTCAGTCTCTCGGCAAACGATGCCCTTGGACAGGGCGTTATCGAGTTGGTTGCAGACTCCATGGAAAATCTGCTGACGCAACTGGATGACCGTCAAGTGACGCTGGATAAAAAATCCGTGACGCTGTCCACTGCCGGGGAAACCGTCCACTACCAGTCAGTGGACTGGCACAGCGAATTCCTGGCAGTTATCACCAACCCCAATATCGCCTACATCCTACTCATGGTCGGCATCTATGGCCTGATTATTGAGTTCTACAACCCGGGTATTGGCCTGCCGGGTATTGTCGGAGCAGCCAGTCTGCTGATTGCCATGTATGCCCTGCAAATGCTACCAATCAGCTATGCGGGGATGGGCTTGATCCTGCTGGGCATCGCCCTGATGACAGCAGAGGCTTTTGCCCCCAGTTTCGGTCTCATGGGAATCAGTGGAGCGATCACCTTTTTGACCGGCTCGATCATGTTGATGGACACCAACTTACCTGCCTACCAGATTGCCCTACCGATGATCATTGCATTGACAGTGTTCAGTCTCGGCCTGTTAGTGTTTGCCCTGAGCATGCTGGTTAAGGCACGACATCGCAAAGTAGTCACCGGCACGGAGCATCTGATCGGAAGCATGGCAACGGTGGGACGGGTCGACGGTGTAAATGCCTGGGTTTGGCTCGAGGGAGAACTCTGGCATGCCCGGTCAGAATCACCCCTGCAATTGAATGAACAGGTAAGGGTAACGGCTATTGACGGGCTGACCGCTGTGGTCAGCAAACCCACTGAAGGAGAATACTGATGTTCGAGATGCAAACATTTTTCGGGATACTGCTGGTATTGGTGGTCGTATTACTGGCCTCCATGTTCCGTATTTTGCGGGAATATGAACGCGGCGTGGTGTTTATGCTGGGCCGTTTCTACAAGGTGAAGGGCCCCGGTTTGATCATCATCATCCCCGTGTTGCAACAGATGGTACGGGTGGATTTACGCACGCTGGTGATGGATGTGCCGACCCAGGACGTCATATCCAGAGACAATGTCTCTGTCCAGGTCAATGCGGTCATTTATCTCCGGGTCATGGACCCCGAGCGGGCCATCATCCAGGTGGAAAATTACCTCGAAGCCACCAGTCAACTGTCGCAGACCACCCTTCGTTCGGTGCTGGGGCAGCACGAGCTCGATGACATGCTGGCAGAACGCGACCGCCTCAATGCCGACGTGCAGACCATTCTCGATAAACAGACCGAGGCTTGGGGTGTCAAAGTGGCCAACGTGGAAATCAAGCACGTTGATCTGAACGAATCCATGATCCGCGCCATCGCCAAACAGGCGGAAGCCGAAAGAGAGCGTCGTGCAAAAGTCATTCACGCCATGGGTGAGGCCGAAGCGGCAGAGAAACTGGCAGAAGCGTCAAAAATACTGGCCACAGAGGAATCCGCTATTCAATTGCGTTACCTGCAAACCCTGGTGGAAATTGCCGGTGACAAGAGTTCCACAATCGTGTTTCCACTGCCCGTCGACATCATGAAGAAATTTTCGTCCTGAGGCTGGCAACCGACCAACATGCAGTCGACATCCGGAACGATGTTGAGGTCATTCGAAAATATTGTGGAATGGCCATGTAATTTTATGACCGGAACAGCGCCCGGCCCGCAGAGAGAGCCCCTGTGCCAAAGCAAGACGTCGATGTATTGATTATCGGTGCCGGACTGTCCGGTATCGGCATGGCCTGCCATCTGGCCCGACAGTTACCGAACAGGCGTATTATGCTTCTGGAACGCCGCGATGCAATTGGCGGCACCTGGGATCTGTTTCGCTATCCCGGCGTGCGCTCTGACTCGGACATGTTCACCATGGGCTACGACTTTCAGCCGTGGATGAGGCCGGAAATTCTCGCCGAAGGTTCAGTGATCCGCGACTACATCAGCCGCACAGCCAAGCAATACGGCGTTGATCAACACATCCACTTTGGTCTGAAAGTCACCGCCGCCGACTGGTCCAGCAGCCGATCTCAGTGGACAGTCACGGCGCTCAATGAAACCACCGGTGACATCGCAAGCTACCGCTGCCACTTCCTGATCAGTTGCGCCGGTTACTACAATTACGATGCGGGCTATTCACCGGAATTTCCCGGCATCGAGTCATTCAAGGGAATGTGTATCCATCCCCAGTTCTGGCCGGAATCCCTGAATTATCGCGACAAAAAAGTGGTGGTTATCGGCAGCGGGGCCACCGCAGCCACCATCGTGCCGGCAATGGCCCAAGATGTCGCCCAGATCACCCTGCTGCAGCGGTCGCCGAGCTACTATCTCAGCACCCCCCGCTACGACAATCTGATCAAGCTGCTCGAAAAAATACTCCCACAGCAGTGGCTGTACCACACCCTGCGCTCTGCCAACACCTTTCTCCAACGCCTGCTGTACAAAAGTGCCATTCGCTGGCCCGAAAAAATGCGCAAATACCTGCTGTGGAAAGTCAAAAAATCCCTGGGTAAAAGTGCTGACATGCGCCACTTCACGCCACATTATCCACCCTGGCAGGAACGACTTTGCGTAGTGCCCGGCGGGGACCTTTTCAAAGCCATCAAATCCGGTAAAGCCCGCATAATAACCGATCAGATAGACCACTTTACCGAACGGGGCATTCAACTCAAATCCGGGCAGTCGCTAGATGCAGATATCGTGATTACCGCTACCGGTTTACAGTTACAGACCTTTGGCGGCACGACCCTGAGCATCGACAACAGGACAATACCGGCAAACAGTCTGCTCAGTTACAAATCCGTTCTTCTGCAAAATTTGCCCAATATGGCCTTTATCCTCGGCTATACCAACGCCTCGTGGACACTCAAGTCAGATATCGCATCCCGTTACATCTGCCGCCTGCTTCAATACATGGAGAGCAACAACATCACCACTGTCACACCCCGTGCACCCGACAACGAAGCAACCGAAGAGAATGTAATGAACGTATTGAGTTCGGGCTATATTCTGCGGGGCAAAGATCAACTCCCACGTCAGGGCAGACATGCTCCGTGGCAAGTGTCACATAGCCTTGAAGCTGATCGGGCCATGCTGCTCAGCGACCCGATTAACGACCAATTACTGGAGTTTACCGCCAGATGAATACAGTCCATTCCCACAAAGCCGTTGAGATGATTCACCAATGAATCCGATCTTTGCCTTTCTGCTCGCGATCTTTGCCCTGGTTATTGCCTGGGTCATATTGAACCGGGTATTTCCCCGTCAGGCAGCAAAGACCGGTATTGGCCTGGAACGCTGGCGTTCATGCCTCGACAGCAAAATAGCCACCATTCCCGGTGCCACTATGCCCTACCTGGAGGGTGGTTGCGGTGAGCCGCTGGTACTGATTCACGGCTTTGGCGGTGACAAGGACAACTTCACCCGCATCGCACGTTTCCTCTCCCCCCATTATCGCCTGATCATCCCGGACCTGCCGGGCTTTGGTGACGCCAGTCGGGACCCGGATGCCAGCTATCAGGTCACCGATCAGGCAAAAAGCCTGTGCGAGTTTCTGAATGTGCTCGGCCTCAAGCGGATTCATCTGGGGGGCAACTCCATGGGCGGCTTTATTGCCTGTCAATTTGCCGCTGAGCAGCCCGAACGGGTTGCCAGCCTGTGGCTCCTGGATGCTGCCGGCACCCAGCCCGCCTTCGAATCGGATATCCTGAAACGCTATATCGCCACTGGCGAACTGCCCATGTTGTTGCGTTCGGCCAGTGACTTTGACCGGCTGCTGCAGGTGACAACCAGACACCCTCCCTATTTGCCCTACTCCCTGAAATACATGCTGGCCCGACGAAGCGCCGCCGATTTCGCCTTGCACAGCGAGATCATGCGGCAATTCATCGCATCGCCCATGCTGGAAACACAGTTCAAAAAAATCGACACGCCCGCACTAATTGTCTGGGGGGACGAAGATCAGGTCCTGCACCCTGCCGGTGCTGCCGCTCTGCAATCATTGCTGCCGAACAGCGAGATTCAGATGATGCCCGATATTGGTCATCTGCCCATGCTGGAGGCACCCCGCCGGACTGCCCGGGATTACATCCGTTACCGCGACGGAGTTTCAGCCAAGAACAACAAGTGAAGGAAACAGATAAAGGACAAAGAGTTAAGCGGAATATACGCTGAAGAAAAGAATTGCATCGAAAACCACGCCGAATAGAGGATTGCTAGAGGTGGATTTCGGCTTCCATAAAAGTGACGGCTGAACCCGTTAATCTCACCCTGTCGCCACGCACTTCACAGATGATATCACCGCCACGACGAGACAGCTGCTTCGCCGTCAGTATGGACTTGCTAAACCTTTCGGCCCAGAAAGGTGCCAGCGCACAGTGCGTAGAGCCGGTCACAGGATCCTCCGGTATACCCAATTTGGGCGCAAAGAAACGGCTGACAAAATCCACGGTATCACCGGGCGCAGTGATGATTACACCACGCAATCCCACCTTGCTGAGCAGACCCTGGTCAGGTTTGACAGCACGGACCTTTGACTCGTTATCGAACACCGCCAGATAGTCATCAGCCGCCAATAACTGAACCGGTTTTTGTCCCAGGGCCTGGTAGAGCAAATCAGGTAGTTCACAGGGTTTTGGCACGCAGGCCGGAAAATCCATTTGCAGCTGACCATCTGATCTCTCAACTGTCAGCTCACCACTGCGCGTGGTAAAAGTGATCCGGTTTTGCCGGTAGTCACTGTGCACAAAAATCACATGGGCTGCCGCCAATGTGGCATGACCACACAACTCGACTTCAGCCAGCGGAGTAAACCAGCGCAGCGAAAAGCCATTGTGGGAAGGGACAAAAAAAGCCGTTTCGGAGAGGTTGTTCTCCTCTGCAATGGCCTGCAGCAGGCTGTCGTCCAGCCATGAAGCCAGTGGCACCACCGCAGCGGGGTTGCCGCCAAAAATTCGGTCGGTAAACGCATCGACCTGATATTGCTGAAGTTTCACGTCAGTTCACCAAAAGATCGCAGGTGCTCAACTGCTAATCTTCACAGACTGCAGGGCAATGCTTGCCACCTTTATTCGCCGGATTGCAGGGGCCACCCTTTCCCGCATAGCAGGCGCCACCCAAACCTTTATAGGCCGGACCACCGAGACCATCGTACCTGGCACCGCCGTAACCTTTGTAGGCCGGACCGCCCGGCCCCTCGTAGCGAGCGCCGCCTTTACCGGTATAACAGGGCCCACCAATACCGGCGTTGGCCGGCCCGCCGGGACCGGCATAAGCTGGGCCGCCTTTGCCTGCATAGCAGGGTCCGCCCGGTTTTTTGGAACCTTCGCAATCGCAAATATCGTTGGCCAGCGCACTGTAAGGTGTGAATGCTACAACGAGGAACAGAATGGCCCATTTCATCATGATGCTTCTCTGGTTAAGTCATTGGCGATGTTGTCTTTGGCTGAGCCAGAGCTTATCACTAAAGCCGCTGGCCGTTTACTCCCAGTCGTTTAATCAGGCGGCTGAAATTGCCGCGGTCCAGTCCCAACTCCCGCGCAGCCCGCGACTGATTACCATCACAGCGGTGCAATGTATCACTGACCAGACGCCGCTGGAAATTCGCAGTGGCCTCCCGCAGGTTCGGCGAGCTGACAGTATCAGAGGGTGTCAGTGCTAGATCGTCAGCGGGACTTGAGCAGGTTTCGGGCGCCGACAGATCCAGCACCTCCAGGCCGATGCTGAGCAATTTACGCGAGCCAACCTCCTGTGGAAAACGCGCCCGCGCCCGCAGCACAGCCCGGCTGATCAGATGCTCCAGCTCCCGGACATTGCCCGGCCAGTCATAATGCAGCAGGGCTTCCCGCGCACTGCTATCCAGCCTTATACCCCGCAGGCCTAGACGACGCCGATTCAGCTCAAGAAAGTGCCCGGCCAATACCAGCACATCGCGATGACGTTCGCGCAATGCCGGGACCTGGATGGGGTAAACACCCAAACGGTGATACAGATCCGCGCGAAAATGGCCGGTCGCCACCTCACGACTCAGATCCCGATTGGTGGCAGCGATAATTCTCACATCCACCCGGTGGACGGCATCGCTACCCGGACGCTGTATTTCGCCACTTTGCAGAGCGCGCAAAAGCTTTGGCTGGACAGCCAGCGGCAACTCGCCCACCTCATCGAGAAACAATGTGCCGCCATGGGCCAGCTCAAACTTACCGGCACGGGCCTGCGACGCACCGGAGAATGCCCCCTGGGTATGGCCAAACAGCTCGCTTTCCACCAGATTTTCCGGCAATGCAGCGCAATTCACATACACCAGCGGAAAGTCCGCACGTGCCGAACTGAGGTGAAGATGACGGGCCACCAACTCTTTGCCCACACCGGTTTCTCCAGTGATCAGCACCGCCAGATCAGATCGCGCGACCACATTGATATCCTGGTAAAGCAGTTTCATCGCCTTGCTGTCACCAATCAGCTGTGACTGCCCCTGATCCGCCACTACGGCCTGCGCCACAAGATGTTCCCGCTCGGCGCGAGCCTGTAGTCCACCAATCAGATTAATGATTCTGATGGTTGCCTCAGTGAGACGAATGAACGTGCGCAGCGCCAGCGTATCAATATCGTCGAATACGCCGGGCTGCAAAGCATCCATTGTCAGAACCCCCCAGGGAATGTCATCGATGTAGAGAGACACGCCGAGACAGTCATGCACATGCAGGCTGTCACTGGTGCCATCAATCAGCCCGTCATAGGGATCGGATAATTCCGAATCCGCCAGGAATCGCACCGGCTCGCGACTCAATAAAATTTTCGCCAGCCGCGGCTGCTCATCCACCACGAAGGTACGTCCCATCGCGTCCTCGCTGAGCCCGTTGACCGCCATGGGTTGCAACGTGGAGCCCTGCAACTTCAACAGGGCGGCAGCATCGCAGGGAAAGACCTGATTCAGCGCCGTCAGCAAGCGGGCATAGCGCTGTTCAGGCGACATTTCCCGGCACAGGTCCGCAAGAATCTCCAGCATGACCTCAGGCACATTACTTGCTGTCATAAATACACCATTATTGTTTATTTAACATCATTACGAATGGTATCACTTTAACAGCATAAAAATTATTTTTATAACATTCATAGTGTTATATGTTGGCACAATAAATGCCTTATCTCTTGTACCTGAGCAGCTTTTTATATCCGAACAGCACTCACAGCAGAGAATGGAGTACGTTATGCTTTCACAACAGTCCAGAGACATTATTGATGCCACCCTGCCCATCGTGGGCGAGCACGTGAATCAAATCACCGAGGTCTTTTATCCGCTGATGTTCGACCGCTACCCGGCCGTCAGGGACTATTTCAACCAGGCCCACCAGGCAACAGGTACGCAGCCACGGGCGCTGGCCAATGCCGTGGTCGCCTATGCCAGCAACCTGGATCGTCTGGAAGTGCTCGGCGATGCCGTAGGACTCATTGTGCAAAAGCACGTCTCGCTGAATATCCTGCCGGAGCACTACCCCATCGTCGGCGAATGCCTGCTGGCAGCCATTAAGGAAACACTGGGCGATGCAGCCACAGAAGAGGTCCTCTCAGCCTGGGGTGAAGCCTATGGTCAACTGGCAGAGCTACTGATCAACGCCGAAGAGCAGGTTTATCAGGCCAACCAGGAGAAACCCGGTGGCTGGCGCGGTGAACGCGGCTTCGTGCTGGTGAAAAAAATTCGTGAAAGCGATGTCATCACATCATTCTACTTTGAACCGGCCGACGGCAAACCCATTGCCGGCTTCAAGCCCGGTCAGTACATCACCCTGATACTCGACATTGACGGGCAGGCTGTCCGCCGTAATTATTCGCTGTCGGACAGCCCCGGCAAGCCGTATTACCGGATCAGTGTAAAGCGCGAACCCGGCGGGCTGGTCTCGAACTATCTGCACGATCAGTTCAGCGTCAACGATCACATCAAACTGACCGCACCCTGTGGCGACTTTGTTCTCAACGACGCCCAGCGGCCGCTGGTATTACTGAGTGGTGGCGTCGGTATCACACCCACCGTCAGCATGCTGCAGCCCGCATTGGACAGTGGCCGCCAGGTACATTTCCTGCATGGGGCCCTGAACAGCGATTGCCACGCATTCAAGGATCTGGTTGAGGAAATGGCCCACAACTACGAAAACCTGCACCGCTACTACTGTTACAGCGACCCCCTGCCCCAGGACAAAGACCAGCACAGCGGATTTTTTGATCGCGAACGCCTGGCGGGACTGTTGCCTGCCCATGGGGAAATAGACGTGTATTTCCTCGGGCCAAAACCCTTTATGCAGGCCTGTTATCGTGCGCTCAATGAATTGAAAATTCCTCTCGACCGCATTCGCTATGAATTCTTCGGGCCACTGGAAGAGCTGTAAAAACTGCGGCCAGGTACGACTTTTTTACCTCGAAAGTTGTACCTGGCCGCGGCTTTCATTTCAGTCATCGTCGATAAATGCCGTGCGATGGAATTCCGCCGCTTCCGTCACTTCCTTCACCCCACACTCCAGCAATTCTGGCACATCACCTCCCGCCAACACCTCCAGCACAGCGTGCACCCCACGGGAAAGCGATGTCAGGTTGTAGCCGCCTTCCAGAACAAGCGCCAGCCTGCCATCGCAGTATTGGTCGGCAATATCCTGAACGATGCGCGTGAGGACCTTGAAACCGTTATAGGTCATATTCATGGCCATATCATTGTGATGCGGGTCAAAGCCAGCCGAGACCAGAACCAGATCGGGTTTAAAGCGCTCGACGGCCGGGAGCAGTATTTCACGAAAAGCTTTCTCAATAGCAATGTCACCGGCAGCTTCAGGGAGCGGTACGTTAATCGTGTAACCTTCGCCGAGTCCGGCACCGACTTCGTCAAGATGGCCCGAACCGGGATAAAAAGGTGCGGCACAGTGGGTATCGAAAAACAGCACATCGGGGTCCGCCCAGAATATTTCCTGGGTACCATTGCCATGGTGTGCATCCCAGTCAACGATTAGGATTCGCTCACAATTCAACTTCGCCTGGGCATGGGCTGCCGCCACTGCAACATTATTCAGCAAACAGAAACCTCTGGCCCGGACCGGCTCAGCGTGATGACCCGGGGGGCGAACCAACGCAAAGGCACTTTTTGACTTTTTATTGACCACGCTTTCCACCGCTGCGATGGCATTACCGGCTGCGGCGATGGCTGCCTTGATACTGTCGGGTGACACAGCAGTGGTATCACTATCCAGCCAGGCGCTTTTTCCTGCCAGGGAGAAAATATGATCGAGATATGACGTGGTATGAACGCGGCTCAGCTGCTTGTATGTGGCACTGGCACCCGACGTCAAATGGATGCCTTGAATCGGGTTCTCGTCAAGGTACGTCTTGATCGCACTCAGCCGTCCGGGATGTTCCGGATAGCTCCATTTAAAGTCCAGTTCTTGCAGGATGGTTCTGACATGTTTTTCCACCCGACTGGGGATAAAAGGCAAATCCACCTGTGGGTCATGGCCCAGCATCACCTCGTCAAAAAAGACATCTACCTTGCGATCGCCTATCACCCAATTCCCCTTTGACTGTTCGAAACTGTCTGCTTACAGATTACGAGCTCATCGCCGTTTTGCCAGAGCGCTCTGCACGACCGTTGTGAAGGCCGCAGCACGGACTCCCGTAGGCTTGAACCCCAGCTTACTCCAGGTCGCCGCTGCCTCCTTGTTGGAAGCGGCGTATTCGAGGATCAACTCATCGATACCCTGACTCTCCGCAAATGCAACCAACTCCCGAAGTATGGCACTGGAAACGCCAAGTTTACGAAAATTCGGCTCCACCCAAACATCATCAATAATGCCGGACTTGCACTCAATGTCTCCAGACTGTTCCCAGATACCCTGATTACGCCACACGTATAAATAGCCCATCCCCACCAACCTGGCATCGCCCGCCTCGGCCACAACAAGCAGCTTACCCGGATCTGAAAGAGACGAGCGCAGCGTTGCCATCAGCCGTTTTCGCTCCTCTTTCTTAAGGGTGTGAGGTGGTTCCCCTGCAACGTGAAGTGCCAGTCTGGCAAGGAAATCGACAAGCACAGGCAGGTCGGCTTGCACCGCTTTGCGTATCCTGAAGTTGCCGGCATTGTCTCTGGTTATGACCATTTGCTTAACGTCTCAGACACGTATGGAAAAGTTGGAAGTTATACCTGATCGGAGTTTTTCCTTTATCCCGGCAATACCGAGAAAATCCCAGACTACACCACTCACGGACTCTGGCACTATAATAATGAACGATTCCGTGTATTGCTTGTGTTCGCTTGTCATCCTGCTTACCCGAGCTAACATGCATTCATCCGGCGAAAAAGGACTCATCCATGAAACCCGAAACCATTGCCTTGCACCACGGCTATGAGGCCGACAACCAGCACGCGGTTGCAGTACCCATTCATCAAACAACTTCTTTCTCCTTTGACAATGCCCAACACGGTGCGGATTTGTTTGACCTGAAAGTTGCCGGCAACATCTACTCACGCATTATGAACCCGACCTGCGCCGTCCTCGAACAGAGAATCGCAGCGCTCGAGGGTGGCATCGGGGCCCTGGCAGTCGCCTCCGGCATGGCGGCCATTACCTACGCCATTCAGACAATCAGCGAAACGGGCGACAACCTTGTTTCGATCAGTGAATTGTATGGCGGCACCTACAACCTGCTCGCCCACACCCTGCCCCGCCAGGGAATTGAAACCCGTTTTGCCGACAAAGACGATTTTGCCGGTATTGAAGCCCTGATCGATGACCGCACCAAGGTGCTTTACTGCGAATCGATTGGCAATCCGTCGGGCAGCGTTGTGGATATCAAACGTCTGGCTGACATCGCTCACGCTGCGGGTATTCCGCTGGTTGTCGATAACACTGTAGCCACCCCCTTCCTGTGGCGGCCGATTGAACAGGGTGCCGACATTGTCGTGCACTCAGCCACCAAATACATGGGTGGGCACGGCACCACGATGGGTGGTGTAATCGTTGATTCTGGCACATTCCCCTGGGCTGACCAGCCCAAGCGCTTTGCACTGCTGAATGAGCCGGATGTGTCTTATCACGGCGTCAGCTACACCCGCGATGTGGGGGAAGCCGCCTTTATTACCCGGGCGCGGGTTGTACCCCTTCGGAATATGGGTGCGGTTCTGTCGGCTCAGGCCGCCTGGAACCTGCTGCAGGGGCTGGAAACTCTCGCACTGCGGATCGAGCGCGTGTGCGAAAACACCCAGAAAATAGCCGAATACCTGCAGCAGCACCCTCGAGTCAGCTGGGTCAACTATGCGGGTTTGCCTAACCACAAAGACCACGCGCTGGCACAAAAGTACATGAAGGGTAAAGCCTCGGGGATCCTCAGCTTTGGCATCGAGGGTGGCCGCGAAGCCGGGGCCCGTTTCTACGATGCCCTGGCGTTGATATTGCGATTGGTAAACATCGGCGATGCAAAAAGCTGTGCCGCCATACCCGCATCGACCACCCACCGCCAGTTGAATGACGACGAACTGAAAGCGGCCGGTGTCAGCGCCGACATGGTTCGACTGTCAATTGGTATCGAACACGTTGACGACCTGATGGCAGACATCGACCAGGCACTCGAAAAGTCCGTGGGTTAATACTGGCGACCTTTGAACAAGCACACACCAGGCAGGTTGGTGAAACTGTCGGCAATATCCGTCAGGTGCAACAGGTGTGCCACCGTTTCTGCCTAATATTCAGGAACCAAAGGGGTCGGAGTGAATAAATTTAAAATTTATTCACTCCGACCCCTTTCTCACGCTTTCTCACGGACCTGTCACGCTAACGGCAGTCAAAGGCCCTGGGCACCCCGTCGCAGCCAGTTATGAACAAATGCCAGCTTGTAACGGGCGTGGTCCGACAACACGAACGGATAAATATCCGATAGACCCATGGAACGATTGACGTGATTGACGCCCACGGTAAGCGCTGCCGCAATCTGGATCAGCCGTTCGGCATCGGGCTCAGAATACGGGTCCCAGCCAGTGTGAGGTATCTGCGGCGATGACAGGCCGGTGGCCACGAAGCTGTCGGCAATGTCCGTCAGATGCAGCAGGTGTGCCACCGTTTCTGCCCAATCTTCATGGGGATGAGTGGAGGCGTAACTGGTCAGGTAGTGCTGTCTCCAATTCGGCGGAGGGCCATTCTCGTAGTGGTATTGAAGCGCCCCGACATAGTCCACCCGCTCATCGCCAAACATCTCCCGGAATGCATCGAGAAAATCCTCGCGAAGACTCAGCCGCCACCAGAGCATGTGGGCAATTTCGTGGCGCATGTGGCCTATCATGGTGCGATAAGGCTCCTCCAGCGCTTCACGACGGGTAGTGAGCAGCACGGGATCCACCTCTGCCACACTAATCGTCACCACACCTTCAACATGCCCCATCGCAACAGGGGTCGGTCCTTCAGCGAGCATATGAAATACCGGCCGCGCACCCGGATCCTCCGGACGAAACCAATGCCAGCGCCCCAGATTATCCAGCGCCCACCGCTTGGCCGCCTCGGTCTGTGCCCAGTTGGGGATGGCATTAGGGATCGAAGGATCAGGTGCCAGCGCCGTCATGGCACAGGACCGACAGAATGCCCCCTCGTCCGGCGCTATCCAGTTGCAGCCAATCTTGTCTCGGTTGGCACAGAACGGTGGCATCGGCAGAAAAGCCCGCGCCTGGGGATCATAAGCGACGGGGGTTCCGTCAGCCGTGGCAAGGTTGTCGAACCAGAGAGAGCCGGCACCAACCGGATTGGCAAAAACACGCATTTAGCAAACTCCAAAAGCGATGTAAGTGACCGATTTAATTCAACATCGTGGGCCATAAACCCACTTGGCCACAAGTAGAAACAGGTTAGGTTTAACCCGACTCCACTTAATCTCTGATCTCACTTATTGCAGCTAACGCCGAACAGCAAGAAAAACGCCAATTACCATCAGGACCAGACCGACAAACCGGATCAGATTTACCGGGTTGTACGGCGCACCTAAAAGCCTGAAATGATCAATGACTGCCATCGAAACAACCTGCCCCAGCAAGACGAATGAAACGGCATTGCCCACACCAAATTTTGGCGCAACCCAAGTGATGGTTAATATATAAAAAATGACGAAGGCACCACCGAGATAGTAATAAACCGGGATATGGCCTGGCATAGACTTTGGCAGGCTGCCAGAAGCAAGCAGGTAAACAATGGATAGCACGCCACCCACCACAAAAAGAATGGTTGTTGCCAAGGCCGGGTTTTGTAATTTTGTGCCCAGCACGCTGTTCAATGCTGCCATGACGGGGATACCCAAACCAGCCAGCAGCATCACTGCGGCATATAAATAGAAACTGTGGTTGCTCGTCACTCGCGATTTCCTTCAACAGTCGATGGGGGTCGTAATATGCCCAATAGTCCGCCCATCGGCAAATTTGCCGTGCAATAGAAAATTGGCTATCAGTAACATCCAGTCAAAAGACGGATCACCATAGATACATGCTCGACGCCCTGTTCATGACAGTGAGTTCAAATCGTTCTGTACAGCGGGTTTGAGAGAGGCCATAGCACACGTGAAGTGGCAAAAGATGCTCTTCTCTCGGGTGGCAAAATCGGGCACCAGGGGCATTTTCCCAACCAATCAACAGATCTCGCCTCTCCTCTTCCAAATATTGATCACCGCCACAAACATCGCACAACCACTTTTCAAATGAGTGATTGAGTTGTCGGGATTCGGCACTATCGGGCGCGAAAAAGGCTTTCAGATTATGAAAGGAAAAACCGGAACCGATGACCAATACATTCTGCTTTTTCAGTCCCTGGAGTGCGGATCCAATATTGATGTGAAGCGAAGCATCCAGACTGTTTACCAGAGACAGCTGAACACATGGCACATCGGCCTCCGGATACATAATTTTGAGGGGCACGAAAACACCGTGATCGAAACCCCTCTCTTCATCCAGATGGGCTGCTATTCCCCAATTACCCAGCATCCGATAAATGTCAGCCGCCAGAGAAGGGTCGCCAGCACAGGGATACCTGATATCGTAAGACTCCGGCGGAAATCCGTAGTAATCATATATCAAGGTGGGAAAGCGCCCTGCCGTAATCGTTGGCATTTTTTCTTCCCAGTGGGCGCTGACAACCACAAGCGCGTCGGGTTTAGGTATGGTCGCCGCAATACCCTGCAGGCAGGACACCATCTCAACATGTCCAGAATCTCCCAATAACGGTAACGGTCCACCGCCGTGCGAGATAAATAGAGAGCTGGGCAGTTGCATCACCGGATCCTCCAAGAATGGCAAAGTCAGAGTACCAGACTAAGAACACTAACAAGAAGCTACGCATCGCGAGACGTGTCAGGGTGTGGACAATCAGGCCAAAAAACGGACTTTAGTGCTCTGTTCCTGGTAAGTACTTTGTACTTTACTGATTGTATATCCTCGAATGACAACGCAGACTTGAGCTCTACAGGAATGAATTTTGGACGAACAGGGTCTGAGCATGAAACCATCCACAGACGACCAAACGATAGAAACTGTACTCTGGACCGTCCTGTTCGAACAATCCGGAGATGCCATGGTGGTACTCAGGCGAGATGGCAGTGTGTATCGGGCCAACCAGCGTTATGTCGACATGCTGGGCTATTCCCCCGAAGAGTTGAGCCGCCTTCACGTGTGGGACTGGGATATCCATTTCAGCAAACAGAAACTCAAGGAAATGCTACTGGCCGCTGATAATACCAGTGCGCATTTTGATACCCGGCACCGCCGCAAGGACGGCACTATTACGGATGCAGAGGTCAGTACCAATGGCGCCCTCTATAGGGGCGAAAAGCTGATTTTCTGCATTGTCAGGGACACCACGGAACGCAAATACACCGAGGAGCGGCTTCGAAAGAATAAAGAATTGCTTGAGCGGGTCGCCGCCCAGGTACCCGGCGCACTGTACCAATACCGTATGGCCCCGGATGGTACGCGCAGCTTGCCCTATTTCAGTGAGGGCCTCGCCGAACTGGGCGGTCTGAAGCACGAAGAATTATCCGGTACAGACGAGGACAACATCATGTCCCGCATTCTTCCTGAGGATGCCGCCGATATCGAGAGTAAAGCCCAGGTATCTGCACAAAACCTGTCGCATTACCATGCAGAGTTCCGCATCCGACATAATGATGGCTCCATTCGCTGGATCGAGTGCCGCTCCACACCGGAGAAGGAAGCGGACGGCTCTATTATCTGGACTGGAATACTTCTGGATATTACTCAACGCATCCAGGCCGAAGAACAGGTACGAATTATGGCCATTACGGACGGCCTCACCGGCATTAATAACCGGCAGGAGTTCGACCGCCTGCTGGAACACGAAATAGAACGTGCCAACCGCTACCATACCCCGCTTTCACTGCTCATGTATGACCTCGATCACTTCAAGCAGGTCAACGATCGCTTCGGCCACAATACCGGTGACACGGCATTGAAAACAGTTACCAGCCTGGTCAACGATAACATCCGCAGCATTGATATCCATGGGCGCTGGGGTGGCGAGGAGTTTATGGTATTGCTGCCGCAAACCGGGTTAAGCACGGCGAAAGACGTCGCCGAGAAGTTACGACAAACCATTGCCAACCATCAATTCAACAAGCTCGGCAGCATCACGGCCAGTTTCGGAGTGGTAGAGTTTGCCCCCCATGAAAAGGCCAAATCATTGGCCCAACGGGTCGATGAAGCACTCTATCGGGCAAAAGAGCGTGGTAGAAATAGGGTTGAGGTGTAGTGGAAGTTGGAGCAAATACAAACGTAGCCCAGAAGTGTCTGGCTATTCGGGGTAAGTCCAGAAGAACGATTTCATTGGTGTATTATCCCAACCATTACCTTTGCGGCACATGCTATAAAATTTGTATCTGAGCCCATTTATTGCCACGTATTTTTATACGCTTTCAATTGACTACGCCTCTTTTGCTACCTCGGCGTTTTCCATCGAAGGCCAGCCATTTTGGTCTGGATCAAAGCTGGGGTCCAAGGCTTGTATACGCTTGACCAACGGCGGATGTGTCGACATCAGGCCAGACATTTTGACCGAGAGCTCGGCAAACATCATATGCCTGGCCTCTTCCAGTTCATCATGCACGGCTTCTTTCATGCCACTATGCTGGAGTCCGCCGATTTTTTTCAGCGCACCGGCCAGGGAGTCCGGATCACCGGTATAACGTGCGGAATCCGCATCAGCTAAATATTCACGTTGCCGTGAAATGGCTGCCTGCATGATTTTGCCCATAAAGGCCCCCAACAACCCTAACAGGATGATGGCAATGCCTATTAACGCTATTTGCGCCCCGCCTTTTCTGCTGCGACCACCGGAATGCATCAGGATACGACCCACAACATAGAGGACCATCAAGCCATGAATCAGGCCGATAACCCGTACATTCAAACGCATATCCAGGTTGCGAATATGTGCAAACTCATGGGCGACAACAGCCGCCAGTTCACCGCGGTTTAACAGCTTTAAAGCACCGCGCGTAACGGCAATAGCCGCCTTGTCAGGCGAGCTGCCGGCGGCAAAAGCATTGATCCCCGGTTCGTTTTCGAGCACAAAAATGCGGGGGGCTTGCATGCTGGCACCGAGGGCCACTTCTTCAACAATGTTTTTGTACCGGGTAATCAGCGGGTCGCCAGTCTCATCACTGACATCGGTAGCGCCCAGAGAACGGGCTACTTTGGCACCATCCCCGCCCATACTGACCATTTTCCAGAGTGATGTTAAAACAATCACGCCGGCTACTGCCAAAGCGACATAAACAAACAACCGCCAGTCGACAACGATCTGGTTGGCCTGATTTACTGTTTCCGGGGTTAAACGCACCGAGGCCAATGACGCAATCAGCACGGCGATCAGCAGTACTGAAAAAATGAACAAGGAGGTAATCAGCAGGCTTTGCTTGCGGGCATTCGCGCCATGCCGATACATACTCATTTCAGCCATGCCTAGAACTCAACTTCAGGGGCATTTTGAATGGCTTCACGATCGTCAAAATCCAGTTCTGATGCACGCTTAAAGGTAAACATGTTCGCCAGGATATTGGTCGGGAAGGTTTCCAGCACATTATTGTATTCAAGCACGGTGTTGTTGTAGCCACGACGCGATGCGGCAACCTTGTTTTCAATAGTGGTCAATTGCTCCATCAAATCACGAAAAGCGCCATCGGCCTTAAGATCGGGATAGGCTTCTGACAAGGCAAAAATCCCGCCCATCGCTTTACCGAGGAGGCCTTCGGCCTGTCCCAGTGCCAGCATTGATCCTGCGTCGCCCGAGTCGCTTTGACCGCGTAATTTTTCAGCTTGATTCCGGGCATCAATAACGCCGGTCAACGTGGCCTGTTCGTGCTTGGCATAGCCTTTTACGGTGTTGACCAGTTGCGGAATCATGTCATGTCGTTGTTTGAGCGTGACGTCTATCTGTTTGAATGCATTTTGAAATACATTGCGAAGTCGAACCAACTTATTGTATTCCAGGATTACATATAAAATCAGTACGCCAAGAATTCCCAGTAATACCCACTCCATATCCCTACTCCTTTCTATTTAAACAAGTAATAACCTGGCATTCATCGATTGATCCCAGGCGATGTTTTTTTCATTGTATCTTGTTGAGTCATCATGTGTTTGAACCTGGAACAGGAAGGAAACACTGAAATCCACAAGAACTCCACTAAAGAACCCGGGTATTTGTAAGCCAGTATACGCGCGGGTAACCCCACATCCAGCATTGCCGGCGATGGCTGCTTTCACTGTGAAACGCTTGAATCGTTGTCGGTAGCCTTCAGCATGGTACGAATGCGGTCAATGTGGACTTGAGAATCTTTAGCCCGCTGGGAGGTCGATGAGGGCAATTTTCTTTTTTACTCATCGATAAGCCCCCATTGCCATAGATTATCTGAATTGGCCTTGCTTGCTGCCACGGCAATCAATCTCGCTTGGAAAATAGCCTGCTTTTCCAGTGCGGCTATTGCGACCTCAGCACCTGGAAATCAATTGGTTTAAAGTATCACTCTGACCAGACGGCATACTCATTGCCACTTGGGTCGCTAAAATGAAACCTGCGACCACCGGGGAAGCTAAAAATTGATTTCACGATTTTACCCCCGGCTTGCTCCACTTTATTAAGAGACGCCTCAAGGTCGGAACTGTAAAGAACAACAAGGGCACTACCCTTCCCAACCTCAGCCACTAGAGGTGATCGGTAAAAACCCCCATCAAGGCCGGCATTCTGGATCGCAACATAATCAGGGCCATAATCTACGAACTGCCAGCCGAAAGCATCCGAGAAGAACCTCTTTGTGCCTTCGAGGTTACTCGCCGGCAATTCGATATAGTTGATCTTTTCAGATGTCACAGTTCACCTCGTAGTCTTATAACGCCGGCCAACACTGGCGACAAAACCTCAACGAGGCGGAGGTTTTGGCCTCCGGTGCATGACATGGTTATGCAGCATGTAGCGGTTTGATCCGAGCCACTTCTTCCTTGACCGACTGAGCAGCCGTCCAAAGATCAACAGATCGCTGCGCATTCAGCCAGAATTCCGGCGAATTACCAAACAAACGGGCAAGCCGGAGCGCCATTTCAGGACTGACAGCACGACGTTCGCGAAGTAATTCATTAACTGACTGGCGAGAAACACCCAGAGATTCAGCCAACCCGGCAACGGACAGGCCATAGTCCGGAAGGAAATCCTCCCTCAGCATCTCGCCAGGATGAGTCGGCTTGCGCTGCATGCCGGCAGTATTAAGAATAGCCATAGTTATCACCTCACTCAGTGGTAGTCACACACTTCGACCTCATACGCATCGCCATCTTCAAAACGAAAACAGATACGCCACTGATCATTTATTGAAATTGCGTGCTGCCCCTGCCTGTTTCCCGCCAGCGGGTGAAGGCGATTGCCGGGCGGCACTTTCAAATCCTCCAGCTGTACGGCCAGATCCACGTATTCAAGTTTTCTAGCGGCTCTCGGTGCAACATCCGCAGGAAATTTCTTTGCCTTGCCCCTGGAGTAAAGCTCTTGGGTTCGTTTGTCAGCGAAGGATTTGATCATGCATCGAAGTGTATTGTGTCACGTGACACATGTCAATAAGGCTTGAGAATGACTGCATAACGCCCCGCTAAACGGCGAGCGGTCGCGAGTCCGGTGAAGGCCACGTATTTTGTGGCCGTAACGAATTTGAGCGGATTGTTATACATGATGATCTAGGCGGCGCATTAATAACGAGGCTAAGCTTAAATTATCTAAACATTGATCAAGGGTTTCAGGGAAAGAATACTCATGCCCACGCGGATTCCGTATGGCCATTACCGATCCAGCAAAAATAAACTGAAATCCCTTTTGCTCATCAATTTCGCTAGCTGTGCTCAAAGGGGTCAGTTGAATTAATGGTGAAGTGTCGCTAAAAGCCTTCATCATTAGTTTATACCCACTATCTGATTCCCCCGAAAGATTCTGAACCCTCTTATCAATATACTTGTATGCTTCAAAAGTAGCTTGGGCATAATGTCCATCATCAAACAGTTTTGATGTTATGGTAGCGATTTCTGGATGAATGTTCCGCTCATCGAAAGGATGCATTTCTGTACTAACTTTTGATGATCTAGCGAACGGCGCAGATGCACGTACAATTTTCTCGAATTTATCTAGCATTTTATGCATCGATTAGATTTTCTTTAATGCTTTTAAAGATTGCATCATAGGTTTCCTTGGTTCCATCAGCAGGGAGATTGATCTCTACCCTGACTGTAAGACCTATATCCCGATTTCCATTTTTTTGTCCAGCGCCAGAATTCTTACCTAGATCTACAGACAATGGCGTGCTTGGGTTTGCCTTGCTTTTTGGTTTTGGTTTTGATTTTGTTTTTTTATTTTCGGTTGAACTTCCATTCTTGTTGCCTCCCCGTTTAACAGGGACCTCTCCATGACCAGATAATGCAGCAAACACCTTAAATGTATTTGCTTGACGTCGTCCGATAGCATCTCCGGTCTGGTCGTTCTGCCTAAAGAAAGTTATGAGATCATCGTTATCGAGACCCCATGTGGATTCTCCATGCAGCTCAAACAGTGCCGAGTACGCTGCTTCCACCAACTCCGAGAATGCTTTTGAAAACTCTTCGTCTTTATGATGAGAAAACACAGAAGAGGCTTGCGAGGTCTTTGTTCCTTCGCTATCAAGCAAGCCAATAAATTGGAGGGCATTTATTAAGTGACTTTCATTGTTGGGTGCGAGTCCCAGCTTTTTGACGGTATCTGAATTCACCTTTGTTGGGAAAGACTTCCTTAGCTGAGAAACCATCAGACTGATATTGCCGGGACCAGATATATATGGATGTGAATCCGCCATAACTATTTCCTTGTGATGAATTTTATTAAGTATGTCGAAGTATTACGTATAACATTTGTATATCGCGCACGCGCGCTCTGCCGAATCTGATATTCGGCACTTTTTGATAACGGATTGATACAGAATAGAAAATTGAGACATATCCGATTCCCTTCTGAATAAAGCGAGTTTTTCCTATTATCCAAAATAATAGGACCTCATTATATCCTTCTTACTGCTAGCCCCTTGTTTTTCAATCATGTTTAGGCAACCGGCTGGATAACGAGCATGGACCGAGTATAAACCGTGGTCTCGATTTGACAACATTACACGAGGAAAGCCAGCCCATTGGACCGATTACAGGGAAAATAAAAGGATAATTTACGCGCCTTCCCAAAGCAGGGAAGGCAGGTATAACCATTTGAGTTTAATGGTGCCCGGAGCCGGGGTCGAACCGGCACGGAGGTTACCCTCCGAGGGATTTTAAGCGGTAGTCTGGCTTCAACTCCGGGGTACTCCCTGCTTGTATACAGCGCGATTCAGCAGGTTTTTCAGAGACTTACAAAAAGGGATCATATGCCGGAGTTTGACGCTAATCGCTCTGGTTCACTCTCCCGAGGCTCCTATTTGCTCCTTGGATAAGACCTGGAACCGGAGGTTTCAGGAGTCCAGAAATGCCGCGAGTAAAGCTCACAAAAACCATCGTTGCCGGTGCCCAACCGGGAGAGACCGACATTGAATTGAGGGATACCCTCGTCCCCGGATTTTTCTGCAAAATCACCCCAACCGGACGCAAGGTTTTCATGCTCCAGTATCGCACAAACAGTGGCAAGCGACGCAAGCCGTCTCTTGGCCTGTTTGGCGAGCTGACTGTCGAACAGGCCCGCACCCTCGCTCAGGATTTGCTGGCGGACGTACGCCGGGGCAATGACCCTTCAGGCCAAAAAGCCAGGGATCGGCAAGCCCCGACGGTTAAGGATCTATGCAAACGCTTTATGGAAGATCACTGTATACCGCACAACAAACCACTTACCCAAAAGAAAAACCAGTACCATATCGATAAATATCTTCTCCCCTCCATGGGCACCCTGAAAGTCCACGAGGTGGAACGGGCAGATATTTTGGCGCTCATGAAGCGCCTGGAAAAAACACCCACCCAGGCTAACCGGATACTGGCTTGTGTTCGCAAAATGTTCAACCTGGCTGAACTTTGGGGGTACCGCCCGGATGGCACCAATCCTTGCCGACACGTGACCAAGTTCCCCGAGAAAGGCAAAACCCGACTGCTTACCGACAAAGAGATGATCCAGCTATTCAGGCAGCTGGATAAAGCGGAAAAAGAGGAGCTTGAACACCCTTCCCCAATTCTCGGCATCCGACTCCAGTTTGCCTTTGCCGCCAGGATGTCAGAAATCCTGGCGCTACAATGGGAGTGGGTAGACCTGGTCGGTCGCCGAGTCGTCTGGCCCGACAGCAAAACCGGTGACATGTCCAAACCTATCAGCTCGGAAGCCTACGAACTGCTCTCTGATGCCGCAATCCACAGCAAATCGCCGTACGTCTGCCCTGCCCTGGAAGATCCCAACAAGCCGTTGACCCAAAATGCCTACTATGGCGCCTGGCGCCGCATACTGAAAAGGGCCGGCATCCCCCTTGTTGGCACACATGGCATACGGCATCGCGCTGCCACCGACATTGCCAATTCAGGTGTCCCGATCAAAGTGGGTATGGCGTTGACTGCCCACAAAACCGTGACCATGTTCATGCGATACGTTCATGTCGAGGATGATCCGGTGCGGGAAGCCGCCGAACTGGTGGCAAACCGACGCCAGATCATAACCGGGTTCAAATCAGGTAATACGGAAATCTAACAACACAGCACGCTGTACTGCCCAAATCATCGCTTCACGAAGCGCTCCTCCTGATAGTAGTTCCAGGTTATCTCGGTTCCATGATGTCAGAAACTGAGTTATACTTCTTACATCATGTAGAGGCGCCACCAATGAAGACTTTGCCAGAAACCATCCTTCGACGTGCCCGCTCCCTCCCCGAGGGTGGTGTGCTGTCGCCCAAAGAATTCTTGCACCTGGGAAGCCGGGCCGCCGTCGATCAGGCGTTCTCACGGCTGACCAAGGAAGGCAAACTGATGCGCGTGGCGCGTGGCACCTACGTTGCCCCGGTATCCAGCAGGTTTGGATCGCGCGCGCCCTCCCCTGAAAAAGTCATAAGCTCGCTGGCGAAGCGAAGTGGGGAAATCGTCGTTCGACACGGCGCCAATTCAGCCAACGCCCTGGGTCTGACCCAACAGGTACCCATCAAAGAGGTTTACCTGACCTCCGGCCGCACTCGAAAACTCAAGCTGGGCAAGGGGGAAATTTTGGTCAAACACGCCCCGCGCTGGATGCTGGTCCTGGGAACCCGGCCTGCCGGCGAAGCCGTGAGAGCACTGGCCTGGATCGGATCGGCACACGCCGATACATCCCTGGCATCGCTGCATCGCACCCTTCCCCCGGCTGAATGGAAGGCACTGGCCTCGGCTCGTGCTGCCCTGCCTTCCTGGATGGCACAGGCAATTGGGAAGGAAGCGGCACATGCCTGAAAGTTTTTTTGAGCTTAGCCAGAAAGACCAAAGAGAGGCGATTGAATACGCGCGAGCGGAAACCGGGCGCCCTGCCCATCTATTAGAAAAGGATATCTGGGTGGTATGGACACTTCGCACACTATTCGACGCGGCAATAGGCGCTGACCTAACCTTCAAGGGTGGCACATCCCTCTCCAAGGCCTACAAGGTCATTGACCGCTTTTCAGAAGACATCGACCTGACTTACGACATCCGCAAATTGATTCCCGACCTGACAGGTGAAAGCGGTGAGCTACCTCGCAGTCGCAGCCAGGCCGGCAAGTGGACGAAAGCTGTGCGTCATCGTCTACCCGATTGGATCACGACACATATTCAACCTGTCATAGAAGCCGCACTGGCCAAAGAGGGACTCCAAGCGCAACTTGAGCAGGGCGGCAAGGATAACGACAAACTGATGCTCCGCTACCCCGCCCTCACCAAGGGCACAGGGTATATTGCCCCGGTTGTCACACTGGAATTCGGCGGTAGGGCAACCGGTGAACCGCACGAAATACACTCCGTAGAATGCGACATTGCCGAGCACTTGGCTGAGATCGAATTCCCCAGTGCATCACCACAGGTCATGAGCCTGGCCAGAACGTTCTGGGAAAAAGCGACGGCTGCCCACGTGTTCTGCGCCCAGGGCCGTCTTCGTGGAGAGCGGTATGCTCGACATTGGCACGATCTGGCTGCGATCAGTCGAAGCCACCATTACACTACGGTCATATCAGACCACACTGTCGCGTCAACTGTCGCGCAGCACAAGGCGCACTTCTTCATCGAAAAAGACACAGAAGGCGAAGTCATTGACTATATCGCCGCGACAACGGGAAGGCTGAAAATTGTTCCAGACGGCGATGCGAAAACCGCACTTGCCAAGGATTATGAAGCCATGATGGCTGACGACGTCATGGTTGGAGAAGCACTGCCATTTGATGCACTGCTGGAGGCCTGTGCCGCCATCGAAAAAGCCATCAACGAATCCACAACAGGTACAAAGTAGAGATTGGGGGCGCCGTGAGCTATCGATATCGACGACCCAGCCTATGCGCGCAACGGGAAGTCAAATGTCATAACCGGAAACGCGGCCAACCTAGATACTGGTATAAAAACGACTTGCCGATAGACATGGCCCACTCAATCATCAACGAGGGGTCTAACCCATTGAAGGTAAAGGATTTAAAAATGGCTGACTATCGGCTTTACCGTCGGAAAAATACCGTCACGGTCCTACTTCAAACAAAGGTGCTTCTACTAAAATCCATACCTCAGACGAGTACTTTTCCCGTATAGCCGCTGACATTACGGCATCACGCTCGAGACTACCCTAACAGACTGAAGTATATCGGCAATGCGTTTCGCTGCGCCGCCACGTACATGTAAACCAAGCTCGAGCGAATATTCGAATGACCATCTGTGCATGTTGGATGACCCCACATAAGCCGATACGTTGTCTGCAAGTACCACCTTTGCATGAAACGTTTCATTACCCAAAGCGCCTGGCCGCTCAAGACGAAAGTTTAACACTGTGACACCCAGGTCATGCAACGCATCTTGTACGCCAGTAAGACCTGGCGGAGCATGGCCTTCTGAGGTCGCTCGTAGGATGAGACACATGTCCGACACATTGGCTCGTTCGAATAGGTTGAGCACGATTACAGCTCCAACATCATCAAGATATGGAGTCATGACAACAAAAGACGAGTGTGCAGACTCAGCTATAGCAGGTAGCAATTGCTTTGTATCCCTTAGCCCCCAACTTCCTGAGAGCATGCCCTCAAGCTGAACAGATACCTGACTTGGTGCCGGTGGCTTTGTTAGCACCACATCGACCCGGTCTTCGTCGCAATGAACCCTGCTACGGTAGAGATACGCGCCACGCAATAGTGGAGCAATCTGCGAAGCTAGAGATTTCTCATGCACGCGCCACGTTAGTTCTGTCGCTTTTGAAAATATTCCTACCGCCTGCCCAGCTATCAGAGCGCGTTCAACATCGCCTGCACGAGCGTGTGGTAAACCGATGCGCGTACAGATAGCCCTCAGTTCTAACGGCATATCAAGTGCATCAACACTAGCCATCTCACAGAGTGGAGCCCCCACCTCGCACAGAGGAGCAAGAGCATCGAAGGCGGCTAGCAGATCAGTTTTCATAATCTTCGTTGACTACTTCTAGAAAACCTCGGATCCGCTGTCCCTTGTGGGTTGCATCTTCCCGTGGTGCTGGTCCGCCTTTGAGCACGGCGCGTGACAATAGCTGGTTCTGCGCAACACACGAGGTCTCGGGAATCATTATGCAGTCCGGGCATGCTCCACCAGCACCATCGCAAAGTCTTCCAGAGTTGCAGCGGTGTGTAGAAGTCTCAAGCAACCGCGACAGAAAACGGTTGTTCTCGTTACGCCACAGAGAGGACAGGTTTCCAAGGTCCATCGTCGTACCATTCCGGTATACGACAAATGCCAGATCCAACGGGAAAATGTATTCACCCATCGAGCCTAGGTCCAGTCCAGACAGCTCCGCGACATTCTTCATAAGCACGTGTGCATATGTATGCAACAACGTGTAAACATATCGATAGGTCGATGCATCATCCTCTCTGAGCAAGGAGAAGTACCGTCCGAATGGCTGCGCCACTTGTAACAGTCGTCCACCCAACAGTAGCGACTCGTCACCGTCCCACTCTGGCAGATCGTGCACACCAACTGCCTGTAACCACGTGTATACGACTTTAGGGTCCAGCCGGACGTACAGAGCCTCATTGGCCTGGGTCACAACGTAAATCGGCCGCTGTCCATTGCGTAGAGGCTCAAATAGTCGTAACCGAACCGGCATATTCTGCCCACGTTTTTCAAAGGTGGGCGTTGTCGACACCCTCGTGTAACCGTGCGTGAAACGACACAAGTCAAATTCGCGAATCAGTCCGAGGTCGTCCAACCCGAGCTTATCCATCAGGTGTTGTGTCTCCGCTTCCTGGGCATGCTTGACAGTTGCATCCTTCGGCGCCAAGTCGTTATCGAGATGATTAAAGCGCACAAACGGAGATCGCCCCCCATCGGGTGCAGCCGAAAGTTTTCCCCGATTAAGTGCTTCATGTTCCACAGCCAAGACAAACGGATCGAACCGACTAGTATATTCACTGCGATTCGCCAGTTGCACCATCACGGCAGAAGGCAAATCGACGCTGGGTCGCACTAATGGTGGGTCGCTTGTAGTCCAGCGAGTAACCAGCTTTCGGAGCTCACCATTCATGAGATTGAGCACTTCAGTATCACCCCTGGCTTCAGCGTCTCTTCGCATGCGGTCGATAGTTTCGTAGGACTCCCACTCGCTAGCCTTGCCTGCCGCCAGTAGAGCCTCCTTCATCTCGTCGGGCGTAAGCTCCGCGCCACCAAAGTGAAACTTGGTCGCAATAAAGGCAGCCAACTCAGCATGCATCTGTGGCTCAAGAAGAGTTATGAGTTGGTGCTCCGTCTCAGGAAAGAGCACAAACTGCTCGGCTTGGGGATAATATGCTGATGACGCGCGGTAGGAGATTGGTTCCATGCGGCGCTCTCCGATTCGCGCACCAGCACGATCGCGGAAGACTCCTGTAGTGAATCGGTCATTCTGGCGCCATTCGTTGCTACCCTTATGCCCGCAAGTCGGATTAGCACAGTAGAAGTGCCACTGACCAATTCTTGGTGAATCGGTATTAAGTTTAAAGGCTTTACCCCCACATACCGTGCATTCCTCTCCATACAACCACGCGTCGTCGGTGCGATTGTTCCACTCCCAGCGCCCAGGGGTAGCGGGCATCCATTCACCTGACCAGTGCACAAAAATTACGTCAAGCTGGCGCCATTGGCATGGACCGGTTGCTCCCGCTGCAGTGCATTGAGTATTGCGGAGAGAACCTATGTTTTTGGACAGATCAGAGGCCGACTCGAATCTCTTAAACAGATGACACTTGTTACACACAAAGGTCAGCGGAGCAGGAGCATAGCCCATCCGAAGCGGACTTAGGAATGCTAGACGATCACCAGCAAGCGGCACCACAGAAGTACCACTGAGAAGCGCCTCATCGAGGCATTGATGCGGATCGATTTGTCGATCAGAGGTACTCATTGAGTAGGCGCGAGCGAACCAGCTCTGCCAGACCTCCTGCAGGCGAAGAATGATTTGCGCCTTGGTCTCAGGTCTGATCGGCGCATCGTCGACGGATGCCGAGAGGTCGGGAATTGATATACATGCGCCAAGCCCCCCTTCGAAGGTAAAGAACGCCCCAGGCGCGTACGCGGACCCCAGCTGGTTGCGCGAACGAGCCATCGTAGGAGCGCTAAGTGCCTTCTCGTCATCCTCCGATGCGAGAAATGTTCTTCTTGTCGCCATATCAGTCTCCTGCCTGTGAGTTATCCGTGCCATCGTTGTTAGCGACACCGTGACGAATCAAGTCCATCACCATCTGAACTTCGCCTGACAACTGCTTACGCCCTCCCCCGTCGCGGGATGAAACTTGAATGATGCCTCCTTGATCGACATCTCGTAGCGACGTCATCGGCTTTAATAACAAATCTGTCTGACTCTTGAAATAGCCGTCCATCGTGCCACTACCCCAGAGCGGGCTGCTCCATGTATCCACGATAAGGCTCCGCGTACGCTGGTCGATTCGTTGACGATAGTGATCTTCTCCTTCGGGAGCGAAACCACCTCGCAGACCTACCGCAAGTTCGATAAATCGGTTGATTTCGTCAATGAGAGCGTCTCCTCTTCTGGAGAGCTCTCTTCGCACATTCGGAATGATGGTGAAGTCCGGTGTCTTATTCTTTTCATTCTCCGGAAGACGTAGCAATTCGTGACTTGGCAATACTCCAAGCATATATGCCTGAAAAAGGCTCGGAAACACACGTTCAATGGCACGTTCTGCCCAGCGATCAATAGCCGCGGGCTGAACCATACGCTCAAGAAAACGATGGAAGATATCAAAGACATGGACAATATGACGGTCGCGACGGCGTTGTGGCGTTGGCAGCAATACAACGAAGCCGATATGCATACGCCCGACACGTGACGAGGCTTGGATGTATTCAGCGATATCTGAGGGCATACCGGCGAAAAACATTGAGTTGAACTCATCGACATCAACACCATGCGAGATGGCAGATGTGGCGATGACGGAGCGTAATTGCTCGCGGATAGGCGAAAGAGGCTGCCCCGGATCCACGCGCAGCTGAGCTGTGTCCACCACTGCCTGAATTTCACCCTGCTCCACTGAGCCTGTAATGAGTCTTGTGTCGATCCCAGCCAGTTCGATGCCTTCGTTGAGATGACGCTTACGTGTCTCCTCTGCCTCGGCGGCCATAATCTGATCGCCACCCTTTTTATTAGTTACATAAGTCAGTGCGATACGATGCAAATCGACGAGTGTTACGAGTTCCGAAGCACTTGCCGCCAACAGAACTTCCTTGTGTAGTCCTTGAATTGGCCCCGGCGATACGTGATCGGCCAGTTGCTGTTGCACTAACCTGAGCTGATGGTCATCGCCACTCACAAGGCTGTCGAACAGACGCGTGATGATCAAGTGGAAGCCTGAAAGAACCGCCACACTTGTCGAGGTGTGAGGCTTACCATTAGTCATGAACGCCGTATACACACGAGCTTGTTGGCTGGCAACTTCGATATTTGGATTGGCTCGCCGAGCAACTTCTTCGACGGCAGCCTCCGCAGGCTCTGCGTAAAAAGACCCGTATAGCGAAGGCCCTGGCTCAGGAAACTGCGTGGCTGGAATTGAACGTTGGTACAAGTGCTCTAGCTGCCGCTCCGGATCTGAAACCGTCGCTGATGCAGCGATAATCTTGGCTCGTCGACGTCGCCCTTGAGGATCAACTGCAACAAACTCACTCAGCGGCTTGCCTAGGTATTCGAAAACAGCATCTAGCGTCGACTCGAATAGCCCCGCGAAAGTACCCAATGACTCATCAAGTAGGTGCGCCTCATCCTGAATAGTAAGACTGGGAAAAGGGTCATGAAATATCCTCTGCCCCGATTTATAAGCGGGATACACACCCTCCATACCTTTGGTTTCTGGCCCCAGGGCAAGCTCCTTATTGTCAGGGATATAGAGACGCCCATTGGCAGGTTTGAACCATGGCGCGGCTCCGAACATGCCATAAATGCGTCGAATGGTCCGACTGGAATGTCCAATAAGTGCCAGTTTATCGACCGTACCGAGCAGTACGGATGGCGCTAGATCATAGATGTCTTCATCAACGATGTAGAACGGCAGCGGCTGCCATTGCCCCTGATTAGAATCGCACTGAATATCGGTACAGACGTGCCCAAGCGTCTGGTCACCGTGCTCAACAAACAGACGGAGCGCAGTTTCTTCCTGGCAAAACGGGCACTTGGGCAGCTTTCTCCAAGCGCGCAGTGCGGCGGAGTACTTCGCGTCGTCCTCCCGAAGTCCCTCCTCATCCGTCAACCCTGGCGGCGTAGTTGTGACTTGAGGGATGCTTTTGACGCCTTTTGTATTGTGGCGGTTCGGCGAACCTCCACTCCCTACCCAAAAACCGATGGACAACCTATCACCAGAGTATTCATACCGTCGGCGCACACGTTCAGCCCAAGCGAGCACACGAGCACAACGTTGTGCCTGCTGAATCGTGAGCAACCGCAATGGATAACGAATCAATGCGGTAACACCGCGTTGCTTCCCGCGTAGCCTGTCGAGCATCAGGTTAAAGACGAGCAAGCCGAAAAATGCCTCAGACTTACCTCCACCCGTGGCAAAGTACAGGAGGGTAACAGCGTCATCGCGACGCTCGTCGTAGAAATGGCTAAACTCTTTGATACGGGAGGCCAGCGCTGGGATATTAGCAATGATGAAGGCCAGCTGGAAAAGGCGCCACTCATTATTGTCGTGCTTGAATCGCGATTGCATGAAGTCAGCCATCGCTTCGTTCATTGCAAGCCAAGCTTCGTAGACGATAGCTTTTGGATTCGATTGTTGCCCTCGTTCTTGCCATACCGACTTGGACTCTCGTAAGCATTCAAGCCCAGCCGCGATCGAGTTCATTTCTGCTGCCCACTTGACAATATCCGACCGTAAAGCCTCCGTCTCTCGTGCGATGCCTTCGCTATCAGATGAATCAAGTCCTTCTTTAGGATTCACCTCACCAGGTAACGTATCCATCCATGCCTGCATGGCTGGCACGAGCGGCTCTATTCCTTTTAGGCCTTCAGGCTTCGCAAGCAGGCGCACTTTCCGTTTTACTCCATTGGCACTGGTCGGCACGATACGTGGCTGTATGTAGCGTGGAGTCCAAGTGGTTTCTAACACTGAAAGTTCAGGCTCTGATTCTACGCGAACAACCCCACAGTTATGTCCCATTGCCGGATAGTTAAGGTATTTGTTGAATCGGTATGAAGGCTTGATGCGCTCCAGCCTTAGCGAGTGGTGATCCGCCGATGGCAACTGAGAGCGCAGTGATACGAGAAAGACAGCTTCTTCGGTCTCGTCGACATGCTGGCGAGGAGCCTGGCTAACATTCTCCAGTGCTACAAACAAGTTGCACCTCGAACTATCAAGCCAATCAGTACTAAATTGAATATCCCAATTAAGCTGAATATTTGGAATAGCTATTGGTAAGTCAGACTTTCGGACTCTGTCGAGGAAGTCTAGCCAATTGGTGTACTGGCTAGCTGGAATGGTGAGCTGGCGACGATATCCCCACTCCTTTCCTCCTGTCTCTGGATCATCGCTATGAACCCATTCATCCAACCGTTTGACGATGGCATCGTTCATACGCCCAGCATGCTCATCGGCGTCGCGTTGAAGTTGAACACTGGATCTAGAGGTATCCAGTTCAAGCGCAGGGAGGTCAACCTCCAAACGCATCCACTTGTGAGGAACTGCTAGGGGTTCAAAATGTTCATCCTTGATTGGAGGCGTTCCAGGCGCGGTAACGGGAAATGCTTCTTTCAGCGTATCACCTGACTCGTCTCCTCCAGTATCGCCACCTGCTTCAGTTTCAGTAGCTTCCTGTGGTAAGTCAGAGGTCAGCAAATGCCTTGGGATACCCTTGGCAGCATATACTTCATCAACAACCTTTTTGCGAATTTCGAGCCAGCCCGGATGCTTCCACTTGGAAGTGTATGTGCCTTTGGCCTTCTCCCACTCTTCATCCAAACGTTTGTTACGCTCGGCTTTGAGTTCATCAATCACAGCTTGTCGCAACATGAAGACTGGCCTGCAGTTGGGGCGCTTGAGATCCTTTTCATGCGGTAAGACACGCACATACAATGAAAGCTGCGGCTGAATTGTTATCACCGAAGGAGATGTCGCATTTAGCTGCATCTGCAGCCCGTGTGATGAAACCCAGATAGGTGAAGTCACCTCGTCGTCGCCAGACGGGTTACGTTGCGGCAAGAGAAAACCAGAATTCAAGAGCGCCCTTGGGCGGGCTCCGAACAAATACTGCCCCGTGGAGCCCTGGCCGCTCAGTTGCGCATAAGTCAGGTTAAGAATGCTATCAACCACTGCTTCCTTCAAGGTGGATGAAATCTTGGCGGGGTCATCTCGGACTACAGATTGATTCATATATTCTGCTCCTTGACAGAGCTAATCCATTCGATGGTTGCCACGCTCTCACGAGCGTGATCGAACAATAGTGTAAGTGTCTGTCGTTTGATATTGGAGTTGGTCATGACTGACTCGGGCTGCAATAGCATATAAGCGTAGATATCTGAGATATGTCGACCATCCAGTCGGCGTGAGTTTCGAACAGCCATGATAACGCGCTGCCATTGATATGCTGCTTCCAAGGGAGAAAACCCTAAAATATCTGCAAATGCTTTGAAGGCTGCTTCACTTCGTGGGGCTTGTGGTCGAAGCTCCTCGAAAGGAGTATTTGGCGATTCACCCAGATCTATCCACTGTCGTATTGACGCCTCCTTCGGTAAATCAGTTTCCAACCTAGGATCAGTATCGAGGATTCGCTTACGCAGCTCCCTGGCGTTATCGGCAAGCGTACCTTCCGAGAATTTTTCAGTGAAGCGCTTTTGTACTTGTTCATGATAGCTGCGCAATGCCTCTTCAAATGTCTTATCTGTATGAATAGGAACACCAGCCTCACGTAGCACTTGCTCAACCATTTCACGCAGTTCAGCCGACATAACAAACAGCTTGTCACCCACTTCTAATGACTTGATTTGGCAGACTCTGAATCCCCGGTCTGATGAGTGCAATGATGTAGGATCGTAAACGTAGACCTCAGAGCTTTCTCGTCGATACTGAGTAGTGCCATTATCCAGTCGAATGATCCATGCATCAGGATCGATACCCTTGTATTCAGCGGATACCTCCCCGGAAAGATCTACACGAAAGGTAGGCAAAGTATAGTCACTGGTAGACAAAACTGATGCATCGTTCGGAAGGTCCTTTAATTGACGAAGAATTGATTCAATTCGCGGCTTAAAAGATCTAAATTCTGAGAAATTTTCAATAATGGGTTTTAGAGAGGCACGCAAAAACTGACCTGCTCGTTGTGTGAGGAGAATCACTGAGTGTGCAGGCACTCGATCATCGGTAAGAACTAATCTCAGACAAACTTCATTCAGACCTGCAAAGACAAGTGTAGACCTCTCACTCTGTCCCAGATGTTCTTCAAAATGTGTAGCTGAAATAAGATGAACGCGGTCTCTGAAGGCATCGAATAAGATACCCCCTGGATATTGACGGTACTCCGCTAGAAAGCGCTCCGCCAATCTACGATAAAGGGCACTGGTAAACACGACGGTGACCTCGTGCTTTTTTCCTTTAATTGCATTTGCTACGATCTCAGCCAATTTGTGAGCAAAAGGAGTTGCTTCTTGATAGCTGGCGAACAGCTCAGAGCCTTTATCTATACATTCCATCAATGCGGAACGGCTTTCTCCAACTCCCACGTCACGATCAAATTGGTTTAGCACACTAATTTGAGTAAGCCAATCAAAAGCTACTCGGGTGTGCGCAGCTACATCAGGCCCTGATAAGTATTCGGATAAGTGCTTTATACCGCATGGAAGAGCAGCAATACGTGATACATACGCCGCTGCATCCACTAGGGGTTTGGCTCCTTCTCTCCCCCCAGGAGTACCTCTAGCAATCCGCGTCAATTTATTGGCAACTTTAGCGACATCCGAATCGACAATATAGACTTCGAACTCCTTTGGAACGGGATGCAGGCATTCGTATACCCCTTTAGACAATAGCCCTTCAGCTCCGACAGTACTTGGGAAACCATCAATCTTAAAATGCTGAGGTGTTTTCCAACGTAGATCTGGCTCACGCTTATTGTTACGTTTCCAGAGTTCATCCTTCAGCTTATATGCCGAATGAGGCTCATCCGTGACAACAATCACACCGGGAGGTTTTTCATAAAAAACTTCTTCTAGCGCCATGCAGAAACGTGCAATTCTCCCCTTCCAACCGGGAGCCTCCAATCGAACAGCACGTGTAGCAGAAATTAGCACCACCTCAGGTGGAGAGAGACCAGCAAGTTCTTTGAGCGCCTTATTCAACTCCTCATCCGACATTCGGCCATCGAGCGCGAATAAAGCATCTGGAGCCGACCTCGGGGCCCCTATGACTTTGCACTGCAACTCCTTCAAGGACTTAGCATGTGCTCGCTTCACCAACTTAGTACGTATAAGCGCAAGCAGCTTGTCAGTGCAGGGTTCCCATTTTTCAAACTCAGGTGTAGCAAGAAAGCTAGGCAATAACTCTCCTATGGTTGGATTGAAATGCTTCCCCTCAGCATTTGGTAAACTGGCGTCACTGAAGGAGTAGAAGTAAGCATCTTTATCAGGAAAAGAGCGTTTAACTAAACTGTTGGGGGACACCTCGGCCAGTCTATTTGCTATATCTAGTACTGCAGTTCGATCGAAATGAATATGATTAAGGGGATAGAACACATTCGTCTTTACTGGAAAAAGAACCCCTCTGATGCCTTGTTTATCTCCTTCTTGCCAACGTGCCAGAGTCGCCAACGCATGCACTAATGTTAATGTCTTCAACGTAGCCGGCCATACAAGCGCAATGTGTCGTGAGCGATATTCGGCTGCATATAGATACAAATCTGCCAATTCAACTAATGTGCTGGATGGGGTACTCGGGAATTCATCTTCGTCTCGAAATAAATCTATCAACGAACTCTGGACTCGTCGAATAATCGGAGGTAAAGGTTTCGGCTTCTGTTTTTCTTTGCCCTCCTGCTTTTCCTTATTCTTACGAGATGGGCCTATCGTTTTTGACACAAGATCAGGATTGCGCTGCTTCTTTCTGGCGAGTAAATTCAGCGCGTTTTGTTTCGCCTCTTGCCGCTGCTTCTCCGCCTCCTTTAGATCTTTGAACTTGTCTTTACGCGCCATAGGACTTGTCCTGATATAGGGAGTAGCTTATGAGTGACTAATTTCCAAAAGCACTCTGTGCTGCTTCTTCGAAATCACGCCCCTCCGATAAAAGTTTTTTCAACTTATCGGGGTTTGGCAGAGGTAACTGCTTAAGCTCAAAAATAGACACATTCGTTGCTCCAGATATACACCTAAAACACCTATCGATTATTGATAAACCTAGCAAAAGGGACAATTGCGCAGGTGCCAATGCTGGCTCTGGCACAGTTTGTTCTAGGATGACCGTATGGTTTTCACCAACAAATCCACCGTAAGTCTCTAGAATTTCATCCGGAACAGTTGCTGCAATTAAGCGCCTCGACTGATCATTCGAGGTTACACGTTGCAAGATGACGCTAGGGTGTCGAACTATTGATTGGTGTGACTTCGAGCCTAGGTCCACAAAGCAAGGTTCCTTGTTGAGCTTAGGGGACCCATCGAACCGCAAACGTCCATCAGAAGCTATGTCACTGGACCAGAGGAGTGGAATAGCTGAAATAGCTTTTGCCTTAGCAACATTCTTTGCCGATAAATAGGTAGGACGCTGGTCACGGTTCCATACAAATGCTCCAATCCGAGCCTTATAGCCATAATCAACAATGGTAAACTTGGACTTCGTCGCTCGACGTAATAGTTCAGTATCACTTTCAGACCGAGGAATGGGCCATGCCGAACCAGAGTTTGGTAGCGAGCATTTCCCAACATTCACATACTTCCCATCTCGAGATACGACACATACCCTCGCAACTCCATCAACGGTATTTCCTCCTTCTTGGCGCTGCATAAGAGTAAGAGCGGTTTCCTGCTCAACGTCTATGAAAACGCCCAAACGATCACTCACCATGCCGATACTAAGCAATTTAGTATGGGATATGAGATAAGTGCGCAACTTTGAAAAATATTGTCCCGACAAAAAACTCGTGGGCGTCACCAGAGCACATCTGCCTTGAGGTGCGAGCAGATTTACGCAAAGCGCCATAAAAAGCGCATAGAGGTTTGGCTGAGCTTCGACGATCTTCGAATACCCATCGATATACATCTTCACTTCTTCAGATTTCATTTTACGAAACGGCGGATTGCAGACAACAACGTCCAACTTCCCCTCCAAGTGCGACATTTGGAGTAGTGAATCGGCGCATGCAATCTGAAATTTTGGGATAAATCCAGAGGTAATCACTTCCTCATGCAAAACCATGAGCAGAAAATGTCTTGAGAGCCGGCATAAGATGTTGTCTTTATCGGTTCCGTATAAATGCTTTTGAACATGCCTAAGAATTTGCTTCGGGCTTGCCCCTTTAGCTCGCAGCATATCTTGCATTCGCATGGCGATTGGAGTCAGGAAAGCGGCTCCGCCGCAAGCAGGGTCACAGAAACTATTAACAGTAAAATCGACCCCATCAGCCTCCAAATCGTCTAACAGACGTTTGGTAAGCGAAGGAGGAGTAAAGAACATTGCTAATTGTTTGCGATGCATATGTCCAACCAGTTGAGCATAAGCAGACGCCAACCAATATGTTGCTTCTGACAAGTCATACGATTTGATGAACTCAACAAAATCGACTACTGTGGCATCGTTCTGCAAAACGAGAGGGGCTGGCAATCCTGACCGAGGCAATCCTTGGAATGACAGTTTGCACCAGCGCGACAATGCTGCTCCGATTAAGGCTTCAGCTGTAACTTGACGTTCACACATGGTGTGATTTAGTAAACGAACAAATCGCTGGAAACGGGTCTTATTAGGTACAGCCATAGATTAGTGCGTCCAGTCGATTATTATAGATTCCATATCAGCTTCGCCCGGTGCTGTCAGAAAATTCCTGTACTACAACGAGAAGCTCAAACAATATCTGTCTCATTCAATACATTCCGTAACTCTTGTCCTGCTTTCTTTAAAACTTCATCGGCTCCATCTAACTCCCGCCTACCGGCATAAGCCAATGCCAACAATGTCAGGGGATGTACCTCCATCACCTGGCAGAGTTCGTCGATCTTGCTCAGTGTTGGATTCTTCAAGCCTCGCTCCAGAGAACTCAAATAGGTACGACTGGACACCTTGGAGAACGCTTCCTGGCTTAGGCCGCGCGCTTTCCTGATTGTCTTTAACGCCTTGCCTAATGAGTTCTCCGTTGCATTATCTCGGTTTCCGTATGACGCCATGCTAGTATCCGATTGCGCCCTATAGGGCTACAGACTATAGCATTCATTTAACCATGTATTCGCTTGAACTTGCACGTTCACCAAGCTCTGATAAGTCATTTTGTGCACAAATCTCCGCGCGACGAGCGGAATTTCGGACATGATTTTCCCTATGGCCGATCTACCGGCAGGCCTGCCGTCTTGATGGGAGTTGAGCGAGCGTCCTTCCTCCTACCCCGCCGAAACCCGCGATCCCGCGCCATAAACGCCTCCAGCATATGCGGTATCAACGTCACCGCATCCACCGGCTCGCCGTAGGTCTGGGCGTGCAGCTCGGCATAGCGCTCCAGATCCGCCTTCAGGGTCGCCGGGCAGGCAAAGGTCAGTTTGACGGTTTCGGTCTTGGGTAGCGGTCCCAGTCGCAGCTTGTTGGTGGTCATGGCGTAGTCACCCGCTGGTAGATCAGTGGTTGGTATGGCCGCAACACCAGGTCGCGGTTAACGATCAGGCGCACCGGCAAACCTGGGCGGCTGGTCAAGGTGGGCTGAATATTAAGGTTGCGGCGGGTGACCTCCTGGCCGACCTGGTTGATGCTGTCCTGCGCGCTGTCCCGCCCGGCGATGATGACGCGGTCGCCGTCCTGGCGATTCTCTGGCGCGGCCAGTTCGGCGCCCACACCGAGCAGGGTGGTCAGGGCGGCACCTGCGAACAGGCGGTCCCAGTGCCAGTCGACGCCGTCCTCCAGACCCGTGTAGCCAGCGGGGTCGGTACCGGCGAGGTTGTCGAGTTGGAACGAGGAGGTGTCCGGTAGGATGACCCGCTGCCAAACCACCTGCACCCGGGTCTGCCCGTAGCTCACCTGGCTGTTGTNACGTCCCAGGATGCGCGAACCTTGAGGGATCAGTACATGGCGGCCGGTGGCGGTGTCATAGACCGGCTCCGTAACGGTGGCGATCACATCGCCCGGCAGGTCGGAGTTGATGCCGGTGACCAGGGCACCGGCAATCACCGTGCCGGCCATTACTTGATAAGGGGACACAGGCGTTTGCAGATCCCCGGAATTACGGGTTTCTGTAAATGAGAAGTTACTGAGAAAGGCTTCCTTCTGTTCCTGGCGGTTCTGCAGGGCAATGGGGTCGGTCTCTCCGGGAGGCGCGCCCTGCAACATCGCCAAAGAATCGAGGGCGCCCAGGCCCTGATTTATCGGCAACCCCTCTCCTCCACCTGCAACAGAAGCTATGGTAGAAGACCGTGGTCGAATCGACCCGAAGAATACGGCAGAGGCTGCGGCCTCTTCCGCTTCCTTGAGGCGTGCCAGTCGGTCGGCTTCCGCCGAGTCCTGGCCGTCCCGATAACCCATGGCCTGCCGCTCCGCCTTCAGAATTGGCTCACCCAGGTCACCCGGCAGCGGCTTACCCAGACGAGGCACTTCAGGCGGCAGTTGCGAATAGTCCGCTGGCAAACGGGCCAGTCCTTCGGAATGAGCGACGCGCTCGACGTTGTACAATTCGTCCGCGCCATTCAGATCGTCCCGCTCGGGCACCCGCAGCGACCAGAAAAGGGCACCCAACACGGCGGTAGCGACACCACCGGAGATGACCGCCAGCATTCGCCGGTTCAGTCGCGTGACCGGCCGCGGCTGGGCACGCAGCGCCACCTGTTCCGGTGCCAATTTCGGCGATGGTTCTCGCTGTGACTGATTCGGAGTGCTGTCATCGTCCATGCTCACTCCCTCCGTACCCCATCGGTTCGCTCAATGCGTACCACCTCCCCTTCCTCGCCACCCAGGCGAAGTTCGGCGGCACCGAAAAGCCGGTCCACGATGTAGTAGGGCGAGCGAAAACGGTAGTTAACCAACTGCCCATCGCCCTGCGGGCCGATCACAAACAGCGGCGGCAGTTCACCCTGGGCGATCCCGGCTGGGAACTGGATATAGACCTTCCCACCATCATCGAAGGCTCTCAGCGGTCGCCATGACGGCTGGTCGCCAGTCAGGGCATAGCGGAATCGCAAATTTTCCAAGGACAAACCCCGGTCAATCGGCGCGGCCACCTCGGCCGCCTGTGAGCGACGTTGCAAGGCCAGCATACGATCCCTCGGGTAGTCCCAGGAGACCGAGGCCATCCAGGTGCGCTCGGTCGAGATCAACTCCATCAGATAGGTACGGCGATTGGTGGTGATCACCAGGTTGGTCCGGATGTCCACGCGGATGGGTTTGACCAACACATTGACCCGCTGCTCGGCTCCGGTGCCACTGGACGTATCCCCCACGATCCAGCGCACGGTATCGCCAGCGGCGACCGTCACCAGTTCCTCGCCGGGCTGCAGGGCAATGACGGTCACTCGCTCCGGGCTGGCATAGACCTGGTACAGCGCACCGTCGGCAAAGGGCCAGACCTGTACGGCATTGACATAGCCTTCCCGCGTCGGTGCCACACGCGCCTCCTCGTTAGCCTGGGTTATCTGTACCTGTGGGCCTTCGGGCACGACTTCCTCAGCATCCGCTTCTTCCGTGGGTAATGGCATCAGTTGCCCCGGCAATGGCAGGGGTTTTGGCACTTCGACCACTTCTATTGTTCTGTCGGGCTCCGGCAACAGGGTTGCCGCGACCGGTTCGTCCAGGGTAATTTGTGGCGGTTTTTGCGGCGTGGCACAGCCGACCAGTGCAAACGACCCCGCCAGCACCAGGACTCCTACACCTATTCAATGGATTGCTCATGGCATCTTTCCTTCAGTGGCCTCCAGTTCCCGGCTCCACGACAGGCCATTGACGTAGATGCCCAATGGGTTGCGGCGCAGCCGCTGCTCGGTGCGCGGGGTTTGCAGCACGACGGACACCACTGCCGTCCAGCGCTCAATACCGGCCGCCGCGCCGTTCACAAACCGGTGCTCGCTCCAGCGCACCTGAAAGGAGCTGTCGCTGGCGCGCACTACGCTGTTGATCTGCACCGTCACCGATTCTTGGCCGATACGGGCAAAGGGATCATTGCTGCGAGCGTAGTCGTTAAGCACCGCCGCCCCGCGATCGGTGGTGTAGTTGTAGGCGTCCAGCCAGTTCTGGCGCACCACCACCGGATCGATGGAGAGCGAGCGCACCAGGGTTATAAAACGGGCCAGGTGATGGGCGATCTGCGCATCGTTGGGCCGGTAGGGTGTGGTCGCCTCCCCCACAGCCCGCACCTGGCCGCCCGTGTCGACCTCAACGACATAGGGCGTGACAATGGACTGGGCCGAACGCCACACCAGTCCGCCGGCCATCAGCAGGGCCAGCGCCAGGCAGCCAAAGGCCATCAGCCGCCAGTTCTTCGCCTGCACCCGGGCCGAGCCTATGCGCTCGTCCCAGGCCTGGGCAGCCGCCTGATAGGGTGTGGCTGGCTCGGGGGATTCGGCATAGCGCGCATGGGGTCGCTTGAATCGCATGAAAAACTCTCCTTAGGAATCCGGGTCGTTCAGACTGGGGCCTGTTCCAGAACCGCCACCGTCACCACCGCGCAAGGTGTGGGCAACGGTCGTCGCGGTATGGGAAAGCTGCTGGCGACGTTGCAACTGCCTGGCCCAAGCCGGCTGTCCGCCCGACGCTGTCGTGTGCTTCGTGTTTGCGGCGGCTGAATCCATGACCGAGCTCGCCCCACTGGCCGTAGCCTTCATCGAGCTGGCACCACCTGTCGCCATCCGAACCGCGCCGGGAGCCATTCGCGCTCCGGCCACCACGGCGCCACCCACTCCAGTGGCAGCAGCACCCAGGGCCACGGCGGTCCCGGCTGCACCAAGCGTGGCACCCGCCATCGCTCCGGCGCCCAGTTGTGGTGAGCCGGAAACCAAGCCAGTGGCAATACCCGGCCCGAAGATTCCCAAGGCCAACAGCGCTAGGGAAGCCAGCATGATTACCAGTGCAAAATCCACAGAGGGTTCGGCGGGGGCAACCTGGAATTCGGCAAAGAGTCCGGTGCCGATGCCGACGATCACCGCCAACACCAGCACCTTGACGCCGGAGGACACCACGTTGCCCAGGACTTTTTCCGCGAGAAAGGCGGTCTTGTTCCACAATGCAAAAGGCACCAACACAAACCCGGCCAAGGTGGTCAGCTTGAACTCGATCAGGGTGATAAAGAGCTGGATCGCCAACACAAAGAAAGTCAGGATCACCACCAGCCAGGCCAGGAACAGCACCACGATGGGCGTGATATTGACGAACACTTCCGGGAAACCGCTCATCTCGCTGATTTGCTCCAAAATCGGCGCGCCGGCATCCACACCCACCTTGGCCAACCGGCCCGGTTGCAGGAATTCCGCAGCCGTCATGCCAGTGCCCGACGCCATCAACCCCAACCCGGCGAAGGAGCGGAACACGATACCCGCCAGCGTATTGAAGTTGCCGATGATGTAGGCAAAAGCCCCGACGTAGAGCACCTTGCGAATCAGGCGAACCAGCACGTCATCGGCCTGCCCGGTGGCATGGCTCAGAGCCCAGAATAGTCCCGCGATGGTCATGTCGATCACCACCAGGGTGGCGGTCAGGAACGCCACTTCTCCACCCAGCAACCCGAAACCCGAATCGATGTAGGTGGAGAAGACATTGAGGAAGCGGTCGATTACCGCGACATCATCCATGGCCACGCGCCTCCATCGGCACAGGTATCAAAGTCATCACGCTGCCTCAGTACCCGTAGAAGGAAACCGCTTGTGGTGTGTAGGCCGTGCCCTCCCCCAGGAATCGCCGGGTCACTTCCCGGCCGCGCTCGGTGGCGGCAGCCTGCCGGGCCAACTCCAGGGACGCGGCGCGATGCTGCGTCAGCTGTAGTTGCTGGGACTGGATGGACTGCTTGGCCTGCAACGCGAGTAGTTGGTTGGTGGCCTGCATCGCCTGCAGGGCACCGTTGGCTGATTGACTCTGATTCACCAGATCAGTCAACACGCCTTCGTCTGCAGACAGGTTCTGGGACACCTGCCCCTGCATGCGCATCGCCGTGTGCAGGCCATCCAGGGTGTGCGCCCAACGCTCGCGGGCATCCTGCGCCATGCGGTCACCGCTTACGGTAGCCGCGTATTCCTGCGGGTAGAGCCTGGCAAATTCCTGGTCAATGCGGTTTACCTCATAGGCCAAACCCTGGGCCTCGGCAATCAGACGCCCGGTGGTCGCCAGTGNCGAGCGCAGTCGATTCACCGAATTGAAATCAAGCCGCTGCAGATTCCGCGCCTGGTTGACCAGCATGTTCGCCTCGTTCTGCAGCTGCTGTACCTGNTTGTTGATCTGCTCCANGGTNCGGGCNGCGGTCAGCATGTTNTGCGCCAGATTCGANGGNTCGAGCACAATATCGCCGACACCAAACAGGGCCTGGGCGGGCTGGNCGACNGTNAAGGCAATGGCGCTGGCCAGCGCCACNNCGCGAAAACGGGATACCAACGGGCGTTTACGGTTCATGACGTTTCCTCCTGGGAAGTTCATCCAGAGANGTTCCTGCGGGTGAGTGNTGNTCAAGCAATTGCGCCGCCCAATCGANNCCGCNATGGCGCAGCCAGGCNNCGGCAAAANCAGNTACCGGCATCGAGGCCAGCAGCGCATCCATCTCGCGCTGATCCTCGGGNGTCGAGGCNCCGGCAAAGGCGAGCGCCACCNGCCGCAGATCCAGGTCGAACAGACGATTGCCTAGGCGTGACTGGTAGTAGTAATCGCGCTTGGGCTCGGCAGTGGCGACAATCTNNATCTGCCGNGCATTGAGNCCNAAGCCTTCGTANATGGANCGAATCTGTGGCTCNGTGGCCTGGGGNTTGGGCAGGAAAATGCGGCTCGCGCAGCTCTCGACGATNGCCGGNGCGATGCTGGANTCCTGNATATCCGCCAGCGACTGGGTGGCAAAAATCACGCTGACNTTCTTCTTGCGCAGGGTCTTCAGCCACTGGCGGATNCGCGCCGCNAACACCNGGTCGTCGAGGAATAGCCAGGCCTCATCCAATATCAGAAGCGTCGGCGCCCCGTCGAAACGNTCATCGAANCGNGCGAACAACACNCCNAGTACGGCCAGCACCGCCGCNCGGCTGGCCATCAATTCNTCCATCTCGAAGCACTGCACATCNGCTNTACCCAGGCGGTCATGCTCNGCGTCCAGCAGCTTGCCGTGGGCACCACCCAGCAGGTACGGGGCCAGCGCCTGACGCAGTGNATTGTCCTGCAGCAGNACGGAAAANCCCGTCAGGGTGCGCTGCTCCACCGGCGCACCGGCCAGGCTTTCCAGCGCCGACCAGATCGCCGCTTTTTCATCGGGNNCNAGGNTCACCCCTTCCTGCCGTATCCGCCCTTCCAGCCANTCCGCCGCCCAGGCGCGGCGNTCCTCCCGNTCGATACCGGCCAGNGGNTGAAANGCNATCTCGCCCTCNGCACCCAGGTCNTAGTGCTCGCCGNCGAGACCCANAATNGTNGCNCGCAGNGAACGCCCCATATCNAANGCGAAAATCCGCGAANCCGGATAGCGNCGAAACTGCAANGCNAGNGTGGCCANCANNACNGACTTGCCCATGCCGGTAGGCCCNACCACCAGGGTATGACCGACATCACCNATATGGGTGACNAGCCGGAACGGCGTGGCNCCATCGGTGCGNGTGACAATCAACGGCGGGCCGTCCAGATGANCATTCTTCATCGGCCCCGCCCAGACCGCCGACACCGGCAGCAGNTGCGCCAGGTTNAGCGTAGAGACNATGGGNTGGCGCACATTGGCGTAGGCATTGCCCGGGATCGANGANAGCCANGCCTCCACGGCATTGATNGTCTCGGGGATGGTGACAAAACCCCGCCCCTGGATGACCCGCTCCACCTGGCGCAGTTTTTCATCGGCNATNGCNGNNTCAGTNGTCCAGCACCGTCACGGTNGCNGTNANATAGCCGAANGCCACCTGNTCACTGCCGAGTTCCTGCAGGGCGGCGTCNGCATCCCCCGCCTTGTTCGAGGCATCGGNATCCACCAGCGGGCTTTCCTGCTGGAACAGGGTCTCNCTCAATAGCGCCGCCACATTCTTGCGCTTGGCAAACCACTGCCGGCGCAACCGCCCCAGCTCCCGTTCCGCTTCCGCCTTGTCCAGGCACAGAAAACGCGTACTCCAGCGATAGCCAAAACCCAGCCGGTTCAGGTCATCCAGAATCCCCGGCCAGGTCGAGGTGGGAAAACCCCGCACCGAAGCAACCCGCAGGTGCGCCTCGCCCAGCATCGGCGCCAGGCCACCGGTCAACGGGCTGTCGGCCAGCAAAGCGTCAAGATNGAACGGTGNCTCCGGTACNGCCACCGGGTGACGGCGNGTNGAAACNGTGCCGTGCAAATAGGTCAGCGTCTCGCTGTCATCCAGCCAGGCCAGTTCCGGCATCACGCCATCGAGCAGATCGAANACGCGGTCCGTCTCCGCCGTAAANGCNTCCAGTCGCTCACGCCAGTTCGCCCCCTGGCGAGACGTGTTTTCGTACAAGAGGCTGGTCGCCCGGGCGNGCGACTCTTCCGGCGGCAGGTATACCAGCGTCAGGTGGTAGGCGCTTTCGAAGTGGCTGTGGTCTTCCTCGAAGGCGCCCCGGCGTTCCTCCTCCACCAGCCAGGACAGTGGCTCGGGAAACTCCGACTGCGGATAGCCTGCCGCGGGCAAGCGTTCGGCTTCCACGAACAGGGCCCAGCCCGATCCCAGGCGCCGCAGCGCGTTATTGAGCCGCGCTGACGTGGCGATCAGTTCGCTTTGGGTTGCACTGTCCAGATCCGGCCCGCGAAAGCGCGCCGTGCGCTGGAACGATCCATCCTTGTTGAGCACCACTCCTATAGCGACCAGCCCTGCCCAAGGCAACCAATCGGCCAACAGGGCGGGACGCTTGCGGTATTCGGTCAGGTTCAACATGGCTGCCCTCACACATCCAGCAGAGCTTTGTGCTTAAGATGCCGCAGGAACACCGCCATAAACTGCGGGTCGGCCTGCGCACCCCATACCGCCAGGGAATGCCCCAGCAGCCACAGCACCAGGCCGGGCAACCACAGCTGCAAACCCAGCCCGACTGCGGCAGCCAACGTACCGTTAGCAATGGACACGGTGCGCGGTGCCCCACCCAGCAGGATCGGTTCGGTCAGCGCCCGGTGTAGCGGCACCTCGAAACCGTCGGCGAATACGGACACTCCGTTCATGCCACCACCGCCCCGCCGGAGAAGCTGAAGAAGGACAGGAAGAACGAGGACGCCGCAAAGGCGATGGACAGGCCAAACACGATCTGCACCAGCCGCCGAAAACCGCCGGAAGTATCACCAAAGGCCAGTGCCAGCCCGGTGGCGATAATGGCGATCACGGCGACAATCCGGGCCACCGGGCCTTGGATGGAATCGAGGATGGATTGCAGTGGCCCCTCCCAGGGCATGCTGGAACCCGCGGCCTGTGCCGTTGTCGCCACGCATAGCAACAACGCGGCAAACACCAGAGTATTCAAAACCGGATTTACAGAAATCCGCATTGGATGAACAGGGGTCATGAGGGTTCTCCAGATGAGGTTGAGGATGAGGATGAGGCGATTGAGGATGAAAGCGACGACGACAGGGATTCGTCGAGGTGATAGCCGTTGCTGTCGAAACCGGTGACCCGGGCCACAGTGCGCACCTTGCGGGCACGGCCGCGCCCCGCGATAAACACCACCACATTCACCGCCTCGGCAATCAAGGCACGCGGTGGCGTGATGGCAACTTCCAGGATCAGTTGCTCAAGACGAAGCAGTGCACCCTGAGCGGAACCGGCATGCACGGTGGCGATGCCGCCGGGATGGCCTGTGCCCCAGACCTTGACCAGATCCAGCGCCTCGCCGCCGCGCACCTCACCAACCACCACCCGATCCGGGCGCAGGCGCATGGTGGCCCGCACCAGCTCGGTCATAGACACCACGCCGGGGCGGGTGCGAAGGGGTACGTGGTCTTTTGCTACACACTGGAGTTCAACCGTATCTTCCAATACCAGCACCCGGTCATCGGTGGCCGCAATCTCCGCCAGCAGGGCATTGGCCAGGGTGGTCTTGCCGGTACTGGTGCCGCCAGCCACCAGGATGTTCTGGCGCTCCCGCACCGCACTTCGCAGAAATGCCGCCTGAGACTCCGCCAGCACACCGTCGCGCACATAGTCGTCCAACGGAATCACACCCACCGCCCGCTTGCGCAGGGCAAAGGCCGGAGCCGGTGAAGCAGGCGGCAGGACACCCTCGAAACGCTCGCCGGTTTCCGGCAGCTCGGCACTCAGCAATGGCCGACCACGATGGACTTCCACCCCCACGTGAGCCGCCACCAGGCGAATGATGCGTTCGCCATCGGCGGCGGACAGCGTTTCACCGGTTGGCGCTCGCCCCGTGGACAGACGATCCACCCATAAACTGCCATCCGGGTTGAGCATCACCTCCACCACATCGGGGTCTGCCAGCGCAGCGGCGATCAACGGCCCCATGACGGTACGCAGCATGCGGATGCGCCGGTCGAGTGATTGTGTCGAGGATGACGATGGGTGAGCCGCGTTCATGATTCGCCCTCCCCATCGTGCTGTTGTTGCTGCTCGCGCTCTTGAGCCTCAATCTGGGCGGCAATCTCATCCAGCCGCCGCGTATCGGGTTCCAATTCTTCAAAAACCTCCCGCACCAAACTGCGGCCACGCAAAATGTGGCGGCCCAACTGCTCGACGAATTGCTCGAAGCGCGCCCTGCCCTGGGCCCTGGCCGACTCCTGATGTGACTCCGGCAGCGGCGTGCTTACGGTCAGGTAGTAGCGCACATACAGCGCCACTGTCTCGATCAGGATGTTCTGGTCCCTCTCCAACTTCTCGAACTGGCGGGACAAACGATCCAGGCGTTTGGCCATGGCCGCTTCGCGCTTGTCGGCGGCATCCGGCGAGAGCCAGGATGCCAATGCTGCTGCAACGATGGACGACTTGGACACACCCTTCTTCGCGGACAACTCGTCCAGGCGTCTGGCATGGTCGCGCTCGATAAACAAATTCAGTCGGTGTCGGGAATGCAGTCGGCTCATAGGGCAATTCCATCGTCGGGGTCGAGGGCGGCCTGCCGTGCCAAACGTTGCAGGCGCGGGTCGAACTTGGCTGGCAGGGGCGCAATATCATCCCCGTCATCCAGCAGTGCCAGGTCATTGGTGGGTGGTTTGGTTTCCGGCTCCCAGCTCACAGTCTCCGACAGTTCCGGTTGTCGGCGCGGACCGCCATCATCACTTCCTCCGGCGTTATCAACCGCCTTGGAAGTCGTAGCCGGCACCGCAGGCACTGCCAGTTCGCTCCAGTCATTGGGGCGAACCTCGGGCACGTCGACATAACGGCCTTCATCCCGAACAGGCGGCGGCAGTACCCGACGGGTAAAATTGGCATCAAGGTAATAGCGCAGCTTCTTTGCCTTGATCGGCGGCTGACCCGAAACCATCACCACTGCTTCGTCCGGTGGCAGTTGCATCACCTCCCCCGGCGTCAGCAGGGGCCGTGCCGTCTCCTGGCGCGAGACCATCAAATGCCCCAGCCAGGGTGCCAGCCGGTGACCGGCGTAGTTGCGCTGTGCCCGCAGTTCGGTAGCCGTACCCAGGGTGTCGGAGATCCGCTTGGCGGTGCGCTCGTCGTTGGTGGCGAAGGTCACCCGTACATGGCAGTTGTCGAGAATGGCGTGGTTGACGCCGTAAGCCTTGTCGATCTGGTTGAGGCTCTGGGCGATCAGGAAACTGCGAATGCCGTAGCCCGCCATAAAGGCGAGTGCCGACTCGAAAAAGTCGAGCCGTCCCAGTGCGGGAAACTCGTCCAGCATCAGTAACAGTTTGTGTCGGCGCTCAATGCCGTCGCTGCCATCCAGGGATTCGGTCAGCCGCCGACCAATCTGGTTGAGGATCAGACGAATCAGTGGTTTCGTGCGGTTGATGTCCGAGGGCGGCACCACCAGGTACAGGGACACCGGGTGCTCGGCGGCGATCAAATCGGCAATGCGCCAGTCGCAGCGGGAGGTCACGGCGGCCACCGTGGGATCACGGTACAGCCCCAGGAAACTCATGGCGGTGGACAGCACACCAGAGCGCTCGTTGTCCGCCTTGTTCAGCACTTCCCGTGCCGCCGAGGCCACTACCGGATGCGGCCCGTCATCCAAATGCTTGGTAGTCATCATCCGGTGCAGTGTCACCTCGAAGGGGCAGGCCGGATCGGAGAGGAAGTTGGCGACACCGCGCAGGGATTTATCTTCTCCCGCGTAAAGCACATGCAGGATGGCGCCCACCAGCAAGGCATGGGAGGTCTTCTCCCAGTGGTTGCGGCGCTCCAGTGCGCCTTCGGGGTCCACCAGGATGTCTGCGATGTTCTGCACATCGCGCACCTCGTGGGCGCCCCGCCGCACTTCCAGCAACGGGTTATAAGCTGCCGAGCGGCCATCGGTAGGGTTGAACAGCAGGCAGTGGGAAAACCGCGCCCGCCAGCCAGCAGTCAGTTGCCAGTTTTCACCCTTGATGTCATGGATCACCGCCGAGGCGGGCCAGGACAACAGGGTCGGCACCACCAACCCCACGCCCTTGCCCGAGCGGGTCGGTGCAAAAGTCAGGACATGCTCCGGCCCTTCATGGCGCAGGTACTTGTGGTCGTGCTGGCCAAGAAAAACGCCGGCATCGCCGGTCAGGCCGGCACGCTGAACTTCCGCAGGATCGGCCCAACGCGCCGAGCCGTAGGTGGTCACCAGCCGCGATTGCCGGGAACGCCAGATCGACATCCCGATGGCCACCACCACCGCCACTAGGCCACTGGCCCCGGCGATGGCACCGCCGGTAACAAACACGCCGGGCGCATAGGCGTCGAAGAAGAACCACCAATCGAACAAGCGCCATGGGTGGTAAACCGGTTTATCGAGCAGTTCGAACCAGGGGGCACCCAAACGAGACTGGTAGCCCAGGGCGTTGGCCACCCACTGGGTGGCACCCCACACGCCGGCTATGACGATGCCGAACACCGTCAGCACCTGCCCGTAGAGTACCCCTGTCGCCCGCATATCCGCCTCCGAATTTGCCCTGGTTTCGCACGCACATGAGCGCGCCAACAAGTGTCAGATTCGGTGCTGGATCAGTGCCGGTCAAAGACTGTTATCGGCACAATGCTGAAGGGAAATGCAAGATTGCCAGGCAGGGGAAACACTGTAAAAACACCGCAAATAACAGCGTATTCCAACAAAGCGGGTTATCCAGCGATAACTTATCAACCAGTCGGCATTAAAACGCCGGTTTTTCCTTCGGCGGTGTGTACGGCACTTTGCCATCACCGAGGAAGGCCTTGTTGGTGGCCTCGGCTACTATGTTGCACAGTTTGTCGCCCAACTCCGCACGATTGAGCCGACACTGCTCACGCAGCTCCTTGCGCCGCCCGGGATCGGCCAGCAGCGATTCCACCGTATCGGTGAGAGGCACATCAGCGGATGGCTTTTCAATTGATGTGGGCTTCTCGCCGCAGGCACTCAACAAAGCAACAACCAGCAGTATGCTTAAACGTTTCATGATCAATTTTCTCCCTTGGTATCGGATGTGAACGAGTCCCCCTGGGGCGAGGGATCGCCGCTTATCGGAGTGACTCGCCCGATAAATCTTCGAAGGGTTTCGGAAGGCTCGGCATCACGCCGCAACAACCACGTTGTCAGCACCTGTGATCGTCCCGCCAGAGGCCGAGCCACCACTTCCTCTCGACGGGACGCGGCCAAGTGAGAAGCGCCCACCAGTGCCAGCGCATAACCCGCCGCCACCAGCGTCAACATCAGGTCGTGTGAGGAAACCTGCTCCACCACCAAAGGTTCTCGATCGGCGCCACGCAAGATACGACGGATCTGGTGGCAGTGGCCTTCGCATGACTGGGGATCGCAAGCGACCAGCGGATGACGCAGCACCTCGTCCAGTGGAATTCGCTGGTAGGCCAACAGCGGGTGCCTGGCCGGCACCGCCACGACAAGAGGGTCACTCCAGGCCGGCTCGGCCACAATACCATCCCCCACCTCGGCGGACTGGGCGAAGCCCACATCATATAGGTCGTCATGCAGACCCCTGAGCTGTTGCCCCAACGGCACTTCGAACAGACGGATATCGACTTGCGGCTCCTCCTCGCGACACTGGGCCAATAGCGCCGTGAGACGCGGAGGCGTGATGCCGTCGGATAGCGCCAGGCGCAATTGGTCATGAAAGCCTGCCGCGGCAGCTTGCACACTGCCCCGCGCCTGATCCAGGGCGGTAAAGATACGTGGCACATGGTCCAGGAAAAGCTGCCCGGCGCGGGTTAACCTCGTACTGCGCGTCGTCCGATTGAACAGGCGGACTCCCAGGTCTTCCTCCAGCTCCTTTATCGCCCGAGACAGGGGTGACTGTTCGATGTGCAGGCGTTCTGCCGCACGGGCGAAATGCAATTCTTCAGCGACAGCCAGAAAGCAGCGTAAGTGACGTAGCTCCATGCAATTTATTCCAACTTATAACCAATCTTTTTATCACTTTATGCTTCAAAACCAGGCACACTCTCCCTGCCATCAATAAGCCCAAAAAGAAGTGTATACCCAACACACCCTTGATTTTTTCTCTACAGTTCGCGAGCTAACTAACACACGAAATAAATCAGCATCCTCCAATCACAGAATTTATTGATAGATTCTGCTACTTTGAGCCAGAATGAATTTTTACCTGCCCCTGTTCTGAAAAAAGTTGAACTGAACCTTTAACAGAAAACCATTGGATATAGTCTTTTCATCGTCCGATACCGCGGGTAATAGAAAAGCCCTCTTAATGTGACTCTTGATGCGTTTTAACTATATTTGGTCCAAAGCAACATCATGCCCGTCCACTAGCATAAACCTCCCATGCGAGCCGTCTTTCCTGGCTTTTTTATAAGATTCATATTCATCACTATGGTAAAACTTCATCGCCACTTCTTTTGAAGGAAATTGAATAAGAACGACCGTTTGGGGAGCCCCCCCTTCACCTTCCAACAACTCCACTGATGGAGTTCTTGCCAAATATATACCCCCCAGATTCTCCACCAATGGCGTCACATTCTTAAGATAATCATTTACCCAATGATGATCAGAGAAATTAATCTCACCAATGGCGTAGCACTTCATTAAAAACTCCTTTGACTCATTGATGTATATTTTTCCCACACAACACTGCGCTCATCCTCGATTCATTTATCTCAATGCTCTGCGATCTATCCTGTATTAATAGTCACCGAAGAACACCAATTCTGTTCCCATTTCTTTATTCGGTCTTGTATGGGAGCACCATCATGATCAACCCTTAATGGCGTGGCGAAAACCAGCCTCTCAGGAAAACAGACACGGTTAATCGCCCCATAAATTTTTCCACCTGATTCAACCGTCACACAAACCAACATTCCGCATTTTCGACATTCATGAAAAACGGCGGTCTTCGTTCCCTGTTGGATTTGGCGATAGAATGAAAAATCCCTTATGTGTATTTCCACGGTAGTGTCAGATTGGAATACATATTGAGCATTGTGGGCTGTACAGTATTCACAATCACAAATGACGGGATGAACTTCGCTGGCACGGTCAAACTGCCACTCCACTTTCATATTCGTACATCGACAGTGCCCAATCACGCTGACTCCTCCAAATCATTCTTTACAAATGGATCCCCGTACCAACTGGTCCAGACCTTCAGAGGAGAAAAGTGTCACGCCAATATTTTCCATCTCTTCTTCCCCCTTGGGATAGAGCTGAGAAATCGCATCGGTGACCAGTATGATCCTGAAATCCCGCTCACTGGCCTCGTAGATACTGGTGCGGGGACAATTGGGATAGTTACAACCCAGAAACACCAAGGTATTGATGCCTCGCCCTCGCAGGAAATTTTCCAGTCCTGTCTGGTAAAAGGCGCCCCACCGGGGCTTGAAAAGAACAAACTCATTGTCACCAACTTCCTGAATACCACCCGACAACAATAACTGGGCATTCAAGCGGGTATCACTATTGGGCTTCAATGATGCAACAAGCTCAGCACCGTCACTTTCCGGTATCGCGATACGGGCACCTCGCTCAACCGCCGCACGGCGGCATAAGTCCACATTGGAGCCATCCGGCATGTACAAGCGGATAACATGGATAACCGGTAAGTCGCTATCTCGAAAAGACTGAATCACCTTTCTCATTGCCGGAACCGCTTCCAGCGTGCCTGGAATGCGGGCGGGGGCATCATCGAGCACAAAGTCGTTTTGTACATCGATGCTGATCAACGCGCTGTGGTTTAGGTCGGGGGTTGTGTAGCCATTCATTATTCTTTCCTGCCTACTCCTCAATTTTTGAAAATTGCAACATTGTCATGATAGTTGCCGTCATGGTCGCTACCGGTTTTTCTTCGCCATATTCCGAGCTGTACAACGCAGCTTCCACGACAGAAATTGTTTTGCCTGGCTTGACCACGGTTGCCTTCGCGGCAAAGTGATCCCCCTTGGCAGGGCGCAACAGGTTGACCTTGAATTCAACGGTGAGCACATCCGCCCCCTGTGGCATCAGTGTAAATGCGGCATAGCCACAGGCGCTGTCCAGGATAGTGGCGACAATGCCTGCATGGATATAGCCGTTCTGTTGCGTAAACCGCGATTGGAAGGGAAAGCGGATGGAGACGATTCCTGGCCCCTGAATACTCAGCTCCGCCTCCAGGGTTTGCATCACCGCCTGGCGGCCAAAACTCTCGAGTGCCTTGGATTCATAGCCTGTATCTTGCGCTTCCACCTTTTACCTCCCTGCCTAATTTTTCATTTGAAAATTTACTGCGTTTGGTTCAATGCCTGTCTCTCGAAAATGATGAATAAAACCAAAAGTGAGAGGGATCAATGTCGTCAATTCTCCTCCGGCATAAAGATCAAGTCAGTCACCCCGAAGTCCACACCCTTCTGGGACAGCGCCGCTGTCACCTGTCCACGATGGTGGGTTTGGTGGTTGAAGAAATGCACGATAGCCTGAGCGAAGTCCACATTCCGCTCGGTATTGCTCGACAAACTGACATAGTTCAACCGTTCGGGCGGCGGGGATAACGCAAGGCTTTGTGCCCAGGCAATAATGTCCCTGTCAGCTTTCTCCCGGGCGTGTCGCAACTGGGCATAATCACCGAACAGCTCCTGGGTCAGGCTTTTCACTGTGACGGGTTCGTTTTTGAATCGGGCCAGCCACATCAGGTCACAGACCAGCAAGTGATTGAGGGTGTTGTAGATGGAGCCGAAGAACAGGCCGCACTCCGACCGGCGCTGCTCCTGGGTCAAGGTCTCCGCAGCCGAATACAGACCGCCATTTATCCACTGGTTGTAGCGAGCCATGGTGTTGGCGTAGCTGGCCAAGTCGAAGGTCATTGTCTTTTCTCTCCACATTCGTCATCAATCAATGCCTGATAGGCAAGTGACAGACGCTGATATACAGGCCCGGGACACTGGGCAATCTGCCGACCATCGATTGTTTTAACTGGAATCAACCGCGCACCGCTGCCGCAGATAAAACACTCCTCGGCAGTGTAAAGATCGTAGCTGGTGAGGGACTTCTCGCGAGCCTCCAGTCCTTGTTGAGGCGACAGCTTCAAAATGGTTTCGCGGGTAATACCTTCCAAGGCACCGTCCTGAACTGGCGGCGTTAGCAGCGATCCCGCCTTGACGACAAAGATATTCTCGGCGCTGCATTCCGCCACATGACCAAACTGGTTTAGCAAAATAGCTTCATCAACTCCAGCGGCATTCGCTTCCGCTCTGGCCAGAACCGAATGCAGGTAATTCAGGGATTTGACCCTTGCATCCAGCCCCGTCCCGACTGCTCGCTTGATACTGCTGGTGATCAGGCTAACCCCCTGGCGCCGGGTTTCATCACTGACCAACGACAGTGATGCCGGAATGATAAAGACATTGGGCGCGGTGCAATTGCGGGGGTTCAGCCCCATATCCCCCTCACCCCGGGTCACTAAAATCCGCAGGTAACCATCGCCCATGCCCGAGCGAGCGATACAGGCCATGACTGCTTCTGCGAGGGTATCATCGGTATAGGGAACAGTGATCGCCAGTGCACTGAGGGAGCGGCGCAGCCGCGCCAGGTGACGATCCAACCGAAAAGGATGCCGGTGATAAAATCNCAGTCCTTCGAAGCAGCCGTCACCGTATAGCAAACCGTGGTCATAGATCGACACGACCGCCTGGTCAGCGCTCACCAGCTCACCGTTCTTCCAGCAAGAGTACTTCGTTTTTGTATGACACATGGATTGGGTCTGGGGTTGGGGTTGGGGTTGGACCTGCATCCGATATCACCTCACAGAGTTGACGCCCCCGTACCGTCTGAAAGATGACGATGCCATTGATGGGCTCATCGGAGTCAGGCTATTGAGGGAGCAATGCAGACAGTGTAATCTTTCCAAGAAAAGGGTACAGATACAGTTTATACCAATTTGAACGGGTACAGATTTTGGACGCACCACGCTTTCAACTCCATCGCTACGAGCAGCTTGCCGAACAGCTGACCAGGGAGATCCAGGCAGGACGCTACAGTCCAGGAGAAAAAATTCCCGGAACGCGTGTGCTGGCGGAAACCCATGGTGTCAGCATCAATACTGTCCTCCAGGCGCAGAAGCTATTGGAAAACCAAGGCATGATTGAAGCGGTTCCGCGCTCGGGATTCTTCGTCAAATGGCGCGGCGAAGACGCCGCACAGCTGGTAAAAAGCCCGGCCAAGGCCACGTTGAAACCGATATTGGTGAAGCGCCAGCGACTGGCGCTGGATTTGATCCAGGCCACTGGCAGCAAGACCATGGTGCAACTGGGGGCGGCCCTACCCCACGAGAGCTACTTCCCCGGACAGGATCTGCAGCGAATCGCCGCCCGAATCAGCCGAGCCGACGATACCGGCTTTATGCGCTACGAAGTCCCGCCCGGATTGCCATCACTCTGCGAATCCCTGGCGCTGCGGATGCTGAGCTACGGCTGTGAGGTGAGTGCCGCGGATATCCTCGTCACCAACGGCTGTCACGAAGCACTGATTATTGCCCTCAAGTGCGTGGCCGAACCCGGTGATGTGGTATTGCTGGAATCCCCCACCTACTATGGTTTGCTGCAGGTGATCGATACCCTGGGACTGCGCGCAGTGGAAATCCCCTGCCACCCNGAGTCCGGCATGGANCTGGACAAGGTCGAGGACGCNTGCCGGCAGTGGGACGTCAAGGCCTGTATCGTCGTCAGCAACTTCAGCAATCCGCTGGGGAGCTGCCCAGACAACAACCAAAAGCAGGCGTTACTGTCGCTGCTCAATAGCTTCGATGTACCGTTGGTGGAAGACGATATCTACGGTGACCTTGCCTTCGACGGTCATCGCCCCGCGCCCTACAAACACATCGATACGGCCGGGGAGGTACTCTATTGCAGCTCTTTCTCCAAATCCGTTTCCCCCGGCCTGCGGGTGGGGTGGCTATCACCCGGTCGCTATACGGAGAAAGCCGCCTACCTGAAATTCACCCAGAATATTGCCAGCGCTACATTGAACCAACGGGTACTGGATGAATACCTGCGCAATGGCGGCATGGACAGGCATGTCCGCAAAATACGCCGCCGTTATGCCGCGAATATAGGGCAATGCATTGACCTGATTAAAACGACGTTTCCACCCGGCACCCGAACCTCCCAACCCCGCGGCGGCTTTGTCTTGTGGGTGCAGTTGCCTGGGGAGTTCGATACCACCGAGCTTTACCAAAAAGCACTGGAACACAGGATCAGCATCGCCCCTGGGTATTTATTTTCCAGCGATCAACGATTCAAACACCATTTCCGAATAAACTGTGCTTTGCCGTGGGAACCAATTCTGTCCCCAGCCTTGCGCGCACTTGGACAATTGTTGAATTGACAAGTTTTCATGCAGCAGCTGCCACCAACTGTTCCAATGCCGCCCACAAGGGAACCCGGAAGTCATACTGCCCCTTTCTAAAACATTACGCCTGTTGTTACGTGCTCATTCCACAGAAATCGAGTATACCAGAGCGCCATGTTGTGGGAGGGTAACAATCCGCCGTGTATAATCTACCCAGAAAAAGAGGTGCCGCCACTTCTATGATACTCAAGGAAAGACCATCATGAATATACGCAGTAGAAAGTTCTTTACTCTAACTTTGCTAGCCTTTATAGCTGTGGTGGCGACGTTTGTCTGGCAACACTATCTGTCACCGGACCTTGACCAGGGACTGGCCTCAGGGAATGGCAGGGTGGAGGCGACAGAAATCGATATCGCCGCGAAACAAGCCGGGCGTATTCGCGATATTCTCGTGACTGAGGGGGATTTCGTTACTGTTGGCCAAGTACTGGCGGTAATGGATACCGAAAATCTTGAAGCACAGTTGCGGCAGGCCGAGGCCCAGCTGCGCCAAGCTGAAAGCTCTGTGGCCATTGCCCACAGCCAGGTGAAGCTTCGCCTGGCCGAGCGTCAGGCCGCTGTTGCGCTTGTGGCTCAGCGCCAGGCCGAACTCAACGTGGCAAAGAAACGCTATCAGCGCTCTGCCTCCCTAACCGAGCGTGGTGCCAGATCACAACAAGAAGTGGACGATGACTTCGCTACCCAACAGAGCGCCGCCGCTGCCCTGGCTGCCGCCGAAGCCCAGGTGGCGGCCAGTGATGCCGCCATCGAAACGGCACAGGCCCAGATCGCCGGCGCGGAGTCTACGGTTGCAGCGGCCGCGGCCAGTGTCGAGCGGATTGAGGCGGACATTGCCGACAGTGAACTCAAGGCCGTGCGGGATGGCCGGGTGCAGTACCGGATAGCCCAGCCCGGCGAGGTGGTGGCCGCCGGTGGCCGGGTTCTCAACCTGGTGGATCTGCGGGACGTCTACATGACCTTCTTCCTGCCCACGGCCATGGCGGGCCGGCTCGCCCAGGGCGCGGAAGNGCGTATCGTGCTGGATGCCGCGCCGGAGTATGTTTTCCCCGCATCGGTGTCGTTCGTGGCGGACGTCGCCCAGTTCACACCAAAGACGGTGGAAACCGCCAGCGAGCGGGAAAAACTGATGTTTCAGGTCCGCGCCCAGGTGCCCCACGATGTGCTCGACGAAAACCTGTTGCGAGTCAAGACCGGCCTGCCTGGGGTGGCCTACCTGCTGGCGGACAGCAAAGCCACATGGCCCGACCACCTTGCCGTGAAGTTGCCTTGAGGGTTAANAGCCCATGGCAACGACCAAAATGACCGACGCCGTTGCGCGGATCGAAGGCGTAACCCACCGCTACGGCAAAACCCAGGGGCTGGACAATGTCACGCTTTCCATTCCCGCCGGGATGATGGTCGGGTTAATCGGCCCCGATGGGGTGGGCAAGTCAAGCCTGCTGTCCCTGCTGGCGGGCGCCCGCCGGTTGCAGCAGGGCCGCATCGAGGTGTTGGGTGGCGATATCGACAGCGACAGCCACCGTCGGCGGGTATGCCCGCGCATCGCCTTCATGCCTCAGGGGCTGGGCAGGAATCTCTATCACACCCTCTCGGTCTACGAAAATGTTGACTTCTTCGGTCGCCTGTTCGGCCACGGCACGGCGGAGCGTGAGAAGCGTATTGCCCAGTTGCTTGAGGCTACCGGCCTTGCTCCCTTCGCGGATCGTCCAGCGGGCAAACTCTCCGGGGGGATGAAGCAAAAGCTTGGCCTGTGCTGCGCCCTGATCCACGACCCCGACTTGCTGATCCTTGACGAACCCACCACCGGGGTTGACCCTCTGTCACGCCGCCAGTTCTGGGCGCTGATCGACCGCATCCGCCAAGCCGCGCCGGGTATGAGCGTGGTGGTGGCCACCGCCTACATGGAGGAGGCCGCGCGCTTTGACTGGCTGGCGGCTTTCAATGACGGCCGGGTTCTGGCCGAGGGTTCGCCAGCGGAATTGCTGATGAAAACTGGTGCCGAAAGCCTGGAGGCGGCCTTTATTGCTCTGTTGCCCGAAGCACAGCGCGTTCGCCACCATCCGGTGACGATTCCTCCGCGCGAGGCGATGGCAGAGGAAGAAATCGCTATTGAGGCCCGGGAATTGACCATGCGTTTCGGGGATTTTACCGCCGTGGATCGGGCAACTTTTCGCATTCCTCGGGGCGAGATCTTTGGCTTTCTCGGCTCCAACGGCTGCGGCAAGACCACCACCATGAAGATGCTTACCGGCCTTCTGCCTGCAAGCTCCGGCCAGGCCTGGTTGTTCGGCCGGGAAGTGGACACCGGGGATATCGCCATCCGGCGGCGGGTGGGGTACATGACCCAGTCCTTCTCCCTCTACGGCGAGCTCACCGTGCGCCAGAATCTTAACCTCCATGCGCGCCTGTTCAGGCTGCCGGAGGATGAGATTGCCGGGCGGGTGGCGGAAATGGCGCGGCGCTTCGAGCTGGAACAGGTGCTGGACAGTTTGCCGGACGCTCTGCCTCTGGGGCAGCGCCAGCGGTTGTCGCTGGCGGTGGCCATGATCCACGGCCCGGAAATGCTGATCCTCGACGAGCCCACGTCCGGGGTGGACCCGGTGGCGCGGGACGGATTCTGGCGGATCATGGTGGACCTGGCGCGCAACGACGGCGTGACCATTTTCATTTCCACCCATTTCATGAACGAAGCCGAGCGTTGCGACCGTATCTCCCTGATGCACGCCGGGCGAGTGCTGGTGACCGACACCCCCGAAAACCTGATAGCCAGCCGTCAGGCGGCGTCACTGGATGACGCCTTCGTGGCCTATCTGGAAGATGAAGTCGCCCGCGACGCGAAGGGGCACGGGCAACCGTCGCCCGCCGATGCCGGCCTCGCCCGTGAGGTCGGGTCCGCGCCCGCGGCGGGAGCGGCCGACGGGCGGGGTCGCAAGCCGCACTGGTTCAGCCGCCGGCGCATGTACAGTTATACCCGGCGCGAAACCCTGGAACTGCTGCGGGACCCCATTCGCCTCACCCTGGCCATGGTGGGAACCCTTATCCTGATGTTTGTGGTGGGCTACGGCATTACCATGGATGTGGAAGACCTCACCTTTGCGGTGCTCGATCGCGACCAGACCGCCACCAGCCGCGACTATGTTCTCAACCTGTCGGGCTCGCGGTACTTTGTCGAGAAGCCACCCCTGGCCGGTTATGGAGAGCTGGAGCGGCGTATGCGCAGCGGTGAAATCAGCCTGGCCATCGAGATCCCGCCGGGCTTTGCCGCCGACCTGGCCCGAGGGCGGTCGGTGGAGATCGGCGCCTGGATTGACGGCGCCATGCCCAGCCGGGGCGAGACCATCAGCGGCTATGTGCAGGGCATGCACAGTCACTGGCTGGCGGGCAAGGCCCGGGAGGCCCTCGGTTCCAGCGCCCTGGCCCGGCCGGCCACGGTGGAGACCCGCTACCGCTACAACCCGGACGTGAAAAGCCTGGTGGCCATGGTGCCAGCGGTGATTCCCCTGTTGCTGATGTTGATTCCCGCCATTCTCACCGCCCTGTCGGTGGTGCGGGAAAAGGAGCTGGGCTCTATCGTCAACCTCTATGTCACGCCGGTGAATCGCCTGGAGTTTCTGCTCGGCAAACAGTTGCCCTATGTGGCACTGGGCATGTTCAACTTCTTTTTGTTGGCGCTCTGTGCGGTAGCCGTATTCCGGGTGCCCCTCACCGGCAGCTTCCCCACCCTGACGCTGGCAGCCCTGCTGTACGTGTTTTGCGCCACCGCCCTGGGGTTGGTGATGTCGACCTTTACCCGCAGCCAGATCGCGGCCCTGTTCGGTACCGCCATATTGACCCTGGTGCCCGCTGTGCAATTTTCCGGCATGATCGATCCGGTTTCCTCCCTCGAAGGCGTCGGTCGCCTGGTGGGGGATATTTATCCCGCCACCCACTTCCTCACCATCTCCCGGGGTGTGTTTTCCAAGGGGCTCTCTTTTGCGGATTTGCATACCTCTTTCCTTGCGCTGCTGGTCGCCGCGCCGGTGTTGCTGATGGCGGGCACGCTGTTATTGTCGAAGCAGGAGCGCTGATATGGCCCTGGCAAACATCCTGCACCTGGGCGTCAAGGAATTGCGCAGCCTCGGCCGCGACCCCATGATGCTGGTGCTGATCGTCTACGCCTTCACCCTGTCCGTGTACACGGCCGCCACCGCCATGCCCGAATCGCTCAATAAGGCGCCCATCGCCATTGTCGATGAGGACCGTTCGCCCCTGTCGGCTCGGATTGTCGATGCCTTCTACCCGCCTTACTTTTCCCAGCCGGTGTTGATCGACGGGCACAAGATGGACGAGCGCATGGACGCCGGCCTCGACACCTTTGCCCTCAATATCCCCCCTCATTTCCAACGCGACCTGCTGGCCGGCCGGCAACCGGAAATCCAGCTCAACGTGGACGCCACCCGCATGGGGCAGGCGTTTACCGGAAACGGCTATGTCCAGGCCATTGTCAATGGTGAGATCAGTGCTTACCTGGAACGCCACCGCAACCTCAGTACGCCGCCCGTTGATCTCGTACTGCGCGCCAGCTTTAACCCCGAACTCAACAAAGTGTGGTTCGGTTCGGTGATGGAGGTGATCAGTAACATCACCATGCTGGCGATCGTTCTCACCGGCGCGGCGCTGATCCGCGAGCGCGAGCACGGCACCGTCGAGCACCTGCTGGCCATGCCGGTGACGCCCTTCGAGATCATGGCCGCCAAGGTTTGGGCCATGGTGTTGGTGGTCCTGGTGGCCACCACGCTGTCTCTTTCCCTGGTGGTGCAGGGCTGGCTGGGTGTGCCGATCGAGGGGTCGGTGCCGCTGTTTCTGACCGGCGCTGTCCTGCACCTGTTCGCCACTACGTCCCTAGGGATTTTCCTTGGCACCGTGGCGCGCTCCATGCCCCAGTTTGGGCTGTTGCTGATGCTGATCCTGCTTCCGCTGCAAGTGCTTTCAGGGGGAATGACCCCCAGGGAGAGCATGCCGGCCGCCATTCAGTACCTGATGTTGCTGGCGCCCAATACCCATTTTGTCATGCTCGCCCAGGGCATCCTCTACCGGGGTGCGGGCTTCGCGGTGGTCTGGCCCCAGTTTGTCGCCCTGCTGTTTATCGGCGCCGGGCTTTTTTCGTTGTCCCTGGCCCGGTTTCGCAAAACCATCGGGGCCATGGCTTAGACTATGTGGAAAAATCCATACCTTTTACTCCTGGCGTCCACGCTTGCTGCTTCCAGCGGGGTGGTTGCGGGCACGGCAGCGCCTGTACCGGAACGTGGCAGTACCCTGAGTGTCGTCTACGAGAACGACACCTTCTACAACCGGGACAGCCACTACACCAATGGCGTGCGGTTGAGTTGGATCCCGGGCTCGGCCGAAACGCCTCAGTGGGCGCTCGATCTTGCCGGTGCTATTCCCTGGTTCCCCCGTGATGGTCAGGTGCTGCATGGCTACTCGTTCGGCCAGAACATGTATACCCCCAGGGATATCACCCTCGAAAACCCGCCGGACGGGGAACGCCCCTACGCCGGCTGGCTCTACGGCAGTGTTGGCCTTGGGGTGGAAACCGGCCTTCAGCTCGACCAGGTGGTTTTAACTGTGGGGGTGGTGGGCCCTGCTTCCCTGGCGGAACAGACCCAGAAGGCCGTGCACCGGCTGGTGAACGCCGATGACCCCAAAGGCTGGGATCATCAGTTGCGCAATGAACCCGGATTAATCCTGGCCTGGCAGCGTAACTGGCGCGCTTTGGTGGATACCACCCTGGTGGGCAACCAATTCGATATCACACCCCATATGGGCGCAACGGTGGGGAATATCCATACCTATGGCAACGCCGGGCTGACCTTGCGCTATGGCGACAACCTACCCCTCGACTACGGGCCGCCACGTATCCAGCCCGGCCTGACCGGTACCAGCAGTTTCGTCCCGCGCCCCGACATCGGCTGGTATGTATTCGCCGGGATAGAAGGGCGCGCCGTGGCTCGTAACATTTTTCTCGACGGCAACAGTTTTCGCAGCGGCTACAGCGTGGAGAAAAAGCACTGGGTGGGCGACTTGCAATTCGGTGCAGTACTGGTGTGGCGAAACGTCCGGCTGAGTTATACCCATGTGATACGAACCAGGGAGTTCGACAGCCAGAGCGAGAGCGACGATTTCGGTTCACTGGCTATTTCTCTACAGTTCTGAGGTAACTTCTCACTATCTAGGGCTTAGGGGCATTGAGTTGAATTGAATTGAACCGTGCACCCAAAATCAGGATAGCAGGTAAAGAGCAACCTGGAAGCATAGCGACCCTGCTCAACCCACAAGGTGTCTTTTGACTTTCTACAACACCATCGCCCTGGCAACGATCATCACCCTGCTCGCCGCCATTCCCAGTAGCAGTGTCGCCCTGGTGGTGATACGCGCCTCCACGATGGGTGTCAAACAGGGTGTTATCACCTCTCTGGGTGTCGTTGCCGGCGACCTCGTTTTTGTAGCAATGGCACTGCTCGGCTTGAGCGCATTGTCGGAACAGTTGGGGGCTTTGTTTGTGGTGATCCGCTACCTGGCGGCAGGCTATCTGATTTGGTTTGGCCTTAACTTGATCAGGAACCACGCTCACAGGGTTCCCCAAGGGGAGCCGAGCGTTCCACCTAACGGGGCGCGAGCCACATCAGCAAGCTTCCTGTCGGGATTTTTATTAACGCTGAGTGATATCAAGGCGGTGTTTTTCTACGCCAGTCTCTTTCCCGCGTTTATTGACCCCATCACACTGCGTAGCGTGGATATTGCCGCCATCTTTGGCATAACCCTATTCGCTGTTGGTGGCGTCAAGATTCTGTACGCAGTCTCCGCCAGCAAGATGGTGAAGCTATCCGGCAGATTGTATTTTCAAACCAAAGCAAAACCGGTAGCGGGCGCCATGATGATAGCCACGGGGGGCTATCTTCTCGTGAAAACCTGAGGGCTCAATGGGATCGCCCTAATTAAACATCCTTTGAGCCTGCGATATATTTCCTGCGCGAGGCTATTTCCGAAGCGATTCTGCTGATCCGACTCGGCGATTACTTTTTCGAGCCAGTGAATTGGATAATATTGTTAGGGAATTCCCTGGATTCTACCTCCCGAGAAAACCGCTGGGCCACCTTCTGGATTTCCCGGCCAACATGAGCGTATTGCTTTGAGAAAGGCGGCCAGTAGTCTCCAAGACCCAAGGCATCGTTTATGACCAGCACCTGCCCATCGCAATCCGATCCGGCGCCAATGCCGATGGTCGGGATGGTCAATGTCCGGGTAATACTGTTAGCCAGGTCGTGGGGAACATGTTCGATCACCAGCATAAAGGCGCCGGCTTCCTGAATCGCAGCCGCTTCCTTTTGAATCCGTAGCGCTTCCTCGGCGTTTCGCCCCACTTTGGCAAAGCTATTGGCGGTTTGTGGCAACAGGCCGGTATGTCCTACCACCGCAATACCCTCCTCCACCAGATACGAAATAATGTCGGTCTTGGGGCCTTCCAACTTGATGCTGTCTGCACCAGCAGCCAGCAGTCGTTTCGCGTTAGCCAATGCCAGCTCAGGTGTTTTGTCCGACTCGAAGGGCAGATCGCAAATAATATGAGTATTGAGTGCACCCCGGCGCACAGCACCTATGTGGTAAACCATATGCTCCACGGTCACCTCGCGGGTACTGTCAAACCCCATTTCCACCATGCCCACGGTATCACCCACCAAAATAATGGGGATGCCTGCCGCCTCAAGCTCCCTCGCCACCGGGCAGGTATAGGCCGTCAGCATGGTAATTGGCCTCGAACCTTTCATTTGCACAAAATCAGTTGCAGACAGTTTCATCGGTGCTCACTCCCATCAAGAAACGTTATCGGGTATTACACCGCAGAGATCATAATCGGGAATATCGTCCCATGGCAAAGTCGATGGCCTCCGCCAGTCGGTCGCCACCCCAGAACATTTCATCACCGATCATAAAGGTGGGTGACCCGAAAATGCCCAGTTCCACAGCCTGACCAGTCTGGTCCCTGAACTTTTGCTTACTCTCCTCCGAAAGAGCATGGGCAATAACGCCCGCGCTATCCACATTCAGTTGGTGGAGGATTTCGCCGATGACAGTGGTATCCGCGATATCCTGGTCATGGACGAAGTTGGCCCGGTATACCGCCTGGATAAACGCGGTTATCCACGGGGCGTCCTGGTTAAGGCAGGCTATGCGGCCTGCCAGCAGGCCGTTACGGGGGAACCGCGTAGGCTTATGAAAGGGAATGCCCTGCGCTGCGCACAGCCTTTCCATATCCCGCCACATGTATCGCCCTTTCGGGGGATAGAGATTGAAAGGCGAGTCGTTCCAGCCCTGTTGCTTGAAAATCACGCCCAGCATAAAGGGCCGCCAGTGCAGCAAAATATCGTTTGCCGCCGCCAGCTGTGTGGCCCGCACTACCGCCGGATAACTGTAGGTGCTGGCAAAATCAAACCAGACCTGAATCGTCGTTGCCATGATTACCTAAACCTCCTTGAATATGAAAAAACGTTGCGCCAATCAACCGTGGAATTCGCCCGTCAATACTGTCTTCGCCAAGCCGCTCAATATCACCCTGGAACCCGACAGTTCCATATCCACGATTCCGGTGCGGGCCGATGCCTGGTAACCCCGCAGCGTCCTGCGCCCGAGACGGTGCCCCCAATACACTGCCAGCAGGCAGTGGGCCGACCCGGTAACCGGGTCTTCCGGGATGCCAGCGGCGGGGGCAAAGAACCGGGAAACGCAATCCACTCCATCCTCATCCCCCGGCGACGTGACGATCAGGCCACGAAAAGGTAATGTTTTCAGAAAGGCCAGGTCAGGCTGCAGTTCCCGCACATCATCAGCCTGCTTGAACACGACAAGCACATCTTCACCACCCCGGCCAATCCATTCCGCCTGAACGCCCAGAATGTCTGAGATGCTCGCCTGCATATCCGGGGGAAGCTCCACGGGTGAATCCGCAGGCAGTTCCAACCTGATGACATGCTCCTTGCGAGTAGCAGAGAGCAGACCACTGCGGGTACGAAAGTCAATCATGTCACGGCCAACCCCGCGCTGCCAAAGCACATGGGCAGTGGCCAGGGTGGCGTGCCCACAAAGATTGACTTCGCAACTGGGCGTAAACCAGCGCAGTACCCATTCATTGGTTTGCAAATGCCAGGTAAATGCCGTTTCAGAAAGATTCATCTCGGCGGCCACATTTTGCATCCACTGGGGAGACTCCCTGCCGGTCAGAATGCAAACAGCGGCAGGATTGCCCGTGAACGGGCCACTAGTAAACGCATCGACAATGTAAAGGGGACAGGGCATATGAACTCCAGTGAAACCGTCGGGAAATTCTTAAAAGTCACTGTAAACACCCCTTTCTTTTCGGTACAGTTTCAAAACAATTATATTGATCCGTTACAGATTCACTTTTAAAAAATCTGTACCGATAAAAACAGGTTCAAACTGTACAGGTTAAACTCTATTGGAAAGCCCACAAATGGAAACACTGTATCAACAGGTCGCCGATGAGCTAAAGGCAGGTATTGAGCGGGGCGTCTACCAACCGGGCGACAAACTCCCGGGGGTACGCACCCTCAGCAAGCAACGTAACGTCAGCATCGCGACGGTCATCACCGCCTACCGTCACTTGGAGGATGCCGGCCTGATCGGGGCGCGCAACCGCTCCGGGTATTACCTGCGGGAAAAATCCCAGCCACTGGCCCCGGAGCCGTTGACATCCAGACCACCCAACAAGCCTGTGCCTGTCAACGGGCAGGCCCTGGTGCTCAATATGGGCAAGGCATCCCATGACCCATCGGTCATACAGCTGGGAGCTGCTGTACCCGATGCCTCGTTCCTGCCGGTTCGCGCCATTGAGCGGGCCATCACCCAGGCCGCAAGATTCCACCGGGACAGTGTTGCCGCCTACGAATTCCCGCCCGGCCTGCCCGCCTTGCGTCGACAGATTGCCCGGCGCATGGTGGAAGCGGGTTGCCCCGTTCACCCCGACGAGATCGTGATCACCAACGGCTGCCAGGAAGCCCTCTCCCTGGCGTTACGGGCCGTCACCAAGCCCGGCGACGTGGTGGCCGTTGAATCACCGACCTTCTACGGGCTGCTTCAGGTCATCGATAACCTCGGCCTGAAAGCCCTGGAAATCCCCACCCATCCCCGCACCGGTATTTCCCTGGAGGCCCTTGAGCTTGCCCTGGAACAGTGGCCCATCAAGGCCTGCGCGGTGACACCCAACTTCAGCAACCCCCTGGGAAGCTGCATGCCGGACGACCACAAGACCAGATTAGTGGAGCTGCTGGCCAGCCACGATATTCCTCTGGTGGAAGATGATGTCTATGGCGACCTGGGCTTCAGTACCGTGAGACCATCCATCTGCAAGGCGCTATCGCCAGCCGGAGATGTACTGTATTGCGGCTCGTTTTCCAAGACTCTAGCGCCAGGGTTGCGCATCGGCTGGATCGTACCGGGACGCCACCAGCAACAGGTGGAGTACATGAAATACGTGCTCAATCTTGCCACCCCCACAATCCCCCAGCTCGCTGTCGCCTCCCTGCTGGAGGGTGGCCAGTATGAACGCCACCTGCGCAAGGTGAAAAACGACTATGCGCTCGCCGTTTCTCGCATGTCGGGCACCGTCATGGCGCTGTTCCCGGAAGGCACCCGCATCACACGACCGGAGGGCGGGTTTGTCATCTGGGTAGAACTGCCCAAAGACGTCAACAGCCTCGAACTGGCCCAGCAAGCCATGGCGCGGGGTATCAGTATTGCCCCGGGGCCGATCTTTTCTGCGAGCCGGAAATACCGGAATTTCATGCGTCTTTCCTGTGCCTGCCGCTGGGATGAAACAGCGATGAAGGCCCTGTCCACCCTTGCGGCGTTAGTGACTCGAAAAGACGTTAATAGCATCTAGCCAAAGGCGACGTTGTGCACTACTGCATCGGTACAACAGGCACTATCCTTCATCAGGAATGCCCCAATCTGTTATGCATAACAGCTAATTTATTTGCATCTGTGTACTAGCACAATATGCGCTAACTGTCCCTATACCACCGGGGCGAATGCAACCAGACTTTGCCTGCTGATCCATCGCAGGGAGAGAACGATGCATAACGAGCATCCCCAAAAATCGCAAACTAAACAACGTTTACCAACATGGCTTAAAGGCCTGTTGCTGCTGACTGTTTTCATATTATTCGCCGCTCTCTTTATCCAAGATGTGACTGACACCACGCCACCCAAGCACCCTTGGTGGTGGTATATCCATTGACTACGAAAAGTTAAGGAGCGGAGGTTTGCTTCTAGCAACAAAATGCATTGAGCATGGCAATACTTGCGAACAGCAATTCTTTGAAAGTTATTTCAGAAACATTAAGCCATCGTCAAGCAATTAAGATTGAATTCCGAAAGACTTCGTAGCTTTATATCAGCCACATCATATTTCGGATTATCAAAATCGTGCCTCGGCGGCACGACAACCGCCTTTATGCCTGCCGACTTAGCCGCTAACACACCGGAAACCGAATCTTCAAAGGCAATGCAATTACTGGCATCGACCTGTAACTTAGTCAGTGTCGACAGATATACCGCCGGATCAGGCTTGCCACTTTCGACATGCTCAGAAGAGGAAATGCTTTGAAAATAATGGCCTATATCTAGCTTTTCCATCACGGATGCAACCAATCGAAAAGGCGAGTTCGTGGATAGGCCAATCCTGTACTGTCTTTTATGAAAATCGTCTAGTAACTCCCTGACACCAGCCATCGGCCGACCATCTTTTTTGATCAGTTCGTCAACACAGTCAATGACATCATTTTCAACTGCTTCGATGGATTTGTGCTTCCATGGAAAACGATCATACCAAAATTCAGTTACCTCTCTAGTCGTCATGGATGCAGTTTTTTCACAAAGCGAATCTGATAAATCTACACCCACCGAGGAAAACACCATTCTCTCGGCTTTAGTCCAAAATGGCTCGGAATCGATCAACAGACCATCCATGTCAAAAATTACGGCATTCATATTCACAACCCACTTATTTCTTAAATCGACAACCTACATGGTCACCACTCTGACGTTACAGTGGCTTTGAGACCGAGGTGGCTTTGTACAAACTTTGGCCGGGAAGCTATTTTCAGTGAACACTGATGAGATTGTCTACCCTTGCTTATTTTGTCTAACCTTCACGAGTTGCCGATCAGCTAACCGATAGATAATCCACGTTTCCACCCAATTTCCCATGAAGCTCTACCACCACTTACCGTCGCGGCGACCTGATGTCCCAGTCGCTGTTCAATCACCGGTTTCCAGGGCACCAGGCTGAATCCCATGCCATCGTCCAGCATGGCGAAGCGGCCACTTGTAAGCATCAGACTGCGGCGGTAGATGCCACTGACCCGCTCACCATTGGAGGGCTGTCGATACTCCAAGCCGGTTTCCGCTGTGATGCCCTGCGCAGTCCTGGCCAACTCCCGATTGCGCAGCGTCGACAGTAGATTGCGTGCGAGAATCACGCGGCGGCCTCGTTTCTCCGCGAGGCCTTCTTCCACCAGGAAGTCGGCTCGCTGTTGCAGGGCCTTGCCCACCTCGGCACCGAAGCCTTGACCACCACCGACATCCCTGCCGTTTATCAGTTGCTGATCCAACCAGGTGGCACCTATGGCCCGGGCCTGCCGTTCGATGGGAAGGTGGGATTTCAGGGTCACGGCAATACCACCACTGCGCTGTCGATCGTATTGCCGACCCTGCTCCGGTAGATCGGCCGGTACGCGCCAGACGTCGTCGCCCAGGCGCTCCACAATGCCAGCGCGGCGCAAGGAGGCTTCCAGTCGGCGGCGATGGGAGGTCAGTACGTCTTCAGGATCACGTCCAGGAGTATTCAAAGTCTGTTGAATCTGATCCGGGTTCATACGGTACAAACCCTCCTCGGCCAGTACGGCAATATCTCGATCCACTGCGCGGAGTTTGCCAACACCTGTTGCTTCAACCACGGCACCCATGGGGAACTCTCCCAGTTCCACCTTGGCAGGCAGCGCCACGTAATGGGCCTTGCCGTCGATGCCATCGAGCACCAGATAACCACGGTCGTTCAATTCGTCGGCGAGTCCCTTGGCCGCGACACGACCGATAATGGGTCTTTCATCCTCACCGGGTTCGAACACGTCCAGTTCACGCTGCCTTCCGCTCATGGCTCGCTGCATGGTGCGGATAATGTCGCCCCGCTCCCCCATCGTTCGCAGTGTCCGCTCCGCTTCTGGATGGAGCCTCCAGCCACCGGGCTGCCGTTCGCTCGCCAGCCCCATGCGCTGCAAACGCTGCAGCCGACCAATCAATAAAAGGCGCTGACGTTTCAGGTGTGGCTCAGCAAGCTTTTGCATATCGAGCAGGCCGTCCTCTGCCTCGCGCTTCAGGGTACGATCCAGGCCGGTCCAGCGTTCCTGTTCGACCTCCTGTTGCAGACTGTGCTGGATCTCCAGCTCGGTGCGCGGCCCCAGCCAACCGGTGGCCAGTTCACAGGCGCGTCGTCGCATGCCGTGGGCAATATAGTCACGCGAGATAATCAGGTCTTTGCCCTGGTCATCCCTGCCTCTCAAGACGATATGGGTATGGGGGTTGTCGGTATTCCAGTGATCCACCGCCACCCAGTCCAGTTGCGTACCCAGATCCTGCTCCATGCATTGCATCAGGTCGCGGGTATAGCGGTGCAGGTCTTCCAGCTCCGCCGCATCCTCGGGTGAAACAATAAAGCGGAACTGATGGCGATCCTTACGGCCGCGCTGCTCGAAGTCGGCGAGGTCGGTATCGTCACTCAGGGCACTGTAGGCCCTGCCCTGTTGCCCGTCACGGCCTACGCCTTCACGCTCGATATAGCGCAGATGGGTGATGGTGGAACGCTTCCCCGCTTTGGAGAGGTTCACCAGCCGGGTCTTGATGGTGACGCGCCGGGCATTGGGCGCCAGGGACTGCCCGGCAAAGCGGGCGGCAACATGGCCACGGCCCAGTCGCGCCCCTGGACGGCCACCTCCCTTGCGAGCCCGGGACCCCGCCTTGCTGGCTTGCTTGATGACCGAGTTGATAAAGGTTTGGCCGCGATTTTTCGGTGCGTTGGGCCTGACCTTGAACTGCTCGCCCTCGTCATTGCGGCGCCGACTCATGGGGAACCTCCAGCGAAGTCCAGCAATAGGGGGGGCAAGTGACACGCGGCTATACCAGTGCGGACGTGGCATTGGCACTTTCCACGGCACGCTACACACTCCAGGCGCGTGCCGCGTCCACCCCATGTGCAGACTGCCTTTTCGCGAGCCAAGGTGCCGCGACCTTTTATCTTGCCCTGCATTCTTCCCCGGCCTCTAGGCTCGGGGACGCGATGCCCCGGTGACGCTGCAATGCGTGACGGCCGGTCGCCGGCGAGCGTCGGCCCCGCCAACGGTGGAGGGCGCTCGGGGCAAGATATCTGCACAGGGGACTGCCGCATTTCGGTTGGCGCGACTGCACCCTTGCGACAGCGGCAGTAACACGAAAAGAGCATGACAATTGTTCCAACTTTCGCTTTCACGCTGGTCACTCCAGGTCGAGTCGGTGGGCCACGCCAATCACGTTTGCCCTATCGATAGGACCAAAATAGCGGCTGTCGAAGGAGGCCAGATTGGTGGTGCTGAGCAGGAATAGTTCGCCCTCAACAAGCTGACGGCATCGCGTCCAGGAAGGCAATGGGCGAGCCTGTGCATCAATGAGCAACACCTGGGCCACGGGTGCGCCATCAATGCGCACGCGGCCACTCTCAATACAGACATGCTGCGGTGCTGCCGCACCGACCCGTTTCAGCAGCGGTACATCCAAAGGCAGGTAGCCACGTTGATCCGCCAGTACCGCAACAGCATCAGGCAAATCAACCAACACAATGCTGTCCACCGGTATCGCATTTACGTCCGTACCAAGCAGTGTTATGTGATACCAGCCGATCGGCACACTGTCAGAGGCGTTGTAGACCACCCGTGCTTTTGACGGCGTGAATGCCGCCCAGACCAGTGCGGCCAAACCGGCTGCCATTAGCACCAGAACAGTGACACACGCCATGCGACGTGAACGGGAGTTCACAGCAGTTTCCAGTGTCATTGCAGCGCCCTCCCCGCCAACCAGGCTGCATGGCGGTTGGCGTCATAACCGGGTAGCGGCTGTCGTGCGGCGAGACGATTGCTCAACAAGCGCCAATACGTCGGAGAGACATCAGCAGGCTCAATGCATTGTGCTTCGATGACGTCGATCTGGGACAAGACTGCGCGCACATTTCGCTCGCCCTCGACGTTCAGCAGGATGTGTGCGCCGGGTCGCACACCACGCACCCGCTGCATACCCTCTTGCGGTCGGCCGCTTTGCAGGACCATCAGTTGCCAGCGCGTGGTGCCGTAGTCGTTCGACTCCCAACGGATGCGGCAAAATAGCTGCGCCGGGGGAAACACCGCGCAGCGTCGCCACCGATCAATCTGGTGAACCCGCAATGGGCAACCGAAGCGCAGGTACAGGTTGATATGTTGCTCGATGTAGAGCAGCGAGACGCGGGTCAAGGGTGCGTCGCCGTTCGGCGCGGTGAATGCCCGAGGCGGCATCGACAGCAAGTTGTTCGCGGGTGACTCGTCCAGCATCATGCGCCCTCCTCCGGAAACTCGCGCTCCAGCAATGCACGCAGCAATTCCGCCACCGTGGTGTTCCGGGTGAAGGCCGACACCTTGATACGGGCGCGCATCGCCGGCGTCACATCCAGTGTCAGCCGGGCGGTGTAGAGCTCTCCCTTTTGCACGGCGTTGGCATCGCCCTGGCGTATCCAGGCTTCGGCATTGGGATCGGCCGGCGGACGTGCGCCGATGGCAACGCGTTTGCAGCCTTTTCCACTCATGGCACCCTCCGCAGCAGTTCATCGGCCAGGACGGCAATCTCACGGGCCGCCATACTGTCCGGTGCAGTCTCCCGGGCCAGGCGACCTGCTGCCACGCTGTCGGCAAAGACGATACGCTGGCACACCTCGGTGGCCAGTGCCGGGAAAGGTTGTTCATCCAAAGTGCCACGGGCTTCGCGGCCGATCACCGTGCGCACCACGCGCCGGTTGATCACAAAAGCCGCGGCCAGGTGTGGCCGGAACACCTGCGCCTCGCGGATCAGTGCCACCATCTCGCCACTGGCCCACAGATCGTAGGGGCTGGGTTGCACGGGGATCAGCACCTGCTCTGCAGCCATCAGCGCGGAACGGGCAATTGCGGCAATGCGGGGCGGGCCATCGATAACGATGTGATCGCAACGCCGGGCAAGCTCCGGCGCCTCCTGGTGCAGGGTTTCCCGGGCGAGCCCCACCGCACTGAACAAACGGGGCAGCCCTAGCTGGCTGCGCCGCTGTATCCAATCCAGGGCCGAGCCCTGAGGATCGGCATCCAGCAGGATGACCTGTTGACCGCGCAGTGCGAGCTCCCCGGCGATATGGGTAGCGAGTGTGGTCTTGCCCACACCGCCCTTCTGGTTGAGCAGGGCGATGATCATGTCGGCACCTTCCCCGATGCATCGTACCGTTTGGGGAAACCCGTTCGATTTATCCACTGCCCCAAGGGGTAATAAATTGTTAAATCAATATATTGATTGTTAGGTATTACGTTAGAGAGAAGCGCAAGCCGCGTGGTCATTGAGCTGGCGGAGAATGCGTACGCCTGATGGCACGAGCTGCTTGCGCCCGATAGCACGAAGGCCAGTACGCCCGATAGCACGAGACCGTTCACAGCTTGTCCCGCAGTTATCAACGTGTCATGCGCGGCACAGGCCGAAACACCAGAATTTCCGGCGAACCGGGTCGGCGCTCGATGGACAGCACATACCCCGGCAGCGACTGCCGCATAACCAACGCGCGCAGATCGCAGGCAAAATCGCTGGGCCGAGCCAGGCTGCCCGACTTGCGGTGGAGGTACGGGAAATCGAATCGCCATCCCGCGGGCTGGCGGCCGCCGTGCTTGCGCACCAGGCGGTACAGCCAGCGCTCGATACCGCCGGTCAGCCGGAAATACGCCGGATCGATGGTAAGCACTAGGGCCTCGTCCAATACGCCAGCGAAGAACCAGTCCGCCAGGATCAGTTCGATGCCAAGCGGTCGTCCATGGACATCCGCGCATTCCTTCCACTCGTTGATCCACGAGAAACGGTGCAGGCGCCGCCCGGTGGTCTCGCGGATCGAGGTGGCCACCGTGGTGGATTGCAGGCGATCCAGCGCGGCCCTCAGGCGTTGGTAGTCGCGCCGCGATGTACCCCGCCCGATAAAGCGCAGGATCTCGTAGGGTGTGGCGCTCATTCGTCGTGATGGCCGGATACCTGCATCGCAGGCCTCGACAATCTGACTGGCCGCCCAGATCAGGATATCGGCATCCCAGATGGTGGCGATACCGTGCGCTCCCGTGCCCTCCACCCGCACGGTGACCGGCCCGGAGCGGAAGTCGATGGGCACGGTGCGCCGCGACTTGGCCAGCGAAAAGAACGGATAGGCCATCAGGTCCTGGGCGTCGCGGATCGCCATCTCCCCCGGCAAGGCGCGGAACAGATCGAGCTGTTCCCGCCCGTTGCCCGGGCTTGCGGAGCGCATCATGGTTGGACGTGCGTTCAGCGTTCATGGCGGCTGTCGCCGGCGTGGCGTTCGACATACTCGGGATCACAGGTCGCCTCGTAGCTGCGGGCATCGGCCCAGGCATCCAGGTCACTGACCGCGTACATCACCCGACGGCCGAACTTGCGAAATCGCGGGCCGCCGCCAATGACGCGCTGTTTTTCCAGCGTCCGTGGTGACAGGCGCAGGTAGTCCGCGGCCTCATCGTTGGTGAGATAGCGGGAAGGAGGAACGACTTGCTGCGTGGCAGCGGGGGCGGCTGAAGGCCGTAGTGGCGTGGGTCTCATGACAGGGTTCTCCATCGGTCTTGGTCGGTGGCCACGTTGTTGTGGCCGGATGGAGACAGTCTGGAGAAAGCGAGACTCCCTGCTCAGGGACGATCTGTGGGTGAACCGGAACGTCCCCCTTCAAGGGAAGGTGATACCAGCTTGCGGTAACCGCCCCGCATCAGGCCACGGCCGCGACGCACCAGGCGGCGCACCCGGGCACGGAGCGCACTGTCAGCATGCCATTCACGGGCAACGGTGGTCGCACCAAAAAGTACAGCGGCCACGGCGCGTAGGGACGCGCCGGCCAGAACCCCGTCGAGGGCCTGCAGGGTGTGAAGCTCCAGTAGTTCGGTCGCCGAGGGACGGGCACAGGCCACCGCGTTGGTCACCGCGCCCACCACCAATTTTTCGGCTTCGTTGGCCAGGTTGCGGCATGCCGAGGCGCGCGCCGCGCAGACGTAGGCCATTCCCTCCCGCAGGCCGGGTGCAATAGCCAGGCGCAGACAATTGCCGGCCCAGCGTGTGGCCACCAACAACCGACGCCCGTCATGGACCAGGCGCTTGCGCCCGGGAAGCCGCCACAGGTCGAAGCCCTCGTCACCTAGTGGCGGATCAAGATCGGGATGGAGTTGGATCATACCGGCGTGATCGGGACACCACACAGGCTGTGCATCTCGCGCATCCAGGGCAGGATCTTCCAACAGGCGCAGCCCCCAGCGTGCCGCCGCATCGGCATGACGACGACGGCCCGACCAGTCGCGCCGGTAGTCGGGGTGACGGCGCAGGTACTCCCAGGCCAGTGCCGGCCCATCAAGATGCAGGACGTAGAGATAGGCGACACCGGGGTGCCAATGCTCGCCGGACTTGGCCACGACGCGGCTCCTCCCTGTCATTCAGCGGGATACGTCGCGCGAAGTCGGCGGTTCTGTCGGAGGGAGCTACTGCGTTATCGGCGTATAATCCTGCCTGCTTCGTCAAGGGCGTGCGTCAAGTCCGATTGGCTCCTGGGCATTGTGCGGATCGTCCGAATGCGACGGCTACGCGAAACCCTTTTCCGCGAGCACCGAATACCCTGCCCCATCTCGCCACAAACATCCTGACTCTTTTCGTCTTGGCTGCACGCTACTGGAACAACAATACGGAGTATTGCGCCTGAGGTCTGGCGTCAGACCGAAAAAGTCACAACAATCCCTTCAAGGCAGTGCTGTTGCCAGCCCGCGACAGCGGGCTGGCAGGGCCGATCAATCCAGGATCGACCCGTTCTCGCGGGCCATCGCCGCGTACTCAGAGAGGGTGCGCCTGGATATGAAGTGCAGGTCACGCTCCACCGGTAGGCCGAGCGGCCCGCGGATGGTGGACAATTCGGAGAGACGCACACTGCCCAGTTCCGGCATGCCCAGCCCCAGGTCGCACAGGCCGAAGGCGGTATCCCCGTCCTCGGGATCAAGTTCCGTCAGCAGCCAGGTGGCCTGGGCATCCGGCGTGAACAGCTTGACCACCGGCGGCGGATCAATGTCCCGACCCTCGGCGTGGGCCTGGCCGTTGGCCAGAAGTTGGGTGCGTTGTTGTTCGGTGATGAGTGTTTTCATGGTCGCTTCCTCTGATGGGTTCGCTCCACGGCGGAGCGAGGCGACACCAGGCGCGGACAGGCCGCGTGGCCGTCATACCCCAACACGGTCCGGTGCGGGCCGGGGTTGACGGCAAGCGGCGAGCGCCAGGCTCGCGCACTGTTCGCTGTGGAATGAACCAGGAAGGCGATCCTGAAATGCACGAAACCGGACTTGCGCCTTTACCACAAGGCACGAATGCGCAAACGGGGTTTTGCCCAAAGATACAAAGCAGGATCTACGGAAATCAGCAAAACCACGAATCCGGCAAATCGTAATCCGGCATCCCCACCAAAGCGGTTTTCCACATTTACGTCTGTACGCATAAAAAGAGGCCCTGTTACTAAACCCCTTCCATCATAGGCTGAAAACTACAAATGAGTTATCTTTAACGTGGTTTTTATTATGCCGCGAGACGACGCTCTCATGTATGAAGAAGCGTCCAATCCAACGCGGCCGCCCAACCGGCGCCACCACCTATGAAGCCGAGCCGGCACGGGCTTTCGGCGAGGCCGTGCGTGCCCTGCGCACGGAACGGGGCGTGGCTCAGGAAACCCTCGCCCATCTGGCGGACGTGGAACGCTCTCACCTGGGGAAAGTCGAACGCGGCGAGCACATGCCGACGCTGGCCCTGATTCTCAAAATCGCACGGGCACTGGAATGCAGCTCCGCCGAACTGATGGCGGACACCGAGCGACGCCTGGCGAATCCCGAATCCTGACACACGGAAAACCCCGCCACGAAGGGCGGGGCGCAAGCCGTGACGATCACTCGCCCTTGTTCCGGGACCACAGCAGGTTGTGCTTTCCGTCCTCGCCCTCGATGAGGCGGGCGTAGACGGTGGCGGGGAATGAGGGGTCGTCCAGGGTTACCGACAGGTAGGGTCGCTCCGCCTGGCTGACTTTCTGCCAGGCCGCGCCGACTTCCAGGCCGTTGGCTGCCTGAAGGCGGTAGTCGGGAGCGTTCTCGCTGCCCTTGTCGTTGGGGACAAACTTGAGCTTGACGTTGAGCGCCAGGGTGCGGAGGATGCCGGTGAAGCCGTCTTTCTCTGCGGTGAAGGTGCCGATGTTGGCCATGATGTGTACTCCTTTCGGGTTGCCAAGGTCGCGCCCATCGCGTCCTTGTTGTGATCCGGCCGGCGTGGGTCGGGCGGGCCGCACCGCGCAGCGGCCGCAACAGCGTGGAGGACCGGGAGGCGCAAAGAATTTGTTGCGCGAGGAAGGCGCCCAGCGCCGGGGAACATTCTTTGCGCCGGAGGGTTGCGGCCATTGAGCCCGAGGCGCAGCCGCACCTTCGCCAGGATTCAAAACGAACCAAGGACGCATTGGGCCGACCTGACCCAAAAGGGGTAATGGCCTGCCCGGTATTCCGCGGCACAGCGATACCGGTATCCGTTGTCACCCGTTCACGTCAGTCCATGGCTCCAGGACATGCGAAGAACGTCCTCCATCCTTCGCAACCGATGTTGCAGCTCGGACCGGACAGTCACGCCAGGCAGGCCTCCCCCGCATTGGTGATACACACCCGCTCACGGTTTATGCCCCATCACCAGCATCCGGGGCTACCGGGCAACACACAACCCGTCACGGCAAGGTGGATCCGGTCACGGCATGTCGCTTTCGCCAGGGTGGGCATACAAGACTGAATCGACTTGATACCACCGAATTCCCAGATTCGGAGCCCACTTGCCTTGTCACCCCATAAACCAACCCAGATATCTACTCAAATGTCTGGCGGCTGTGTTGCCACCGTCTTTCCCGAGTTCATCGCCCGCGACGGCGGAGAGCGCGCGGACGGGTGCCGTCCAGGAAACCAGCGCCGGGTAACTTCAGCCGACAGGCACAGGCGAGGACACGCCCGGCGCGCCTTGACTGCACACGACCGTGGGCTACAGTCGCGGACAAGGTGATGAAATAAGGGGGACGGATGGACAGATTATGGTCTTTACTGTGTACCGTTCACACACAGCGCTGCAGGCGCGAAGGCCGATCAGGTGCAACCTGTTCGGCAGCTTTCAGGGGCGCCAAGCGCGGCGGGGATCGGTTGCTAACCGTTCCCCTGGAGTGCAAGCACAACGTGCAGACCCACAGAGCCGGAGACATCGACACCGGGCGCAGCACAAAAAAAGCGCCGTCCCCGGTCTACGTGGACGACGCTTTCGATGCTTGGTCGAGCGATCAATCCGATGCCGGTGCCACCATCGCCTGAAGCTGCTCAATGATGCCGGGTTCGACAAAGACGCAAGCCTGATCGGCGGCAAGCGGTATGTTGAACACGCCGGCGAACACGTCGCGTTTCAGGTGGGCCAGACGCCCCGTGCGATACGCCGCTTCCGGCTTCAAGCGATCGGTGCCTGTCGGCTTGCCGCTACGCTCTGGATCGCATTCGACCAGGGCGACAAAGCCCTCATCGAACAGCCGCCGATGTTCGTCGCACAGGCCCCAGCCTGTCGATGTGTGGCGTTCCAGGCTCGCGCGCAAGCGCTTGTCGAGCAGAATGTTACCGGTATCGAAGGCGGTGCCACAGACCAGGCAGACGTGACGTTCCAGCGACACATGTGATTTGTCGTTCATGATGACGATCTCCAGTTGCTCGGGCGGAATTGCCCAGAACCGGCGTCAGCACGGCGCAGCGCAAGCAGTCACAGGGCCACAGACGGCTACGCCCGCAAGCGTGCGCAGCACGCGAAGCCCTTGACGGCGAGAACGCCGTGATACGGTGTAAGGGAGCTGCAAGATCGCCCCACCTCACCCGCCCCTCAAGTAGCAGCGAACGCAGCAAAAAAGGGGCCGAAGCCCCTGTCCTACAACAGCCCCCTCTCAGCGAATGACGATGTCTGTTCACCGCCGACGACGATATGGTCCAGGGTGCGTACATCTACCAGTGCCAGCGCCTCTTTCAGCCGCTGGGTTATCGTCCTGTCCGCCTGGCTCGGCTCGGGATTCCCGCTCGGATGATTATGCGAGAAGATCACCGCCGCAGCATTGACCTGAAGCGCCATCTTCACAACTTCCCGCGGGTAGACCGCCGCACCGTCGATAGTGCCGCGAAACAGCTCGGCGTACTCGATCAGGCGGTGCTGCGAATCCAGGAACAGACACGCGAACACCTCGTGGTCGAACCCTGCCAACTTGGCACAAAGGAACTCCTTGACGATGGCCGGTGACGTGAATGAGGCGCCACGCTGGATCTTCTGGTCGATCACCTGGCGGGCAGCCGTCAGGATCTGGTCGGCTGTAGCCGGCAGGTAACGCCCCTGATCATCACGTACCAGCAGCGAGGAATCGGAAATAAGAGAGAATTGAGTCATGATCGTGCTCCGGTTGCTCGGGCGGAATTGCCCGGAACCAGCGTCAGCACGGCGCAGCGCAAGCCGTCAGGGGTGACCAACGGCCGCAGGATGCAAGCGCGCGGAGCGCGCGGAGCACGCGCAGCCCTTGACGGCGAGAACGCCGTGGTACGGTGAAGGGAAACAGCAAGACCGCCCCACCCCACCAGCCTCTCTCGGCCTGGCAAGCGGAGCGCGCAGGCCCTACGGGCCGGAGGCGTCAGGGATCAAAGCCGGATGGCCGCGATTCGACACGAAGCGCGGGGCGCAGCCCGCGAGCCCGACGGCGGTACGTCGGGACGCAACTGCGTGTTTTACTGATCCACTGCAGGCAGCAATCTCGATCGGGATTGAGGCATCCCATCCTGATACCATTGTCGAGTCATCGAGAGGAGGCATTGGCGAGACTAGAAGCAGGAACCCGGACGTTGAAAGAATCGTCCATATGTGCGATTACATCGAGCAAAACCTTAATGAGGACGTCACACTCGACGCCCTTAGAAGTGGAGTGTCTTTCCAAGTAGAATACAGGTAGTAGGAAGCTACCATTAAAGTGCCGTAGTCCAAACTTGACCTGACATATTTCGTCAGATGGCGTTGTCCACTATCGCCAACAAGCGGCAAATTCAGCTACGTTAACCTTTCGAAAACTAAAGACCTGAAGCGGACATGGATTAAAGAAACTGCCCTTTGAATTAGGCAGCGCAAAGAGCGCGGCAGAAACGAATATGACATTGTGGGTATGAAGAGATGAATTGGAAAGAGCTTATTCAATACTCAAGCGTGCAGTTACGAAAGCTTGACGCAAACGGGGTACCATGTGGTATCGGATCAGGATGTTTAATAGATTTTAAACAGCGCCGTTTACTGCTTACTGTATTTCATGTTGCAGAGAAATCGTCTAATTGGTGTGCCCAGATAAAGTTCAATGATGAAAAGCAGCAGACTGAAGTACTATTTTTGAATAAGTTTTGTTATATCAGTGATTTTGACTCATCCAAAAAATCGATTAAAGATGTTGAATTCTCTTTCCATCCAGTGCGCCACGACTTTAAATGTTACTTTCATAATAGAAATTGGAAAGGTCAGACTTTTGAGTTGAGAGAAAGACCTATATTGCGAGCCGATGATATTGGCGATCCAGATAAAGAAACAATTTACGGTTTTTCAGGTGAAATCATGCCCGAGCTTATTCCAGAGCAAAATGCTTTTGTAACAGATTATCGAGTTTATCATGGGTTAAGGTACGACCGACGTGAAAATGACATGCATTTTTTCAAGATGCCTGAAAAGCATCCAGGCCATGAATGGTTTAAAGGCTGTAGTGGTGCACCGATTATTGGGGAAAATGGCAAGGTAGTTAGTTTGGTCAGTGGTGGCTGCATAGAACGTAATGAAATATATGGCAACAACCTTTCTAAATGTATTCGAACCTTAGATTATTTTTTAGAATAAATTTTAGAGCAAATTCAGGTCTGACACTTGAAGATGCCATCCCGAAAATATCTGCTCAAGCATGGAACCGCAAACCCCAGAGGCTAGGATAATGGGTCAATCAGACCGCGCAATCGACCAGGCATTGGAGATAATTGGTCAGGTTATCGATACCGCTTTTGACACTCAGTCCGCCGCGGGCACCGATCATGCGTTTGATCTGATACAAAAGCTGGAACAGCAAGAGTTATCGCCTGAACAATCGGCACTCTTGCATTACTATAGATCAAATGCATGGGAAAACCGCCTTCACGAAGGCCGTAGGACTGATTCTTGGGATTGGGACATCCCGCAGGCCCAAAATCAAATTATTGAACTACGCAGGTGTATCAACCATGCAGGATTTTCCAGTTTTGATACGATACGGCAATGTCAGGTTCTCACCAATCTCGGCAACAAATTGAACTTTGTTGGACGCTGCATTGAGGCGATTGAAATCTGGGATAGAGTACTAAAGATCGAAAAATATTTTGCAATGGCTCTTGGCAACAAAGGGATCGGACTAAGCTACTATGGACGCAGCCTTTACGATCCCGGTCATGCGGCCATACTCCTCTATTATGCTTGGAATAGTTACAAATGCGCTGATTCACGTGATGCCTTTTTCGACGCGCCGGGCAACGATTATCTCAGAGATCGCTTCACTCATGAACTCAATATGATTGCTGAGCATGTCGATATCCCCCAAACTGAAAAACTTATAAAAGCTTATGAGGCTAATTTTGGAGAGAGTGAACCAGAAAGGCACTATCGCAAGTGGGTTTTACAAACTCGTTTATTTTTGAATCCTTTAAACGACGCGGGCACCTTGCCGATAGCCACTCATGATGTCCTAACATTGCCTTCGATTACAACGGGGATGGATAGCAAAGAAGGAAGGCCGCCTTCGATTATCGGATTTTACAATCAATTGAAACAGGAGTTTGTCTCGGCACGGTGGTTGTTGTTTGAGGCGTTGCAAGGGGACGAGTCGCATTTCTCGGATAAGGACGTGCTCCTCTACAATACCCTTGAATATCCGATGTATGGCTTGTCAGTAGAGAAAATGCGATCCGCCTACCGGGTGGCCTATTCACTACTCGATAAAACAGCCTATTTCCTAAATCACTATTTTGCCCTTGGCCACCCTGACCGTACGGTTAACTTTCGTAATGTCTGGTATCAACCAAAAACAATGGGACAGAAAGTTTTGCACGACGAGCTGGCGGGCAGGGAGAACTGGCCGTTGCGGGGACTGTTTTGGCTATCAAAGGATATCTTCGAGCCGGATATTAAGGGTGTGACCGAACCCGATGCCCAAGCACTTTACGATATCAGAAACCATCTGGAACATAAGTACCTGCAGGTTGTAGAAACCGTCTTTGAGAGCTTGGTTCCCGTGCCGGATGGAGAGCATGTGCTGGGTTACCGGATCAGCTGGGCCGATTTTCGATCCAAAACCACGAGGATATTTAAGTTGGCAAGAGCTAGCTTGATTTACCTCTCGCTGGCAGTTCACAAGGAAGAAAAACGCCGCGAACAAGAAAGGAGCGCTCATACCGTGATGCCAATGCCATTAGCCACATGGAGCGATGAATGGAAGCAATAGAGCAACAGCAGATGCATGAGGCCAACCAATTGAGCGCTAACTATCGTCAACGGCACAATCCAACGGATGTGTTTCATTGGCAAGACATTGAAAGCTGGAAAGGAGTCATCTGGCGCATCATGGATGATGTACTGACTGAGGCTGTAAAATCCGCATTTCTCCAGTCTCCACCGGAATACGTCGTCGGTGATGACCTGTCCTGGCTGAACACAATAGTCCTGAACGTTCTCCATGAGGACATTGACAGTAAACAGCTTTTGGCGGAAAGGTTTGATAGTCACTACAAAGCCCTAAGAGTTTATCATGGTGCCCGCGCCGAAAACCTTACTTCATATTATGAAAAAGGACTAATTCCGCTCAACCCGGATACCATGCATGAAAGAGCCAGGAATATTTTTCTTAGCGGCCAGTACCCTGAATTAACCGAAGAGTTGCTGGAGAAAGCAATTGCAGCTGTAGGCCACGAATATCGTGGTGGACGCGTATATTTTGAAGCGAATGAAAAGCTGCTTATTAACCAGTGTGGCCATTACATGTTGTACGGCAGTGAATATTTGGCCTGTATCGCTGTGAATCTACCTTCAAGGAACTACCAAAGTGACTTGAAGAAGATTGGCAGACCAGTGATGTTAGTCTGTGATGTGCCAATAGAGATGATAAGCGGGAGTGTCATGCTGGAACTGGCCGGGTGGTGCCTTCAAATGATATTTGAGAACCTACTGTTTGGTGAAGTCGAGGATGATGAACCCGGATTGTTCGGATTTTGTATCCATAGAGCCCTTCCGTCTCAGTGCATAGTTGGGCACTATCATCCAGTGGCTATCCGTGACCCTTTACTTTATGGCGGTTAGCCCCGGAGGTCCAGAGACAATTTACTATATTTATTGACAGCTCCTGGCCGGAAGCTAATCTGATATTACCGCTTTGAAAAATGAGCTTCCGCTCAGCGGCGGATACATTTGACAAAATCGTACATTGTCAGTCAGATCAGATTTCATCCGTTACAGATAATGATATGGTGCCCGAGGCCGGAATCGAACCGGCACGACCGTTTCCAGTCGAGGGATTTTCTTACCACTTCGGTTTTCACCGCCAGCTTCCTGCCTGAGCAGCCCGCTGTTCGTGGTCTGGAGCACGCCTTCACCCTAGCGCCACGTTTAACCGCTTTGCCGTAGGTGCCCGCCGTCTGCTCTCTACACCTTCCCCAAAAAATTGCCTTGGGGCTTGGCTCGGCGTTGGCTCGGATTCTAATCAAATCCAGGGCTTTCGCCGAGTTTGACGGGCTTCACCTTCAGGGTTTCCCCTGGAGGGCTCAAATTGTTTAAGTCCCTTGTGTCTACCAATTTCACCACTCGGGCGTGGTCTTACATTTGCCTGGTTTTACCAGGCTTGTTACATCTTCTTTGGTTCTAGCGGCCCCTATTTGACACCTAGCGAGCCATTTTCAAATTAACCGTAAAGCTTAAATCCTGCTGAAAGCCTTATTCTGCGTGGCTTTCAGCCCTATTGCCACCTCCTAAAAATAGTTGACATTAGAGATTTTAAGTCCCTTGCGTCTACCAATTTCGCCATCCGGGCATATTCGGGGATGGACTTTACTACTGATGTTATCTGAAGGTTGCCAGCACGCTGTGCTGGGCCTTGCGGTCGCTCTCGGCTCCTGCCTTTCGCGACACTCGAGCATCCCGCTCATCGTCTACCAATTTCGCCATCCGGGCATGTTCGGGGATGGGCTTGTTCCGGCTGTTACTGCTTTCGGTTACGCAATTAACGATTGATGGTCTGGGGGTTTATGGGACTGGACGATCAAACGGCGTTGTTGCAGTTAACGGTTGAAAATGGAGGCGCGGGTCGGAATCGAACCGGCGTTAACGGAGTTGCAGTCCGCTGCATGACCACTCTGCCACCGCGCCTTTTGGATGCGGGATTGTACCCGACGGGATTTTCAAAGAACAGTAAAGAAGGCGGGTATTCTATGGATTGACCGTCGAGAAGCAACCTCTTTTTTGCGGTGGGGGAAATAACGCCGGTATTGCGTCACCACTCACCCTCAGGAGACTTTGGACAATTCAGGCCAGGCTGCTTTGAGATAGATCAGCATGGACCAGAGGGTCAGCAGAGCCGCCACATACAGCAGGCCGATGCCCATCAGATCCAGCACCGGGTAAAGCACCGGATCAATCGCCAGCAATACGGCAATGGCAATCATTTGCAGGGTGGTTTTCACTTTCCCAAGATAGGAGACAGCCACACTGGTGCGGCTGCCCAGTTCTGCCATCCACTCCCGCAGTGCGGAAATCACGATTTCACGGCCTATTATCACCAGGGTGGGCAATGCAAATAGCACATTGGCGTGGGATTCCAACAGCATAATCAGGGCCGAAGCCACAATCAGTTTGTCCGCTACAGGATCGAGAAACGCGCCGAATGGAGTAAATTGATCGAGTTTTCTGGCCAGGTAACCATCGAGCCAGTCAGTACCGGCGGCGATACCAAAAATGGCGGCACTGGCGAGGTAACGCCCCTCCCAGGGCAGGTAGTAAACACCGATAAAAATGGGGATGAGCGCGATGCGTAACAAGGTGAGGATATTCGGGAGATTCCACATGATAGGTTTTACTGCAGTCCGGGCGCTGAAGACCCGCCCAAGTTACTCATTGTGGAGGGTGCTGTAAATAGTTTCGGCCACTTTCCTGCTGATACCGGGCACGCGCATCAGTTCGGTGACACTGGCCCGCACAACTTCCTGGGAGCCTCCGAAAAACCGCAGTAATTCCTTGCGCCGTTTTGGACCCACCCCATCGATACCCTCCAGCGTTGAGGTGCGGCGCTTGCGATCGCGGCGCTGACGGTGACCGGTAATGGCGAAACGGTGGGCTTCATCGCGAATTTGCTGGATAAGCAGCAGAGCCGAGGACTGGGCTTCCAGTTCCCGTTCGAGGCCATCCTGCGACAGCAACAGGGTTTCAAAGCCCGCCTTGCGGGTGGGCCCCTTGGCGACGCCAACTACCTGCACATCAATCACGCCCAGCTCAGCCAGCATAGCAACCGCTCTGCGCATCTGCCCCTTGCCGCCGTCGATCAGCAGAATATCGGGCAGTTTACCCTCCTCTTTCTGAATACGGGTATAGCGGCGCACCAACGCCTGCTCCATTGCGGCGTAGTCGTCCCCGGCGGCAACATCCTTGATATTCATTCGTCGATAATCCGATTTCAGCGCCCCGCCACTATCAAATACCACACAGGAAGCGACCGTATCTTCGCCACTGCTATGGCTGATATCGAAACATTCGATCCGTTCAGGCGGCACAGCCAGTTGCAGCAGTTGCTGCAAGGCCTCCAGTCGCTGTTGGGTGGTCTTGCGTGAAGCAATGCGACCGTTCAGGTTCTGGCTGGCGGTGCGCTCGGCCAGTTCGACCCATTGGGCCCGGGTGCTGCGACCCCGGTGCTTGAGAAGCACCCGGTGGCCGGCCACCTCGGAAATTGCCGAGGCCAGCAGCGCACTGTCGGGCAGCGCGTGATTGATAACAATCTCACGCGGAAAATCACCCCGGCCGCTGTCGCGCAGATAGAACTGCGGCAGAAAATCTGTCAACACTTCGGCGGCATCCGCTGCCAGTGGCACCTTCGGGTAATAGCTTCGGCTGCCGAGGATTCGCCCCTGGCGAATATAGAGCACGTGCACACAGCACTGGTCTCCCACCAGCATGGCGGCCACCACGTCGATATGACTGCTGCCGGATTCCACCACCTGTTCGGCCTGGATGGTGCGCAGCGCCACCATCTGATCGCGCAGCAACGCGGCCCGCTCAAATGCCAGCGCCTCAGCGGCCACGTCCATGTCGGCCTCCAGCTCACGGATCAGGTTGTCGTTTTTGCCCTCGAGGAACATCTGGGTGTGTCGTACATCGCGCTGGTAATCCTCCACAGAAATCAGCTCCACGCAGGGGGCAGTACAGCGATTGATCTGGTATTGCAGGCAGGGTCGGGAGCGATTGCGAAAGAAATTATCGTCGCACTGGCGCACTCGAAAGGTTTTCTGCAAAAAATTCAGGCTGTCCCGAACGGCCTGAACACTGGGAAACGGTCCAAAATAATGGCCAGCCTGTCGCTTGCTGCCCCGATGAAAGGCCAGCCGGGGATAGGTATCCCGGTCGGACAAAAATAGGTAGGGGTAGGATTTGTCATCCCGCAGCAGGATATTGAATGGAGGCCGGTTTTGCTTGATCAGATTCTGTTCGAGCAACAGCGCCTCTATTTCCGTCTGGGTAATAGTGACATCGATGTTGGCGATACGGCTCACCAGAGCAGCCGTTTTCGGGGTCAGCCCGGTGGTTCTGAAATAGCTTGCCAGCCTTTTGCGGAGGTTTTTTGCCTTGCCAACATAGAGCACAGCCCCGTCCTCACCCATCATCTGATAGATGCCGGGACGCTGGGTCAGTTGCTTGAGAAACGGCTGATGATCAAAAGGCATGGGGTTATTGTACAGCGGATCAGATCAGTTCGGACGGATCTACCAGACCGTATTTTACCGCTGCCAGGGTAAGCTCAACATCGTTGCTGACACCGAGCTTTTCATAAATACGATATTTGTAGGTATTGATGGTCTTGGGGCTGACAAAGAGGGTTTTTGCCACATCCTTGGCGCGGATACCGCTGGTAATCAGCGCGGCGATCTGCAGTTCACGCTGCGAGAGGCGCGACAGCGGTGAGGATTTGCCACCGGATTTCATGCCGTTGGCCACCATTATCTGGGCCAACTCCGGGTTGACATAAATGCCACCGCTCAGGGCGGTTTCCACCGCTGCCTTGATCTGATCACAGTCAGCTTTTTTGGTGATATAACCGCAGGCACCGGCCTTTAAAAGCGAGGCAGGGTAAAAGTCATCATTGAAGGCGCTGACCACGATAACCCGGGTTTTCGGGTAGTGAGACAGAATGCGCTCGGTGGCTTCCAGTCCACCGATACCCGGCATCCGCACGTCCATGAAGACAATATCGGGGGATAACTCTCGAACCCGGGTAATGGCCTCTTCACCGCTGGCGGCCTGACCAATCACGGTGATACCCGGCACTTCTGCCAGCAACTTGCAGATTCCCATGCGAATAAGGTCGTGGTCATCCACAACCAGAACGGTCTTGCATGCCTCGTTAGTGGTCATTGCGGAAGCCCTGAAATTCCATCTAGCCTACCACCGCGCTTTTCGGTTGACTATAAACCACGTTGCGAAAAGTCACGTTCACTCGCGGGCCCACAACTGTGGCGAGTTTCGGCAGTCGGTGCCGCCAGTGGTGTTGTAATGCCCCGCTCATCAACAGCAATGAGCCGGGTTCCAGTTCCAGTGTTCGCATCGACAATTCCTTTCGTGTTTTGTGCCGCAACTGAAAAGGCCGCACTGCGCCCAGACTCAATGAGGCTATCAGCGGGTTTTCTCCCAACTCCGGTTCGTCATCACTGTGCCAATCAACGCTGTCGCGGCCATCCCGATACAAATTGAGCAGAGCACTGTTGAAATTGTGCCCCACCGCCGCCTCAACCACCTTCCTGATTTCAAGCAGTACCGGCAGCCAGGAAATGGCTTTGAACTGGCGCCCGGAATACTGGTAATCGGCACCGGCGTCGCCATACCAGGCATTGAGACGGGGAATTTTCAGCCTGCGACCGGCGATGACAATATCGCTCTGCTCCCAGGCCACCTGCTCCATCAGTACCGCCAGCCACTGCTCCGCCGACGGCGCAGCTATCAACCGCGGCCAGTAACGCAGGGCGCCACCGGGCAGCTCAATATCGAGCGGATCGGGATTGGCGGCAAACAGGTCGGATTGATTCATGGCTGAACATTCAAAGGGGTTTCTTCGCTGGGGCTGGGTATATCGTCGGCTCGATTTCCAGCGCCACGGCAAACTTTTGCTGTACCGAGTCACTGATTTCTTCTGCCAGTGCCAGCAACTCGGCACCGGTGCCACCACCAAAATTGACCAACACCAACGACTGGCGGTCGTGAACGCCCACCCTGCCGCGCATCACACCGCGCCAGCCAGCCTGTTCAACCAGCCAGCCAGCGGCCAGTTTGACGGTACCATCAGTCTGGGGGTAGCACACGATATCGGGAAACTGCTGACGCAGTGCAGCTGCCTGATCCTCCGTCACGACCGGGTTTTTAAAAAAACTTCCGGTATTCGGCAGACTGGCGGGGTCAGGCAGTTTGCTGCGCCGTACCTCACAGACCGCCGCTGAGACCATGGCGGGCGTCAGCGATGCTGCATCGCAGCCTTCCAGGGCCTGTAGCAGGGCTGGATAGCTCAGGCGCAAATGCGGACGGGTAGACAAGGATAGCGTGATGGCAGTAATCACATATTGGTTGCGGCCCGCCTGTTTGAACAGACTGTCCCGATAGCCAAAATGGCAGTCATCGGCCTGCATGGTATGCAACTCACCGGTGGGCAGATGGACCGCCTCCAGAGAGTGAAACAGTTCGCTCAATTCAATGCCATAGGCACCGATATTCTGAATCGGTGCCGCACCGGCCAGGCCCGGAATAAGGGACAGGTTCTCCAGGCCGTACCAGCCCTTTTCAAGAGTGTACAACACCAGTTGATGCCAGTTTTCACCAGCACCGATGTGAATATTGCGCTGCTCGCCCAGCTCTGAACCGGGAGCCAGGGCGATGCCCGGAATGGCTATTTGCAGTACCAGACCCGGTAGATCATCGACCAGTACCAGATTGCTGCCACCACCCAATGGCGTTACCGGAATATTTTTCTGGCGAGCCCACTCCAGTGCTTCGAACAGGTCTTCACGGGTGTTTATCCGGCAGAAAAACTCCGCCGTGGCAGGCAGGGACAGCGTGTTGCAGGGTTGCAGGGAAACGGCGGCCTGAATATCGAGCATTAATCCAGTTGCCCGCACAGATGAGCCAGTAAATCACTGGTGGCATCCTCCACCAGATCCAGCACTGCTTCAAATCCCTCTTCGCCACCGGGGTAAGGGTCAGGCACCTCTTTCAGGGGGCTGTTGCCGAAATCGAGAAACAGGCCGAGATGACCGGCAAACTCAGGCAGGGCCAGTGCCTGCAAATCCCAGAGGTTCTGCTGATCCATGGCGAGCAGGTAATCAAACTCCAGGAAATCCTCAGGCCGCACCTGACGCGCCCGCAGGTGGCTCAGGTCATAACCGCGCTTCAGTGCAGCCGCACTGGCTCTTGAGTCTGGCACGCGCCCTACGTGCCAATCACCGGTCCCGGCGGAGTCGATCAAAATCCGGTCCTGCAAGCCGGCCTCAGCCACCCGCCTCTCAAAAATCCCGTGGGCGGTAGGCGAGCGGCAAATATTGCCCAGACAGACAAATAACACACGCAGCTGTTTCATTCTGACGCACCTCTGAAAATCGCGACGACCCGCTGCAGGTCCTGTTCGGTATCAACGCCACCGGGGACATCAGTCACGGCTCTGGCTACGTGAATCCGCTCACCATTCCACATGAAGCGCAACTGTTCGAGGCACTCCAGCGCCTCAATGGGTGCCACCGGCCATTGTACGAACCGGTTCAGCAGACCGACGCGGTACGCGTATATACCGATATGTCGCATCGGTTGCAGGACGGCAGACATGGCCGCCACCCGGTCATCAGGAAAATCTCGAGGCCAGGGCACCGGTGCGCGACTGAAATACAGCGACATGCCCTGACGGTCCGTAACCACCTTGACCACATTGGGGTTGGCGAAACTCGCTTCGTCCGTGATCGGTTCGCAAAGCGTTGCGATCCCCGCGACGGTGTTATTGATGAGGTTTGCGGCCACCTGTTCGATGACTGAGGGGGGAATCAACGGTTCATCACCCTGCACATTGACCAGCACATGATCCTCGGCAAAGCCGTACTGGGCGACCACTTCCTGCAAACGGTCAGTTCCGGACGGGTGATCCGGAGACGTCATGCAGACCTCTCCGCCAAACCGGGTCACCTCATCGGCAATCTGCTGATGATCAGTGGCGACAATCACCCGGTCAGCACTGCTCTGCCGTGCCTGCTCGTAAACCCGCTGAATCATGGTTTTGCCGGCGATATCCTGCAGCGGTTTACCCGGCAGACGGGTGGAGGAAAAACGGGCGGGAATCACAACAGTAAAGGTCATAGCAACTCAATCATTTTCAGAGGGCAATTTTTTGCGAGTACTTTTTCTGTAAGTACGTTCTATGGGGTTATTATGAGGTGGTATTGGCCGCTTCGGCCAGGCTCCTGACATCCCGCATCAATCGCTCGATAAATGGTGGATCGGGTTCGGCCTGCACATCTAGCACCCAGACATTATCACTGCTATCGGCAGCACACTTTACCGCATCTTTTGCCGTGATAATAACCGGCAGCCCATCGTCAAAACACAATTCCTCTCCCGTAAACCGGTGGTGGTCTGGTAGCGGATGGAGAATCGGCTCGAACCCTAGTGATGTCAGGGTATGGGCAAATCTGGCGGGATTTCCAATCCCGGCAACAGCATGTACCCTGCGGCCGAGGGACCAACTGCTGACAGCCATCGATGTGCCAGTGGCCAGTTGCCGGAAATGCACGGGTGACAACTTGAAGGTTCCCTGGTGGGGAATCCCCAGACTGGCTACCGTTTCGTTTACCACCACAAAGTCTGCCGTCTGCAGCCGTGAAAGTGGTTCCCGCAATGGCCCCGCCGGCAGGCAATGGCCATTGCCCGTGCCGCGCCCGCCGTCCATCACCACAATTTCAACATCCCGGGGCAATCGGTAATGCTGCAAGCCGTCGTCGCTGAAAATCAGATTGCAGCCGGTATTTTCCAGCAGGTATCGGGCCGCCCGATAACGGTCCGGGTCCACCACCACCGGACACAGCGATGACAGCAGCAGGGGTTCGTCACCGACGGTCTCCGCTGTAGACGTGTCGGCAACTCGCTGCGGATAATGGGTTGCTGAACCGCCATAACCACGGCTGATAATACCCGGCCGGTACCCCTGCGCCTGAAAAATAACCACCAGCGCGGCCAGTAACGGAGTTTTTCCAGTACCACCGACACTGATATTACCCACCACAATCACGGGGACCGGTAAGGGACGAGGGGGGTTAATCCGCTGGTAATAAAAACGTCGGCCACTGCTGACAGCCCGAAACAACCAGGATAATGGCAACAGCAACAGGGCCCAGCTCATTGGCCTGTACCAGGCCCTTTCCAGTGACAGACGGATATTCATGGCGGCGGTGCCCGATCAGATAGCCTGATGGGGTTCGTCATTGAATTGCTTTTTATGCAACTGTGCATAGCGACCGTTCATGGCCAGCAATTCACTGTGAGTGCCCTGTTCGATAATCCGCCCCTGATCCATCACCATAATACGATCGGCATTCTCGATGGTACTGAGACGGTGGGCAATGACGAACGTGGTGCGCCCTTTCATCACCTGCTCGAGGGCTTTCTGGATGTGGTGTTCAGATTCAGTATCGAGAGCCGAGGTCGCCTCATCCAGAATCAGCACCGGAGCATTTTTCAGCAATGCGCGGGCAATCGCCAACCGCTGCCGCTGGCCACCGGACAGCATGATGCCCTCATCACCGATCTGGGTATCAAAACCGTCCGGAAGCCGCTCGATAAATTCCAGTGCGTGGGCGGCACTGGCCGCCTCGCGCACCGACGACGAGGTGTTTTCACCCAGCGCACCGTAGGCAATATTGTTGTAAATCGTGTCATTGAAGAGCGTTACATTCTGGGACACCAGGGCAATATGGCTGCGCAGGTTATCGAGGGTGTAGTCCCGTATATCAATCTCGTCCAGCAAAATCGTTCCTTCACGGTGATTGTAAAAACGGGGAATGAGATTCACCAACGTGGTTTTGCCACTGCCGGACTGTCCCACCAGCGCAATCACCTCGCCCGGCTTGACCACCAGATCAATTCCGTTCAGCACGTTACCCGCTTCTTCCGAGTAGGCAAAACTGACATTTTTGAACTGAAAATGCCCATCTACTCGCACCTTCTCGACCGTGCCGAGATCCGGCTCATCCGGTTCATCCAGAGTCGAAAAAATGGTGCCCGCAGCCGCGATGCCCTTCTGAACGTTGCTGTTGACCTCTGATAACTGGCGGATCGGTTTGGCCAGCAGTGCAGCTGAACCAAGAAACTGGACAAATTCGCCACCGCTCATGTTGGCCAGCACACTGGGATCCAATGCCAGCCACATCAGTAGTGACAACGCCATCGCAACCAACAACTGGATGACTGGCGTGCTAATGCCCTCCGCCACGGCCATTTTCATTTGCTGACGACGATTGTAATTACTGGCGCTGTGCATGCGCTCACGTTCGTATTCGACGCCGCCGAACAGGTGCATTTCACGATAACCGCTGACCGCCTCCTGAGTCACGTGAGTAACATTGCCGACCGATGACTGAATACGGCGACTGAGCAATCTGAACCGATTGCTGATATAACCCACCACCCCGCCGATGAGCGGCAACACGATGACAAAAATGGCTGCCAGTCGCCAGTTAAGATAAAACAGGTATGAAATCAGGCCAATTACCAGTGCGCCCTCACGGATGATGACCTTGAGCGAATTGGTAGCAGCGTGGGTCACCTGGGCCACATGGAAGGTGATACGGGAAATCAGGTGGCCTGACATGTTGGTATCAAAGAAACGGCTGGGCAACGTGGTGTATTTGTTGAATAAATGGGTGCGCAGATTGTGAACCAGAATCTGGGTCACATAGGTCATGCAGTAACCGCCCACAAAAAACCCGATGCCGCGGGTCACCGCAATCATGAACATGATCACCGGGATAATCCAGCGGCTCTCGGCGAGAGCGTCATCTCCACCCAGCAAACCGGCCAGCCAAGACGTCGAGCCCTTTCCCATATCGGTCATCTGACCAGGCAGGGCAGCTGATTCTCCGGAAATGGTGTTGATAACATTAACGGTATAACCGAACAGGTCTATAAACGCCACTTCCATGGCAGAGAACAACACCAGCCCTACAATACTGAGCAGGAAAATACCCCAGTAGTTCTTCAGATAGGAAAGTAAGCGCAAATAGACCTGGAGACCGGACATCTCAGGGTGTTCGGTATCGGGAATGGTGGTGGCCACTATGACTCCTCAGGATTCGCCGTCGGGCTGTATGGTGGTGATTTTCAGATGAATAAAGCCCATTCTACCTGCAGCATCCATCGCTGTAACCACCGCCTGGTGGGTTGCATTGGCATCGGCGGTAATAATCAGTGGCAAATCGGTATTGCCGGCAGAAACATCCTGCAACGCCTTCATCAGAGTATCAGTCTGGCGGTTGATCAATAACTGTCCATTGACGCTATAGGCGCCATTCCGATCGATCAGCACTTCGATCTGGTCAGGTGGCAACTCTGCCAGAGAGCCATCCGCCTTCGGCAAGTCAAGCACCAGGTGAGATTCCCGGGTGAACGTCGTGGACACCATAAAAAAAATCAGCAGCAGAAAAACCACATCAATCAAGGGTGTCAGGTTGACGCCATTCTCGAGTTTTCGCTGCCTGCGGAACTTCACCCGGCGCTGGCCTCATCATTGCGCATCACCCGGTCGCCATGAATTGCATCCACCAGTTTAATGGCCTGGTCTTCCATTTCCACAACCAGGCTATCGACCCGCCGCTCAAAGAAACGGTGAAACACCAGGGCCGGAATCGCCACCGTCAAACCCGCTGCCGTGGTAATCAGTGCCTCGGAAATACCACCGGCAAGCACCCCGGCATTGCCGGTGCCCTCGATCATGATCGCTGTAAACACCTTGATCATACCGATAACGGTGCCCAGCAGACCGAGCAATGGCGCAATGGCGGCGACGGTTCCCAACGGGGAGAGATTCTTCTCCAGATTGTGAATCACCTGGTTCGCGGCTTCCTCGATACTGTCTTTCATGACTTCACGACCGTGGCCAGAGTTGCTGATACCCGCCGCCAGAATGGTACCGAGTGGTGATGAGCTACGTAGCTGATGAAGGTTCTCCTTGCTCAGTTGGTTCTGCTTCATCCAGTGCCATACCTGACCAAGCAATGTTGGCGGTACCACCTTGTTGCGGCGCAGGGTCCAGTAGCGTTCAAAGGCAATGGCTATCACGACGATAGAGGAGAGTAAAATTGGCAACATCAACCAGCCGCCAGCAATGATCAGTTCGTACACATTTATCCCCAGACCTTAATGTCGGCCAAAACTTTACCATAATCAGTGAATGGCACAGTAACTGTTAAGCCATGGATACACCCAATCAGGCTGCCATTTTGTTATTTACGGGACTTCGTTCATAAAAACGACGGGATAAGCCGGCGTCAAAACCAATAACGGCGCGCCTGCTTACGCTGAGCCGTCATGGAAAATTCGCCGCTGGCTTGCCAACGGAAGATGAGCGCACCCTGCTCTGCGGTATTCCACACCGTTGAGCCCTGCATCAGATAGCGTTGCACCACCGACTCGGCAGGATGCCCAAAATGGTGTCGATAGGCCGCGGAAAATACCACCTGTTGCGGCCTGATCACCGCCAGGAACTGTTTCGAAGATGAGGTTTTACTGCCGTGGTGAGGTGCTATCAGCAGGGCAAACTGTTTTTTATCGGCCGCCATCTGCTGTAATTGTGGCAGCAATCGATGCTCCACGGATGCATCGATATCGCCGGGCAACAGTATCACCTGATCGAGATAGCTGATCGCCAGCACACAGGAATGATTATTGTTGTTTTTTTGCCGTGAATCGGCGGGATGGAGGATGCGGAACTCTACGTCGTCCCACCTCCAGAACTGCCCTGCACGGCACTGCTCAGATGCAGGAACTGTCTCTTCAACGGCAGGACTGCCGACCAGCCACATGGTCGGGCTGTAGTGGCGCAGCAATCCGGCAACACCACCGGCGTGATCGTTATCACTGTGACTGACCACCAGCGCATCCAGCCCGGTCACTCCCTGCCTCCGCAGAAACGGCGCGACCAAGGCACTGCCTGCATCGTAACCCCCGGCATAACCCGGCCCCGTGTCATAGACCAGTGTGTGCCGCCTGGTCTGAACCACTATCGACAATCCCTGACCCACATCGAGAACCGTGACAGTCAAAGGCACCTGACGACCTGTCGGTAGATAAAACAGTGCAACCGCCAGGGGAATCGCCAGATAGCGACCGGGAATGCCTCTGGGCAACAAAACAAGCCCCGCAATACAGCTCATCAGAAATAATGACAGGCCAGTCAGAGGCCATGGCGAATAAAGTGGCAACCACGCTGGGACCGTGAGCTCGCCTGTCAGGAGGACAAACCATTCCAACTGCTTTCCCGCCAACCACCACAGCCATTCAGCCACACCCGGGCTGATGGGGATAATCACCACACCCAGCAGGCAGAGCGGCACAACCAGAAAACTGACCCAGGGAATAGCCACGCTGTTGACCAATGGCGAGAACCAGGCCACCGGTAGCTGCCAGAAGGCCAACGGCAAAATCAACAGGAGGAACATCAGCCACTGCACCCGAAAAAACAGCCGCCATTTCGGGACATGATTCACAGCCGGAACCAGCCACAACAATCCCGCTACCGCACCGAACGATAACCAAAAACCTGCACCCATGATGGCCAGAGGGTCGATTAGCGCGACACCGACCAGTGCCAGGCCAAATATCATGGCCCTGCCAACGTAACGATTTGCCAAAAGTGCAACCAGTGCGGCCATCACCATAATCAATGCACGCTGGGTTGGCAGACTGAACCCGGCCAGCGCACTGTAGGAAAGCGCAAAAACGAGGGAAAAGACGGCCCCCGTGTAACGGGCATTGACCGGTTGACAGATCAGGGTGAAACACTTGGCCAGCAACGAACCGGTGCCGTAGCCCATCGCCGCCACGAAACCGATGTGCAGACCAGAAACCACCAGCAGATGGATTACGCCCAGCAATGAGAGGCGGTACCAAAGATCCTTTGATATGTGTGATCGATCACCAATCGTCAATGCCGACATCAGTGCCTGTGCGTCGTCGTTGACATGGCTCTCGGCAATCTTTTGTTGCAACTGATAACGCAGTCGGTCAAGAGACCAGCGCTGCTCAAGCAACCGGTTCTGCGGGGATGTCCTGACATACCCCGTGGCTGAAAAACCCTGTTGAATCAACCATGCCTGATAATCAAAACCACCGGGATTGACATAACCCCTGGGACGCCGCAAGCGGACCTGTAACTGCCAGACTTGCCCGGGCTGTAGCGATGCCTGATCGCCATACCAGCTGAGCCGGAGTTTCTGTAACTTGAGATTGGTGGAGGCTTCATCCAGGCGAAGATTAAACTGCACCCGACGCCCATCGCGCACCGGGATCCCGTAAACTTCGCCAATCACAGTGAAATCCGTGGCGATGAACTCATCGGGCAGCTGATGCCCCAATGTGTCATAGCCCCAAAGACATCCATACACCATACCCAATAACAGGAAACTGGGCGGCGCCCAGAACCGACGCAGCAGAAAACCAGCCGGCACAAACAGCAAAATCACCCAAAGGGGCGGTAGCTGAGACCAGAAAGCGACGCTGAAGATACCAGTGGCAAACAGGTAGGGAGATAACATTCGGGACATCCTTGTCGCCAGCCACCTTGCGGGTAGCAGAATATTTGCCCAGTATAGTTACCCACTGAACCATTGCCAGCACTCCCCTTACCGGTGATCCTTGACAGATTTGGGTTCAGGCTGGTGTTTCGCCAGTCAGTCTGGGATTGATGGGCGGATAACAAAAAATAGCGGAAACTAATCTACTAACCATTTTTGGCACAAATCATGGGTAAACACGACAAGCCGGTTAAAGTGGGCCTGGTACTGTCCGGCGGGGGAGCAAGGGCTGCCTATCATGTCGGTGTTCTAAAGGCGGTCGCCGAGACCTTGCCGAAAGACGTCAAAAATCCCTTTCCGATTATCTGTGGCACCTCCGCCGGTGCTATCAATACTCTGGCAATTGCCGGCCGGGCAGGACCCTTCAGCCTCAGAATCAAAAAACTGGAAGCCATCTGGCACCAACTGGATGCGGCCAAGGTTTATCGCACGGACCTTTTTGGCGTGCTTAAAAACAGCTTTCACATGTTGGCGTCTTTTTTTCACAGTGGCTACGCCCTGGGAAAACCAAAAGCACTACTGGACAATACCCCGTTGCGGGAGTTACTGGATAACTATGTCCGGTTTCGCCATATCCGGGAAGCCATTAACAGTGGGGAGCTCGACGCTGTCAGCATTACAGCCATGAGTTATAGCACTGGCAAATCGGTAACCTTTTTTGAAGGTTCAGACGTTCATGAGTCCTGGGCTGTTTCCCGACAACTGGGTCTGCGCACAGAACTGTCGATTGACCACCTCATGGCTTCCTCGGCCATTCCTTTCCTGTTCCCGGCGATTCAAATCAAAGACCAGTTTTTTGGTGATGGTGCTGTCAGGCAACTCAAACCGCTCAGTCCCGCATTGAACCTCGGTGCAGACAAGGTGTTTGTTATCGGTGTCAGTGATTCACCCAACGGCAAAAATCGACCGCCACCCATTAATCACTCACCTTCCATCGCCCAGATCGTTGGACACATGCTTAGTAGCGCTTTTATCGACAGTATAGAAAGCGATTTGGAAACATTGAAAAATATCAATCGTCTCTCAGAACATCTATCTGAAAGCGAGCGGGAAAAACACGGCCTGACTGATCTGAAACCGGTAAAATTTCTGGCGATTCTGCCATCCCAGCCCATCGACAAGATTGCCTGCGATTTTCTGGATGAATTACCAGGCAGTATTCGTATGTTTCTTCGGCTCACCGGCGCCACCGCCAGGGGAGGTGGTGTCAATACAGCCAGCTACCTACTCTTTTCAAAAGGCTTCTGCCGCAAGCTTCTGGAGTTGGGCTATCAGGACGGTTTGGCGCAACGGCAGGAAATTCTGCGGTTTTTCGAGGACGAATGATAGCCAGTGAAGATTGTCAATATCACGAACGGTAATCATTGCTTTGAAACTTACAGCTTGTAAGATATGTCCAACGTAAGAATTCAGCATCAGGAGGCTCAAAAAGCCATGGCATACGAAAAATCAGTTAGTTCGACAACAACACTCGACCCCTCAGTCGTCAAGGTTCTGCGCAATACTTACGCGCTTCTGGCCATGACACTGGCATTTAGCGCCGTCATGTGTGGCGTGGCAATGGCGGTCAATGCACCCTATATGGGGCTGTGGACACTGTTGCCGTTCTTTATCTGTCTGTGGATGGTTGAAAAGAACAAAAACAGTTCTGCCGGACTGATTTGGGTTTTTGCCCTGACAGGATGGATGGGCTTTACATTAGGACCCATTATCAGCTTTTATCTGGCAACCTCAGGTACCGAGCCGGTAATAACCGCGCTCGGCGGGACCGCATTGATCTTCCTTGCCTGTTCCGGTTACGTATTGGTAACCCGTAAGGAACTGTCCTTTATGGGCGGTTTCCTGATGGTCGGCATTTTGATGGCTTTCGTTGCCGCCATCGCCAATTTTTTTCTGCAGATTCAAGGGCTGGCCTTGGCCCTGTCGTGTATTTTTCTGCTGATTTCTTCCGGAGTCATCATGTGGCAGACCAGTGCCATTATTCATGGTGGTGAACGCAACTACATATCAGCCACAGTTACACTCTATGTGATGATTTATAACGTATTTACCAGCCTTCTGCACCTGCTTGGCATGAGTAACGATTGATCTCAGGTGACTGAGGCCACGACACGCAACCATCTAACAAAACTTCCTGCCTGGTCTAAAAACCGGGCCAGGCAGGAAGCTGCCAAAACTGAAATACAACTGACCGATGCTCACCTTGAAGTGATTCTTCTGGCACGACAATTCTATGCCACCTACGGCTTTTCGCCGTCCATGCGACCCCTGATAAAATTCATGGCCGAGTATCTGGAAATAGGGAAAGCACGAAGCATATACCTGATGCAGCTATTCCCGCCAAGTCCGGCTAAACAAGTCGCCAGACTGGCCGGCTTGCCACCTCCAAAAAACTGCCTGTAACACTTACCAGTAAACTATGGAGCATTCATCATGACACTAGCCAAAGAACACTGCGAAGCCTGTAGAGCTGATGCCCCCAGGGTTGACGATGCACAAATAGACTCTCTGATGGAACAGATCCCCGGCTGGGCTGTGCTGGATAGAGACGGGATCAAACAACTTGAAAAGAGCTTCCACTTCAGCAACTTTCGGCAAGCGCTCACCTTTGCCAATCACGTTGGTGAGTTGGCCGAAAAAGTTCAGCACCACCCTGCTATCCTGCTCGAGTGGGGCAAGGTGACGGTTACCTGGTGGAGCCACAAGATCCGCGGACTGCACCGCAACGATTTTATCCTCGCGGCCAAAACCAGCGAGCTGGAGACGACTGGCTCACCAGATACAGAGTAGCCCCCCGAGTAAAATAAACGGGAGACTACATCCACGATGGCTCTGGGCGCCCTGCATGAGTCCCGGGTTTCTTCAGATCAGCTGACGATTATCCCGGTTCAAGAAGTCGCTCATCAGGGTGCCCATTTCGCAAAACGCTGCACACCGTTTTCAGCGCTGATCAGCAACCCATTGGACGAATCCTCGCTGCCAGCGTTTTCCAATCCGGGGTGCCGCTCGATAACACCCATCAATATTGAACGTTGCCCAGACGTTACATCCACATAAAGAATGTGCTTACCCGCTGCCAGGGCCTTCTGAAAACGCTTGAAGCGGGAGTTCGGCTGTTGAATGCCCCACATACCACCTTCCCAGGTAATCAAGCCCATAACTACAAATGCCAGCATGACAAATGGGATCCAGCCTATTGACGCAGTGGCGCCGGAGAAAACGGCAAAGGACATCACCAGAACAGCGCTAAGAAAACCGAATACACCAGCGACTGCTGTTGCTCGAATCACATCTTTACGAAACAGCGGAGCAACGTCATTCAGGTGATGGTGTGCCAATCCGTCATCATCGAGGCTCAAAACATGGATTTGCGGCCTAGTCATGCCATGGTCTTCCAGCTCACGCTCAATAAGGCTCAAATCATCCAGCTCATCACTGATAAAGTAATAGCGTCTCATACATTCTCCTCCACATGAGCAAAAAATTATCCAGCCACCCAAGTCGTTTACTGCAACAGGCTCATTGGGGTTAGCTGCTATCTGTAGTATAGGCAGGAATCCTTTTACTACGATCGGGAGAAGAGAATAATTAATATCAAAAAGCTATAACATGCCCAAGAATGAGCCACCATTTTCATCTAAAGGAAGCCGTATGCAAGCCTGGATGATTACCGAAAAATTTTTCAACAATGATCTAGGCTTACGCTAATGAAGTGTCGCAGCGCCATGCAAACTTTTCATTCCACCTGGATGGAAGAAAGTAAGAGGAGATAAAAAGGCCTTCTCTTCAATTTGGGCCACTATCCTCCCTATTTTTATCAAAAATTTTGTACAATACCCTTAAGTACTGGGCCGCCTGCAGCCCAAAAACCCATAACTTCAATCTGTTTTTCCTGCTGAAAAGCCGTACCTTTTTGGAGCTGAATGTTTTACATTAAGTTGACACAATTTGATTAGCCGCAGTAGTCGAGGTAACAATGAACTATCAGGGGGGCCCAATGGCTTTTTCCCAACTTCTTCAGGACTGGGAGAAACGATCAGCCGAAAATGCTGATCTACTGCCCACGTCAATCAGCGTACACGAATCAGACCAGATTAAACTTCAGGCTCTTTCCGAAATGTACCAACTGCCCGCCAACGAGATAGCGGCGCATTTGCTGAGCGTTGCACTGGAAACACTGGAAGCTGAAATGCCTTATATACCCGGCTCCAAGGTTATCCGTGTTGAAGAGGGTAGCGAGGTGTATGAAGATGCCGGCCCAATGCCGCGCTACCTGGAAGCACAGCGTCGATTGAGAGATGCGAACAAGAAGTAAACAGGCAATACTCTCTCTTGCCGGGCCAGCCGTATCGCATTGACTGTTCACCTCACTCTTTAATGGATAAGCCTCTTTAAGGGGCTGCTTTAGTATCCAGCTTAATCTCCCCTGATGGTGAGGTAATCCGTGCAAACCATTAATCCCGATAATTACCAGCAGCAACTTGACGAAAAGCTCAAGGAGCTACATACCACCTTCCGAGATATCCCTCTTCCTGAAAAAATAGAAGTCTATCCATCAGAGCCACTGCACTTTCGGATGCGTGCCGAATTTCGTATCTGGCACGAAAACGGCCTGGCACATTTTGCCATGAATGAGCCTGGTCAGAAAACGCCCTATATCATCACGGAGTTTCCGATTGGCTCTGTATTGATCAATCGTCTCATGACGGCCTTGGCTATAGAAATCAACGCTTCTTCGATATTGAGCAGGCGTTTATTTTCAGTGGAATTTTTAACCACGTTGAGTGGCGATGCGCTGATCACACTGCTCTATCACAGGAAACTGGATGACGAGTGGCAGTCGGCCGCAGAGGCACTACAACAACGTATCGGCGTGGCGATCATCGGCAGAAGCCGTAAACAGAAAATTATCCTTGAGCGGGACTATGTCCTGGAAAGATTACACGTCGATAACAAATATTATCAATATCAGCAGATTGAAGGCGGCTTTACCCAACCCAATGCCAACATTAATCAGAACATGCTGGCCTGGTCACTGGACAAGACCAGCGACTGTAGTGGTGACCTCCTGGAGCTGTACTGTGGTAACGGTAATTTTACCTGTGTCCTGGCACAAAATTTTAATCGTGTGCTGGCAACAGAGATCTCTAAAATCTCAGTGCGATCGGCAACCGCCAATCTATACAGCAACAGCATTGATAATGTCACCATTGTAAGAATGTCCAGCGAGGACTTCTGTCAGGCCCTGGATGGTGTTCGCCCGTTTCGCAGATTGCAGCATATCGACCTGGACAGCTATAGTTTCAGCACCCTCTTTCTGGACCCACCAAGGGCCGGGCTGGATGACCTGACGCTTCAACTGGCCATGAAGTTCGACAACATTCTCTATATCTCCTGCAACCCACTAACTCTGAGAGAAAACCTGAAAGTCATCGGCAACAGCCATCGAATTGAACATTTTGCGGTTTTTGATCAATTTCCCTATACCCATCATCTCGAATGTGGGGTTTTACTAAAGAAGGCCAGTTTGTAGTGCGCAGAAACAATCAGCGGAAATCAAAAACCCATGTTGGCAAGCCCTGTTGCGCTTAACGGCTAAAGTTGTTTGAATCTCTCGATTCTGCACAAGACATTCGCCAGAGTATAAGCATTACCCGACTCTCTCTACTCTAAGGAACCTATAAATGAAATACTGTCTGCTCGCACTAGGGCTCTTAATCACTCCACTTCTCTATGCCTCACCCGATAAAATCGCTGAAAACTGCTCTGAATGGATAGACGTCCGCAAGCAGAATAACCACAGTCCGTCACTCAACTGGTTACAGGGTTTTGTGGCAGGTTATAACGAATACAAATATGCAGGAAAACACCCTCAGGGGGTATTGGGCACAAACAAGGGTAGCGAGGTGGCTGAATGGATGGACAACTACTGCCAGAAAAATATCAACAGCAACCCGAGAGCGGCGATCGAATCAATCATCGAAACGCGTCAACATGTCAAGAAAGGGTGTCCTGTCAGGAAGCAAAGTGGACGACCCTGTATACCCGCCAAGGAAGTAAAACAGCCTGAGCTCAACCAGTAAAACTGGAGCGGTGACGCTTGGCGATGACAAGTCATGCGATTGGTAGCGGCTGAGACTAAAGATACGCTACCAGAAATAGCTAAAAAGAGAGGTACCAAAAAAGCGATAAAAAAAGCAGGTCTGTTTTGGTACCGGAATTAACCGGTTGTGCGCCAGAACAGACCTGCTATTTTTAATTATTGTTGATTGTTCAACCAGATGGAGTGCTCAACACTGCCTTCCACCATGCCTTCAGGCAGAATCTTTTCCTTGGGAAGAGGTACCGCTTCTTCAGCAGCTTTCTTTCTTGCTTCTTCATTAGCAATTCTTGCTTCTTCAATTGCTTTTAACTCTTCTTCTTTGGCCTTGGCTTCTGCGGCGGCTTTTTCTTCAGGGGACAAAGCTGCGGCTGCTTCTGCTGCAGCTTGCTCTTCGCTAGTACCGTTATCAGAACCGCCACAAGCAGCCAGACCCAAGATTAATACCGAAATACCAAGTAACTTTACAAAATTCATATCGACTCCCTCTGGGTATTGAAAAAAAACGGGCAAATCTGCCTGAGGATAGGGAGTCTAATGGGCTGCTCAACAAAAATCTAGGCCTAGCCTTGTCCAATATGAAGTGAGTCTGGAGGGCGGGTGTGATTCCAAGATGAAATGAGTCTGAAGCCGGGCGAGGTTCCGTTCATGATGGGGGATGAC
>PANQ01000007.1 GCA_002707685.1 Porticoccus sp. | reverse complement strand
TTCGGCGGCTTCGGCGGCTTCGGCGGCTTCGGCGGCTTCGGCGGCTTGGAGGTCGGACTTTTCTGCCTGAGCAGTGGTTTCGCCGTGAGCCGGGTCACTCTCGATAGTTTGGCGGGCGGATTCGTGTTGCCCGGAGCCCTGTTCAACCGTGCCCGTTTCCGGTAGGTCAGCCGGGGTGTCAGCTTGAGCAGCGGGCAGACTGCCAAAGGTAAGCAGTAGCATCAACGCGCCGGTAGTATATTTTAGTGAATACCCCATAGTGAAAGCCCAGTAATGCTAGCGGTCTTAGAGATGGCTGGCAGGTGAAAGTTCCTTGCGGTATGTTGCACTTTCACGCGCTGCACAGGTGCAGTATAACGCCGCGGACAGATGAATTATCGGGGTTCAACAAATAATGTTTCTGGCTCTCTGGAATGTGATGGCGCCGGTATTGATCGCCATCACCATTGGTTATTGCTGGGGCCGCTCCCGGGTGCCCTACGCCGCGGAATTCGTCACCCGTGCCGTGATGAATATCGGTGCACCCTGTCTGGTGGTCTCCGCGATCAGTCGATCGGAGATTTCAGGGTCGGAGTTTGCCGAGGTTGCCGGTGCCGCTGCGTTTGTTCTGGCCGGCTCAGCACTGCTGGGCTGGGGGGGCATTCGTGCCTCCGGCGGCGATCTCCGGGCGCTGCTGCCATCGGTGACGTTTCCCAACAATGGCAATATGGGGTTGCCGCTTTGCCTGTTTGCCTTTGGCCAGGAAGGGTTGGCCCTGGCGGTGGGCTTTTTCATCGTACAGATGACTGCCATGATGGTATTTGGCACCCCGCTACTCGACAGGCAATCCGGCAATATCTGGTCAATATTGAAAGGCTTTGCCTTTCAACCGTTAATACTTGCGGTCATTATTGGACTCGTTCTTCTGGTGGGGAATATCGACCTGCCGCAATGGCTTGACCGGTCTGTTGAACTGCTGGCCGGGTTCACCATTCCACTGATGCTGATCACGCTGGGTGTTTCCCTCTCCACGCTGAGTACGTCGGGATGGTGGCGGAGTCTGGGTTACTCGGTGCTGCGAATTGGCGGTGGCCTGGTGATGGCCTGGTTGGTGGTTGAGTGTCTGGAGATTACCGGCACTGCCCGGGGTGTGGTGCTGCTGCAGGCCATTATGCCTGCGGCAGTATTCAATTATCTACTGGCTCTGAAGTATGACCAGGAGCCGACCGCAGTGGCGGGTATTGTGGTGGCCTCCACCGTCATGGCGCTGGTTGCCGTACCAGTATTGTTGGCCGTGTTGTTATAACCGGGAGAAAGTTGTGACAGAAATGAAGCCCTTGTCGGGATACCGGGTGATCGAACTCGGCCAATTATTGGCCGGCCCCTTCGCCGGGGCACTGCTGGCCTATTTCGGGGCTGAAGTGATCAAGATTGAACCGCCTGGGAAAGGCGATCCGCTGCGCAACTGGCGGGTGGTCAGGGACGGCACATCACTGTGGTGGCGAAGTCTAGGACGCAACAAGAAATGCATTACCCTGGACTTGAAGACGGCGCGGGGGCGGCAGTTGGCAAAGCAGCTGATCGACGGGGCCGACGTGGTGATCGAGAATTTCCGGCCTGGGGTCATGGAAGCTTGGGAGCTGGGGCCAGAGCAATTCAAACAGTCCAATCCCGGCTTGGTCTACACCCGTATTTCCGGCTACGGCCAGACCGGTCCCTATGCAAACAGACCCGGTTTTGCCTCGGTGTGTGAAGGGATCAGTGGCTTTCGTTATTTGAATGGGTTTCCCGGCGAGGCCCCGGTGCGACCCAATCTCAGCATTGGCGACAGTATTGCCGGGTTGCATGCAGCATTCGGTGTGGCGCTGGCGCTGCTGTCCAGACAGTCCAGCGGCGTGGGGCAGGTGGTGGATGTGGCGCTCTACGAGGCGATGTTCAATCTGCTGGAGGCGGTGGTGCCGGAATACGATGGCGCTGGTATTATCCGTGAACCCTCCGGTACCACAGTGACCGGTATCGTACCTACCAACACCTATCGCTGCGCCGATGGAAAGTACGTGGTGATCGGCGGCAATGGCGACTCCATCTTCAAACGCTTGATGTTGGCGGCGGGCAGGCCGGATCTGGCAGAGGACCCCCGCTGTGCCGATAATGCCGGCAGGGTGCAGTGCGAGCAGGAGATCGATAGCGCCTTGTCGGCCTGGTGCAGCGAACTTCCCAGTGCAGAACTGTTGACGTTGCTGGCCGAGCAGCGGGTACCCGCAGGACCGATTTATCACGCGGGCGATATGCTGACGGACCCTCACTTCAATGCACGGGGCCTGTTCGAGCAGGTGGAGATCAATGGTGAACCGCTGAAAATTCCGGCGATGATCCCCCGACTCAGCGAGACCCCCGGTAACACCAGTTGGCCCGGCTCCGAGGTGGGCAGTCACAATGCCGAGGTGTTGGGCGGGCTGTTGGGACTGGATGAAGCTGCCCTGCAGCAGCTAAAGGCAGAGGGTGTTATTTGACAGTGCAAACAGGAGATCTAAAAAGGAATACAAACCAGAAGTGCAAACCCGGTGTGGTGGGTTGTCCACACGCAATTCAGGAGTAGGTGAACATGGCTGGACACTGGCCGGTGGTGGGCATTCCCTGTGATGTGGTGACGCAGGGACTGCATCCCTTTCATGGCAGCGGTGAAAAATATATCAACGCACTGGCCCATGGTGCCGGTGTTAGACCGGTTATGCTACCTGCGGTGGGTACCGGCCGGGATCTGCATTCCCTTGCGGACATCTGTTCCCCGGATGAGGTGCTGGACTCGCTGGATGGACTGTTTCTAACGGGCAATATTTCCAACGTGAACCCGCAGTACTATGGTCAGCCAAGTCGTTCCGGTAACCTGCTGGACCCCCAGCGCGACACCACCGTCCTGCCGTTGATTCGCCGCGCCATCGAACGAAACATCCCGCTCTTTGCGGTCTGTCGCGGCATGCAGGAACTGAATGTGGCTCTTGGCGGTTCGCTCTATCAGTATGTGCATGAAGTGCCGGGGATGCTCGATCACCGGGAAGACCGGAGCCTCCTCAGAGAAGGCCAGTACGATTATGCCCACAACATTACCCTGACGCCGGGCGGGTTGTTGGCCACCCTCGCCGGATCCCGGCAAGTGCGGGTCAACTCTGTTCACGGCCAGGGTGTTCATCGGTTGGCGGCGAGCCTGCAAGTAGAAGCTGTCGCTCCCGATGGGCTGGTGGAAGCTGTGCGGCTGGCCGATTACAGCCGCTACGCCGTCGGTGTGCAATTCCATCCCGAGTGGCAATATCCTGAGGATATTTTCTATGCAGCGTTGTTCAGGGCCTTTGGCGATGCAATCCGCGAGAGACGGGCTGTTTGTAAATAGCCGAAGGGTTGAAAGGTCATGGCTGCCTGAACCTTCTGAAATATCGATTGCCGGGTTGGTTTCTCGGTGGACTGACCGGGGTTTTGTATGCCTCGCTGACTATTCTGAGACGGTTTCCTTCAACGGTGACCGTGGCTTCAGATACCTGGATCTCTGAGAGTGGTTTTAGTCTCTGCCTCTTTAGGTTAGAGGATTTACAGTAACCGCCGCTGTTCAAATACCGCTTGCCAGTGCGCCCCTTCCTTGACGGCCACTTCGGATTCAAAATAGTGTTTCATGCGCCGCCGGTCGTCTTTGTTATCTTTCAGGGCCGCTCCGATCAGGAAATGCACCAGGTCGCCCATCTCCATCTTGCCGTTGCGATAGTAGTAGGCGTGCACGCCCATGGCGTGGGCCACAGACACGGCCTCTGCGGTGGACATCACGGTGGCTGCAAGTCGGTCGGTACTGCGTCCATCCAGCGTCTGCCCGTTGCGCAGCTCGTGGAAAATCGTTGTCAGTACCTCGATGATCTGGGCATCGGGCTTCACATCGACACCGGACAGACGAATCAGTTTTTCCGATTCGCTGGCGACCACCTCGATTTCGTCCTGCAGTTCCCGAATCGGCGGTATGGTTTCGAAGTTCATGCGACGTTTGAGGGCTGCACTCATGGCATTGACGCCCTGGTCCAGGGAGTTGGACGTGGCAATGATATTGAAGCCCTCTCGGGCGAAGAGAACGCCGTTTTCGCGGCCTAGCTCAGGCACCAGGATCTGCCTCTCTGACATGATCGACAGCATGGCATCCTGAATGTGCTGGGGGCAGCGGGCAATTTCTTCGAAACGCACCAGCTGGCCCTCCATCATGCCCTGATAAACCGGGCTTGGAATCAGCGCCTCGGGCGTTGGCCCCGCACTCTTCAATAAGGCTTCGTTCCAGCTGTAGAGCAGTTGGCTGACATTGGTGATGGCTCCGCCCTGAATGGTGAGGGTGGATTGGCCGGAGATGGCGCTGGCCAATAATTCCGACAACCAGGATTTGGCCGTACCCGGTTCGCCGATCAGCATGGCTCCCCGGTTGGTGGCGAGACTGATGATAATCCGGGTAACCAGCTCCCTTTGGGCGACAAATTTTCGCTGAATGCCCAGCTTGTCATCACCGAGGATGAATTTTTCCACGGCGAATGGAGACATCTTCCAGCCCGGTGGTGCCGGGCCTGGGTCCCAGTCAATCAGTCGTTCCAGCTCGTCCCGGTAGAGGTTCTCGGCGCTGGGTCTCTGTATGGCTTTGTCATTCATGATCAATGTCTCAGGAGGGTTTTTCCCACTGCCAGCGGGCTTCGGGTGCCATCCGCTCGGCCGGGAGAATACGGGGCAATTCGGAGAGAGGAATGTTGCCCTGGATAACGTGGTCCAGAGCGCTGTCGCGCATGGTTATCAGTCCGCAGTCCAGTGCCAGTTTGCGCAGCTCTCCCACCGGAATCTGGCGGGCGATGGCATTGCGCAACTCCGGGTCGATGTGCAGGTATTCCACAACCCCCATGCGGCCGTGGGTGCCGCTGTCATTACACTGCTCACAACCCTTGCCGATAAAGGAGCGGAAACTGTGGGGGGTGCCATCGGGAAACACCTCCCGAAGAATGGCCTCATCCGGCTCTGCCGGAACCCGGCAGTTGAGGCAAATACGTTTTGCCAGCCGCTGGGCGATTACCGCCAGCAGTTCACTGGCCAGTGAGTTCGGGTGAACACCCAGGTCATAGAGCCGTTGCATGGCGTCGACAGCATCGTTGCAGTGGAGCGTGGAGAGCACCACATGACCGGTCTGAGAGGCCCGCATGGCTTCGACAGCGGTTTCGTTGTCACGGATTTCACCCACCAGGATCACATCCGGATCCTGACGGACAAAGGAGCGCATGGCATCAGCAAAGCTGAAGCCGATCTCCGGCCTGACCCGGGTTTGCTGGATGTTGGTAATGGAGTATTCGATCGGGTCTTCCACGGTAATCACTTTTCGGGCGCCATCATCGGCCAGTAACTGCAGGCCGGCATACAGTGTGGTGCTTTTGCCCGATCCGGTGGGGCCAACCACCAGTACCAGACCCGCAGGGTTGCGCAGTAGCCGCCGGTAGTTGTCTGCAATGGCACTGGACAGCCCTAGCTTGTCAATGCTGATCAGCTCCGAATTCTGCGGTAACAGGCGGATCACCACATGCTCGGCGTGCAATGAGGGCTGTACCTGAATCCGCAAATCGAACAGCGCGTCTCCCACCCGCAGTCGCGAACGGCCACCTTGGGGCAAACGGCGTTCGGCGATATTCAGGTCGGCGCGGAGTTTGATCACGTTGATCAGACCGCGCAGTTCGCCGGGAGTGATCTCGTAGTGCGGCAGGTCACGCAGTTCACCATCCACCCGCAGGCGGATTCGCACGGTGCGATGATACTGCTCAATGTGCAGGTCGCTGGCGCGCTCGGCCACGGCATCGAGCAACATGGCTTCAAACAGCGAAATCAGGTGGGCACCCACTTCCGGCCTGGCCTTGCCCAGCAGGTCCTGATCTTTTTCTGCAAGGACCTTTTCCTCATAGTCGGGCAGGGGGGTGGTGTGAGCCTGAACCGATAGGTCGGTGGCGGACCAGAGGCGTCTGAAATCCGTTGGTGTGACCAGGATTTTTACTAGCCTGTGCCGGGGGAAAACCTGCTGGATTTCATCCATCGACGCATCCGGATCACTGGTGGCAACCCGGAGGGTGTCGTGATCAGTGAACAGAGGGATCAGGCGGTCATGATCGAGAAAGGCCTGGGAAAACCGGTTGAAAATGGCGGGGTCCAGTCGCCTGAGCAAAATATCGACATTACCCAGCTCCAGGTTGTAGCGCTTGGCCAGGGAGCGGTATAACGCCAGATCATCCACATTTATCAGTTGTCGGACTTCATCGATAATCAGAGTGTTGTTGGTTTTTGCGCGGATTTTCGCCTCGTTGAGAATTTCCCGGTTGACGATGCCGAGTTCAATCAGGGTCTGGTCACTTTTGTTGTCGAAGCTCACCAGCCCCTGTTCAATGCGATGGATTTTCTGCTGTTCGTCCTGAACGTACTTGACCAGTTTCAACAGTGTCGATTCCGTTCGTTCAACAGATACCAGCTGACCACCCGGGGCCAATTGGTGGAGCAGGGTCGAGAGCGTCTTGAGGCCGGGCGTGGTGACCATGATGATGTCAAAGGGCGAAAACTGTGCCGAGCCCTCTTCGCCTTCGCCGTGCAGTACAATGACATTTTTCAGTTGCAGCTGGCTGAGCTTGTCCATTGCGGCATCGGCCAGGGTGGCGACCTTTTCGATACCGACGACCTTGCTGGCGATTTTGGCCAGCACCGCACAGGGGTAGCCCAGCCCTGCACCCACATGCAGGACCCTGGGGTAGTTCGGCAAAGTCAACACACTGAATATCTGTTTCAGTACTTCTGTGGTGGGAATACTTTCCCCCGCCACCAGCGATCCATTTTCGCAATTGATAAAGTGCTGTCGGTCAATTGTCTCTAGGGCCGCCTCGAAACGTGGATCAATTTTGCGATTGGCAGGATTGCCCTGTTGGGTGGTGGATATTTTCATAATGTCTGCTCTAACCACGACAGTGACAGAACCGGAGGGCTTTCCCGGTGAATTATTATTCGGCTATTAAACGTAGCACTTTGCAGCGGTTGATAACAGTGCCTGGCACTTCGTGAATCGAAAGGTTTACCGGTGATCGGGTCTGGTTTAGTCTGCTGTTCATGCGTTTCGACAAGAAGTATAAAATTCAGCTGACCGACAGCACTTTCCGGCGCATGGACGAGGCCCCGGATGACCAGTTCTACCGGATTCCGCGCTTTGTCAGCCATATTGATCCCGATGCGATTGACCGGGTGACTGAACTGTACCGCGAATACCTGTCTGCCGACACGGCGGTGCTGGATTTGATGAGCAGCTGGCTCAGCCATCTGCCCGAGGAGCTGGCGCTTGGTCGCGTGGTCGGTCTGGGCATGAATGACCGGGAGATGGCGCGGAATCCACAGCTCGACCAGTGGGTGGTGCATGATCTGAACCGTGAACCTTCACTGCCGTTTATTGACGGGGAATTTGATGCCGTATTGATCTGTGTCTCGATTGATTATCTGACGAATCCTGTCGCGGTGCTGCGGGATGCGGGTCGGGTGCTCAAGCCAGATGCCCCGTTGATTATCACCTATTCAAATCGCTACTTTGAGTCGAAGGCGACTGCTGCCTGGTTGTATCTTAATGATGAGCAGCGCGCCTATCTGATCAAGACCTTTCTTGAGGAGGCCGGTTGCTACCGGCAGATTGAGCTGATGGACCGGAGTCCTCCGTGCGGCGACCCGTTGTTTGCCGTTGTTGCCAGGGTGGCCTGAACCCTTTACCTGTTGCCAGAACCCTGATTGCCCCCGATTCCCGAGCATCGCTGAATGGCGGGAACCAGCAGGGGAGTCACATCAATACAGTTGGTGGCATGGGGGATGGTGTTGCAGGTGGCCAGTTCCGTCAGGCCGGACTGCAACAGCAGCTCATCGACACGGTCGGCAAAAATACCGTGGATCGCCGCGCATTTAACCCGGCTTATACCCTGTTGCCGGACTGCCTGTAGACACTTCAGGATGGTTTGGCCACTGGAGATGACATCATCGATGATTACTGCTGTTCGATCCTGATAGCCTGCAAGGTCGGGAAGTGTGACTACCACATCCCGGTCGCCGTGCCGCTGCTTTTCGCCGATCACATAGGGATGGCCACTGGCCAGGGCAACCCGCGAGACCCACTGTTCACTCTCGCTGTCCGGCCCGATCAGTAACAGGGAGGATTGATTGGTCAGCCAGTCAGTGAGAGCTGTTGTGCCTTCAACCCTGACACTGGGTACGGTGTAGATATCGGCCAGTGAATGGTAGCGATGAAGGTGTGGGTCCACTGTCACCAGCCAGTCGATATGGGTCGACAGCAGGCGGGCAAACAATCGTGAGGTGACTGCCTCGCCATTATGAAAACGGCAGTCCTGACGCATGTAACACAGGTAGGGGGCGACCAGGCCCACCGAACTTGCTCCCAATTCCCGCAGGGTTTCCAGCAGAAATATCAGCGGAAGCAATTTATCATTCGGGTTGGCCAGGTTTGCCACCACAATGCAGTGGTGGCCGGCCACCGGTATGGCAACCTTGAGATAGGTTTCCCCATCCGGAAACAGGCGGGTCTCGAGCGTTCCCAAGGTCGCTGCCAGTTCGCGGCAGAGGGGTACCAGCAGGGGATGGTCATCAAGGGAGAACAACAGGGGTGGATGTTGGTCGGCAGGGTTCATGACGACTCCCCAATCGTAAACACAGGGCCATTATCCCGGTAAAAAGCCAGCGCATAATCCTGTTCTCCCTGACTCTCTGAAAAGAGGGTAAAGAGTGCCTGTCCTTTTGTGACAGGCTCCCCCAGTGAGGCCGCCAGACGAAGCCCCGCTGCCGGATCGGTCGGCGCTCCAGCCAGTTTCGCCACTCTGGCGAGCCTGCGATTGTCGATTGCCGTGACCACNCCGTCCCGATCGGCCACCTCAATATGCCGGAAACGGGCCGTGGGCAGGGTTTTCAGCCCGCCCTGGGCCTTGGCGATACGTTGAAACTGTCGCCATGCCTGCCCGCTGTCCAGTATTTCCGTGGCCTGATCGATGCAGGTTGCAACGCCGTTGGCCTGGGCCATATCCAGCAGGTTGGCGGCAAGAAACAGCGAACGTTGCCGCAAATCCTGAGGTGCGTCGGTCTGGCATTGTAGTACGGATAAAATATCCCGGGCCTCCTCAACCGGGCCGATGCCATAGCCGATTGGTGCACTGCCATCCGTAATCAAACAGCGCAGCTGAATGCCACAGGCCGCGCCCACCAGGGTGAACATGGATGCCAGCTTTTCGGCTTCGTCCTGGGTTCTGATTTTTGCTGTTGCGCCAACGGGGATATCGATTACCGCGTGGGTTGAGCCAGCCGCTATTTTTTTGGATAACACTGACGCGATCATCTGGCCTTCGCCATCCAGGTCCAGTGCCCGTTCTACCCGGATCAGCAGATCATCAACCGGACTCAGGCTAACTCCGCCGCCCCACACCAGACAGGCATCGGTGGCACCGACCACATGGCGGATTTCCTCCAGCTTGAGGTTGACGTTGGTCAGAGTATCCATGGTGTCTGCGGTGCCCGATGGCGAGGTGATCGCCCGCGAGGACGTCTTCGGGATAATCAATCCCGCTGAACTGACAATGGAAACAAGGATCGGTGTGGTGCGATTGCCCGGTAAGCCACCGATGCAATGCTTGTCGAAAATACGAAGGTGGCCCGGCCACTCGAGCCGTTTGCCGCATTCCACCATCGCCTTGGTGAGGCTGATAATTTCGTCTACGTCCAGTCTGTTGCCTGCACAGGCGCTGAGAAAACTGGCGATGGCAACGTCGGTGTAGTGGTGGCCGCTGATGTCCGTGATGATACTTTTGATTTCGGATTCGCTGAGCTTGTGACCGTAAATTTTCTTGCGGACCAGACTCAGTGAGTTCAGCAATGGCGCGTTATGTATCTTCACCGTGTCGCCACTTTTGATCTGTAAGTCATGCATGGCGACCTTTGACAGGCCTGCATAACCCTCAGGAAGAATGTGATTGTCCACCACATTCAAGGTGGCAATCAGCGAATGACCATTGCTTTTCAGTGTCAGGCGACTGCTCGCAGAGAACCCTTCCGACTGACAAACCGGCGAATCCTTGCGCATGTACACCACGGATTCCTGGTGGGTATCGATACCCATATCGACCACTTTGACAACATGGTCCACCTCCATACACGACTTCTCCTGAACAGCGATCATCAACGTCTGATACCGGCACTATTCTAGGGTAATTTTATCGCCAATCGGATATTTTCCTGTTTCGGAGTGGTGAGGGAGGCTGTGCTGGCCAACCATTGAGCAGCATAAGGGGTAAACGCCGGTCGTCAGTCCCTGTTATTGAGCCACCGGCGACCTATCCAGTAGTCTGCACTGCAGTAGCGGCCGCCGCCCGTAAAAAACAGTGACAGCAGCATGATAAAGTAGGTGGCTGCGAATTCGATGCCATTGTTCAGAATGACAATGTTGCCCTTGCCTGTAAGCCATGAGTAATTGCCGTGTTCCCGAAGAATCTGTCGGGCAGCTGATAATCGTTCACCCACTGCCTCGCTGTTTTCGAGACTCTGTTCCGCCGTCGGAATGCCGATGGCGGCCAGGGGGCGGGCCATACTGGTTGACGGGTCCGAGGGGGCAATCGCGAACCAGCCGTTGTGCCAGTGAACCGCAAAGGCGGCCACCAGCATGGTTGCCATCAGCGGGATGGCAATTAGCCGTGTCCCCAACCCGAACAACAGCAGCCATCCGCCAACCAGCTCTGTGGCGGTAGCCAGAACCGCCATCAGCCAGGGAAGAGGCAATCCCAGCCCCCAATCCGGGTTGCCCATCCAGCTGACTGTGCTCTCGAAGGCGAGCAGTTTGGTCAGGCCCGCCGTGATGAAAACCGGTGCCAGAAAAAGTCGCAGCAGCAGTGGGGCGAGAAAGTCTGCATGTCGCGCGACATTGAGTCCCCTGTTAAGCCGTTGAGTAATTGCCATTGTGGTCATGATGGTTTACCGGATTGATTGAATATCAGGAATTAAGGATGAAGGGCGACCACTTGGCCGCCCCCCCTGAAGCGTGAAATCAGCAGTAACCGGAAAAATTACTGTCCGCCACATTTTCCTTCACCACACTTTCCTTCACCGCGTTTGCCTTCTTCGGATTTCGGTGCAGGTTTTTCTTCACCGCACTTGCCTTCTCCACATTTGCCCTCTTCAGACTTTGGGGCAGCGTTTGCTTCACCGCATTTGCCCTCGCCGCATTTGCCTTCCCCGGGCTTGTCAGCGGCATGTTTACCGGCGAGCTGATAGCCATTGCCGAGATCGGTTGCAGCGAAGGGATTGTCGGCCATACTGGCCATGGGGAGTATCAGGCTGGTGGAAATAAAGGCCATACCAATGGTTGATTTGAAGGTGTTTTTTGTTGGTTGTTTCATAGTCAGTTCCTTGTTTCGTTAATGTAAGGTGTCCGCAATGAGATGCCGTCGGATGTTTTTTGTTACAGCGCATAACGGGTTTTGATGACATTTCTTTAACCGTTAATAGGATGTGATTGCCGGCTGCGTCTGCTCCGGCAACGTTTTCACGGTGAGGAAACACACAACAAATGTTGTCGGCAATCTGCCTAACTGATGCCGTTAAAAGGAATTTGTTACGGCTGCAGGCAGCGTTTGTGTTTCTTTTGCCGGAGCAGGGGGCTTTTGTTGCGGGGATTACAGGTTGTTGTGGGAATGAATACAGTCCATTACTTTGTGCACTTCCTCTTCCGTGGCTTTGTTGTGCATAAAGGGGATGGCTTCGACAAGTCTGTGCAGCTGTTTGAGATAGCGGCGACAGTGCCGACAGAGCAACAGGTGAATCTGCAGGGAGATACGTGTGGAAACACGCAAATCGCGATTCAGTAATTGATCCGCATTGTTCACAAAGTCGCGGCAGCTCAGCACTCGCCAGTCTCCTCATAATGGTCAACAAGTTTGAACAATTGTGTTCTCGCACGGTGCAGGAGCACTCGCGCATTGGATGCAGAAACCGTCAGTGCGTTACAGATTTCCTCAAAAGACAGTCCGCTGGCATCCCGCATTTCGAGAATACAACGCTGGTTGTCTGGCATGGCAGCTAGCAGTCGTTCCAGACATTCGGCCAGCTGCTCACCGGTCAGCAGGCTCTCGGGAGAATCTATATGCCAATGGGCCGGAGGGTGTTGCCAGTGGCCGCGCTCGGTAAACCTTTGTGTCAGGCCATCTTCTGTATTCTGGTTCTCGTCGCCGTGATCGCTGAACAACAATTCCCGTTTCCTTTGGCGCCGCTGCATTCTTGCTTCATTGATGGCGATACTACCCAGCCAGGTGCGAATCGCCGATTTCCCTGCAAAGCTGCCAATGGCCTGGTAGGCCTTCAGCCAGGCATTTTGCACCACTTCTTCGGCTTCGCTGATACCGACAATGGGCACCGTGAGGGCGATGAGGGCGCGGTGGTGGTCGCGAACCAGTTCTGCAAAAAGTACCGGGTCGCCGGATCTCAATTGTGCCAGTTTGTCTGTTTCCACGCGTTCAAAAAGCCTCGCCGATTGTTTCTCTCTGGCGCAATATGACCAGACAGGTTGTTACTCCCGTCAAGACTAAGCCATAGACAGTGACAAAAACCATGGCTTCACGATAAAAAAATTCACCTCCCTGCGGTGTATCGGGTCAGGCTGAACCGATCGGGACATGTCTGCGTACACTCACCCATTAACCAAGGACCAACCGATGCCTTCACCTACTGAACAGACNGTTGAAAGGTTGCCCTGCCGGGGCTGCATGCGGGATTGCCCGTATTTTTACGTATGTGAGGGCAAGCTCTGGCGCATGCCGGTTGATCGACAGGGGGTTCGGGTGGGCGATGAGGAAGATCTCCAGCCGGGTAGTTGATGACCGGTCATATCGGTCACGGGAGTCGCAGCAATGAGTTCAAAAGCCTTGGTGGTCGGTGCTTCCAGTGGCATTGCCCGGCGTTTGATTTGCCGACTCAGCGGCGATCAGCGCATTGCGAGGATTTACGCCGTCAGTCGCAGTCCCGCCGAGGTCGCTTTGCCGGCGCGAGTGAGTTGGCTGACGTGCGACTATTCAGAGGCGGGTATCGCCGAGACGGTTGCACTGCTCAATGGCGAACCCGGTGAGTTTTCACGGGTGTTTATCTGTAACGGTATGCTCCACGAGGGTGACAGGATTCGTCCCGAAAAGCGGCTTGAAGAGATAGATTTGTCCAGTATTGAAACGGTGTTTAGGGCCAATACGTTCACACCCCTGTTGTGGTTGAAGCATCTCGTGGGTTCCCTGCGCAGTGAACAGATCTGCACCCTGACACTATTCAGTGCCCGGGTTGGCAGTATCAGTGACAATAAGCTGGGTGGCTGGTATGGCTATCGAGCCTCCAAGGCGGCCCTGAATATGCTGGTTCAGACTGCTTCAGTCGAATACGCCAGGCGGGCAAAAAATGTCCAGTTGGTGGTCTTCCATCCAGGCACCACCGACACAGCGCTGTCCAGACCGTTCCAGGGCAATGTGCCGGAAGGCAAACTGTTTTCTGCCGATTTTGTGGCGGAACAGCTACTGTCCATTGTTGAAAATATGACACCGGTCGGGCACGCGCTATACCTTGATTGGCAGGGCAGGGAAATCCCCTGGTGATTGGAATGGTGAGGCGAACGGGTTGGCAGCATGCCGGAAAAAGCTGATCTGCCCGGCAAAATCTGTGTGGTCTGCCGTCGGCCTTTTCATTGGCGGAAAAAGTGGTGGCGCGTCTGGCAGGATGTGAAATATTGTTCCGAAAGGTGTCGGCGCAGCCGGGGCAAGAGCATCAGAGAGAAAACCATTGAGCAATAGTTCGACAAGCAAAGAGATTGTGGCCAGGCTATTCACCTACGGTGGCGTACTGCCATTTCTATTTCCTCTCTGTTACCGGCTGTTCACAGGGAGCAGCACATTGCTTGCCGTTGATGTCCAAAATCTGTTGATGGCCTATAGTGCGGTGATTGTCGCTTTTATTGCCGGTATTCACTGGGGTGTCTTTTTGTTCAGGCAATGCTCACTGAACCTGTTCCTGCACAGCAACATCGTTGCCTTGCTGTCCTGGTTATCCCTCCTGTCGACCCTGTTGTGGGGTGTGGTGATATTGCTGTTTTGCTTCCTGTACCTGCTGTGGATTGATACGGTTCTGGTCAGACAGCAACTGCTCGAACCCTGGTTTTACCGGCTCAGGGTACGTGCCAGTGCGTTGGCCCTGTTATCCCTGGTCAGTTATGCAGTGATTGCACTGTGATACCGGGGGAAGACGCGGGATGATACCTTCTGTAACCGAGCTCCCCCGTCTGGCGATTATCGGAGCTGGCCTGTCCGGGTTGACCCTGGCGGGTGAGCTGGATGGTTTTGCCGAGGTGACGGTTTTCGATAAGTCTCCGCGCGTCGGTGGGCGTATCGCCACACGTACCGGGGAGTGCTTCCAGTTTGATTACGGTGCGCAATTCTTCACTGCCCGCTCAGTTGCCTTTCAGAACTACCTGAAACCACTGATTGCCACAGGCCGGGTGGCCGAATGGCACCCGCGGGTCATCACATTGGGAGACGACCGAAAATCCTATCGGCGTGACTGGTTTGAACCCCACTATGTGGCGGTTCCCGGCATGAATACCCTATGCCAGCTTGCCGCCGAGGGCAAAAACCTGATGGTTGATACTGCGATTGCGTCACTTGAAAAAACCATCGCCGGTTGGTTGTTGCGGGATCGCAACGATACCTGCCACGGTCCTTTTGACTGGGTCGTTTGTAGCATGCCAGCGCCACAATCTGCGGCACTGCTGCCGTCAGCCTTTACCGGTTACGAGCAGGTGACCAACACGGCAATGCTCGGTTGTTACAGTCTGCTGCTGGGCTTTGCCGAACCGCTTCAGAGTCTGTGGCAGGCGGCGGTAGTGAAGCATTCTCCCATTGGCTGGCTGGCGTTTGAGTCATCCCGTCCCGGTCGCACTGGCGGTTGTGGCCTCATGGTGCATTCAACCAATACCTGGGCCGAGCAGCATCTGGATAGCGATTCCCGGCAGGTTCAGCGGGCCCTGTGGCACGAACTGGAACGGCTCATGGCTAAAACGCTGCCGAAGCCAAAGTACTCTCGACTGCATCGCTGGCGCTACGCCAATACCGTGCCAATACCCGAAGCAACAGACAAAGCAACACCTGAAGTATCGCCGGAAGCGGAGTGTTTAATGGATGAACAGTTGCAGTTGGGTGTCTGTGGTGACTGGCTGTTGGGTGGCAGGGCGGAGTCTGCTTACCTGAGCGGATTGGCGCTGGCGACTGGGCTGAAACAACGTTTTTAATCCCCGCCTGCGTTTGAGCTGGTTCCTGGACCAGTCGTCAATTTTAAGCAGCCAGGCAAGGCAGGCATACGGTTACCAGCAGACCGCCCATGGGAGACGGTTTTAATTGCAATTGCCCGTCATACAGTTGGATCAACTCGCTGACAATGGCGAGCCCAAGGCCCGAGCCAGAGCGTTGCTCATCCAGCCGGCCACCGCGTTGCAACGCTTCATCCCGGCTCTGGGACGACATCCCCGGCCCGTCGTCCATAATGCTGAGGTGCAGGTTGTCAGCTTCACTGTAGATCGCCATCACCACTGTCGATTTGGCCCAGTGCAGTGCATTTTCCAGCAGATTGCCGACAATTTCCTGTAGGTCCTGGGCATCGATTTGCAACTGCAGTGGTGGTACTTCGGGTTTTTGAAAGGCGATGTTCTTTCGTTCGGCCAATCGTGAAATACCGTTAAAGACAGGCTCAAGTGCCACCGATAGTGTCACTCTCGGCCTCAGCACCACTGGGCCAGCGGCGGAAGCCCGGGCCAGGTGGTGTCGCACAGCTTCGTTCAGTCGTTTCAGTTCGGATGCCATGATCTCGCGCTGACCGGCAGGCAGTTGCTCTGTTGTCGTCATCATTACACTGACCGGCGTTTTGATGGCATGGGCCAGGTTGCCCGCCGCGGTGCGGGCGCGGGACATCAACTGCCGGTCGCGTTCCAGTACGGTATTGATCGCGGTTGCCAGATTGTTCAACTCTTCGGGGAGGTCGGTATCGAGCCGCTCACAGTCACCCTTTTCCACCGCCTGCAGATTGCTTCGGATGCGTCTTAACGGTTCCAGTCCCCAGTGCAACTGACACCAGATGCCCAGCAGCAGCAAAATTCCCAGCGACACTAACGAGAGCCAGAGCAGTTGCTCAAAGCGGGCCAGCGCGGCATCCACTTCGCTGAGGTCAGCAGCCACGGCAACGTGCAGAGTGACAGGGAGCCTTGGCAGTCGTACATCCCGCTCCAGCTTGCGCAGGGTTTCCCCATTTGGGCCGGAAATTGTGCTGTATTGCAGTTGCGGGCCTGCTGCCAGAGGTAAGCGCTGATCCCATAGGGAGCGGGAGGTCAGAACCCGGGAGGCATTGTCGGAAACCTGCCAATACCAGCCGGAGAACACCTGATCGAAGCGGGCATCGCCGAGTCGCTGGTTGAGTGCCAGTGTGTCTGTTTGCTGGTCATATTCAATGCCGGCCAAAACCACGTTGAGCAGGGACTCCAGACGTTCATCGAATGCAGTATTGACGGCTTCGCGAAGATTGTAGGAGAGCAACAGACCGGCAACCGGGATAACGAGTACCACCAAAATCAGCGAGGTGGCCAGCATGCGGGAAGCTATCGGCAGTTTGCGCAGGAGGTGCCGGTTCATGGGTCGGTCGGATGGTCCGGTAAACAGTAGCCCTGTCCTCGTACTGTGCGGATTGAGTTGCTGTCCAGTTTTTTCCGCAACCGGCTTATCTGTACATCAATGACGTTCGAGTCCGGTTCCTGATCCTGGTCATAAACATGTTCCGAAAGTTCGGTTCGGCTCACGACCCGGGGCGCTGCGTGTATCAGATAGGAGAGCAGACGGAATTCCTGCGCCGATAACGACACGGGCATACCCAGGTAGGTAAATCGGCCCGTGTGGGTGTCCAGTGTCAGGTCGCCCACTGTAATAATCGGGTGGGCATGCCCGTGGCTGCGGCGAATCAGTGCCCGCAGGCGGAGTAATACCTCGGCTGTTTCAAAGGGTTTGGTCACATAATCATCGGCACCGGCCGAAAACCCGGCGGCTTTGTCTGACCAGCGCTCCCTGGCCGTGAGGATGAGGACAGGCAGGTCCATACCGCGGGCGCGCCACCCCGAGAGCCACTGTACACCGTTGCCGTCCGGCAGGCCGAGATCAAGGATGATGGCATCGTAACATTCGACACTCACCTGAAAGTCAGCAGTTTTGCCGTCAGGCGCTATCTCAATCAGTACACCTACATTCCGCAGAGCTTCGGCGAGTGCCTCTGCAAGGGGCTGGTCATCTTCAACCAGGAGGACTTTCAAGGGCGGGTCATCCCACGAATATTGCTGCCTTCAATACCAATCAGCTCCCCCGTGGCGGCATTCACGTCAAACTCGACCACTTGCCCCTGTGGTCCGAGTAGTTCTATTTCGTAGATTATCACGCCGTTCTCATCCTCCAGGTCCACATCGATAACCTGGCCATCATAGCGCGTGTTAAGGCTTGCCAGAATCTCATTGAGAGGCTTGATTTTGCCCGCTTGAACATCTTCGTGGAGCCGTCGCCAATCATCATCGTCACTCCAGCCGGGACTGATAAAGCCCAGTGTCAGAATGGCTGCCAGAAAATAGCGGCCCCTGCATCGCGGAGAGCGGTGTCGGTAGTGATGGGCGAGTGACAGGCAATGTTGGCTGAAAACATGTTTCATGAAGGACATTCTGCCAAAGAGAACATGAATGGACTATGAACAGGTTACTCAGGGTGCTGTAAGGATGGCTTTGTTACTGTGCCTATCAAGCGGGTCAGCTCACGTTCTGGATTTCCCCCGGTGCTTTATCTGGCCCTGTTTTGATCAATCAATCCGGAGGTTTATATGAAACTGTTACTTACAACACTGACGATTGCGACACTGGCTGTGACCCCTTTTGCCTATACAGCTGACCCGGCGGGCAATATCAGTCAGGCGATCAAAGTTGGCTCAGATTATGGCATCACACATTTCACCAGTATTGAGTTTGAAGGCTCCGGACGTATGGAAATTGAGGGCTGGATAGATCAGGACTGGCATGTGGAACTTGAAACCGGTGCCGGTAGTCCAGACCTCGTTCATGAAGAACGTGAAAAACGTCTCAACGGTACCTGGGGCATGACAGCTGACGATCTGTTGCTGTATACCAAAGCGGCTGCTGAGGCCGGCATTGTTGACATCGAAGAAGTTAAAATCAATCGAAGAGATAGGATCGAGGTTGAAGGTGACGATGCGCGTGGTCGCGATCTCGAGGTCTATTTTCAAAGAGGTAATCAGGAGCCTGTAAAGGTTAGCCGCGACGACTGATTCGGATTGGGACTTCCGTCTGAAATGACGATAGCCTGAGCCAGGCCCGCCACACCAGTGGCGGGCCTTTTTTATTTCTCGCGGACAGTTTGTTGCCCGGAGGACTTGCTGGAAAAGTCGTTGTTGGCAAACACTTCCGAAAGAATGAGCTGTTCGAGATAGCTTCGTTGACCGGTCTTCGTCGGGATTCGGATCACCAGATGGATCTCCTCGGCTGCCGGCACCTGAATCGTCACCCGAGGATCCACCGACGGCATTTCCAGCCCCCGTCGTTCACCAATTTTGTTCATGTGACGGCGTACGGACTCCAGGTAGGGTTGGCAATGACGGTTGGCCGCTGCGAGAAAGGCCTCCTGAGCAGCGCGCCAGTTATCCTCGCGCATGAAGGGCACAGTGAACACATGGAAGTCGTACCGCTCGGAAAAGGTTTCGTTGACTACCGGCTCAGAGAGAAATATCGCGTTGGGTATCACGATCACGTGGCCGGTGCGTTGGTGGACGCCGGATCCGGGGCCCACTTCAAGAATGGTTGTGGTCAACAGGCTCTGGTCGATGACATCTCCGCGAAAATCCTTGATCTGAATCCGGTCGCCAATGTTAAAGGACCCTGAACCACCTTTCAGAAGAGAGCCGGTGATACACGAGATCAGCTCCTTGGTGGCGACTACAAAGGCCACGGCAATAGCCAGAATGGATAATGCTAGAGTGCGCAGCTGGTCCCCCCAGATAATTGCCAGCCCCAGCAGTATCAACAACAGAAAGCCGTTGCGCGTATTGGCCAGCAGGCGACCTTTCAGCTCCGGAGCCTTCACTTTGTGCCGAATAAAGCGCGCGGTGAGCGTCCTGAGAATAATGATTGCCGCAAGCAAAAAACCGGTATTCACCAGCAGACCCGTCACCGAGTCTGAAAGGGTAAAGTTTTCGGCTAGAAGTGTTAGCTGATCGAACATACTTTTGACCAATGGGTTCGAGCCTCCTTGCAGAAAAGGGGCTGATTAAAATAAAAATGGATGATGGTTCATCGCTGATAGTCGGTGGTTTATGTCCGACTATTACCGATCCAGTGTCAGCCAGAATATAGTATGAATCCCTGTATGTATGCCAGATACTGAATGTTGAGGGGCGTTATGCTGGGGAAGATCAGGTTACTTGCCAATCGCTACTTTCCAATGTTGGAACAATCCCTCTGGATAGAGTAACTGTGGATAATTGAGCCTGAGCAAATGTCACCGTCTTCATGTCCGTTCAACCACTCTCTCAGAAACTCAATGCGGGCCAGTACAAGTCTGGATTCAAACCCGCTGGCACACATCGGGTAAACACTACCGTATTGTAGGCATTTATCCTCGAGCGGATATTTCAGCTCCATATTGGCTTTCACGCTCTCTTCCCATGCTTTTTGGGAAACGTCGAGTTTTGTCAAAAATTCTGGGCTTGCTGATTTGTAAGCGTGCCTGATTTTTTCAAGCANGNTCNCAAGCNTGCGTNTCGCCGNTAGCAAATTGATNCCTGCACACTGATTTATTTCTAACTGCGTTTGCGCGTTTGCCATGCATGAAGGTAGCTCATCACTGTAAGTGTGAAATGCTATTAACAAAGCGGTAAGGCTAAATAAGAACCTCATTGCCCGGTTCTTCTCCTAAATAATGTCGCCAGGCAGCCATACACATATAGCAGGGTAGCTACAATTTGTTTTGTTAGGGGTGGCTCACCTGAAACTGTTTCGGTCAACATCCTGTTGGTGAAGTTCTATTTCTTTAGGTAAGAAATCATTGTGTCCACATCACTGCACTCAAATGGGTCATCTGGGCAATCATCCATCATCCCAGTTTCAGCAAAGAGTTGCTTTATTTCTCCATCAACTACATGGGCAGAATAACGCCATGACACCTCACCCGGCCCTTTTTTAACCAGCATTCCCATCAGGCGAGTAAAATTTCCATGTGAATCAGGCAGCATTTTTACATGTTTAAGACCTAAATTTTTTGCCCACTGAAGCATGGTAAAAGGAGCGCTAACGCTCAGGCAGTACACGTCATCAACACCCAGTGATTTCAGTTCCTCATACTTGGCATCATAGTCAGGCAGATGATTGCGGGAGCTGGTTTCAGTAAATACAGCCGAGAGTGAAAATATAACGACATTTTTACCCGAAAATACGTCTTCCGTTGAAATATCCTTCCAGATAAATGGGCTTCTCCCGCCAACGCTTTCGCCACGGACACGCGTTTTGAATATCACACTGGGTACTTTATTGCTCATAATTTGCCTTTGCCTAGGATTTACGATTGGAAGAGGAAAGTCATTATCACGCTTACCGTGAGTTGTTTCCATCAATCTGAAAAAGTCACCCGAATGAAAATTTGGCCACGCTTCGTGGAAACGGGGTAGAACTCCTTGCATAGCCGTATTAAAACCTTTGGTGTCACCTAGAGTGTGAGACATCAACTACTTCTCAACGGGCAGAAATAGCTTCTCAGCTCGAAGTGCCGCCGCCAAGAAGCCGTGGTTGTTAGAGCCTTTGGATTGATAGAGTGGTTTGAAGATGATGGCCTTGAAGGGATTAACAGGGAAGGTTGTTGCGATGGTGTCCAGAATATCACTCAAGGGTATCCATTCATTTGAGAAGAAACCACCACCGGAGTTGGCAGTGATACGGAAATGAAAGGATTTTGAGTTGTCGTCATAGCCGACGTGGTAGGTGAGGGAGCTTGGGGACTTAGGGGAGAGTTTCGAGGATGTGGATTTTTTGATGATGCGGAAGGTATTTGTCATGGTTATTGCCTCTTATTGATTGATAAAGTGTGGAGAGGCTTTCTCCATATAAGATACCCAAAGTCCCGCAGTTGTTGGTGATGGTAGAACCCGTTTTCTTGTGACAGTAAATGAACCGCTCCGCCCAGTGAATGCAGGTGTTTTCTGTGATATAAGGCCAAGCTGTTATAGAGCCATAGGCTTTTGAATTAACCGTTATACGTGTCGAGGTAAGCCTTGATCAAGAACTGGACTGTGTTATTGCGGGGAGTAAAGCTTAATCACTAACTCCTGATAGCCTTGACTGGACTTTCGTCTCAACCCGTCAATAGTAAGTAGTCCGTCCAAAGCAATTGTAGTTGTTCCACGCTGTTGCCCAAACTGCCACTGCACTTCATCTCCAGGCTGGAAAGTGAAGTTTTTTACATGTCTTAGGGTAACGGAAAACATCACCTGTTGAGGCTGATCGGGCAAATCAGAACCAAGATTCGTCATGGCCCGGTATTGCAAGGGAATCACGATACGGTCGGCTTGATCCACTATCGCTTTATGGTTCCAAGTAATGCCTCGGTTGTGATAACCACGCAATCTACCGTGGTAGTTTGAAGTATTGTTGGTAATCACCGGCAGTATCTTGTCCAGCGTTGCATCTTGATTGGGGTCAGTCCACAACTGCATGTTCAGAGAGTAGCCGGCTTCACTAATGCCGTGTCCGCTTAACAGCCAGGTAGCAGAGCAACTGATTTTTCTCTGCTCACAGATTTGAAGAAACTCTATGTCAAAGCGACCAAGCGAGTCATTGGAGCCGCCCCGCCACATGAAGTGAATGTCCTTAACCTTGTCATATTGCAGGCGAATATCCACGGAGTCATAAAGCTCCGGGTTGACAGCTTTGGTGCCCCACGCGCGTTTAACTGCGCGTTCTCCGTTCTTGGGAATCATCATCCTGGCAATAATGCCATCCACAATGGCAATCTTGTCCTGATACTTAGGCAAGATCATAGACTGGTGCATTACACCTGCGCCTCCAAGCGACTTACCTACCAGATAGATACCTTTGCCCAGGTCGATCTTGTCCGAGTATTTATCCATAATATAGTCAATGCCCAGCGCAATCTGACGACCATTGTAGTTGGCTATAGTGCCAACTTCATTTCCTGAGTACAGCCACCAGCCGGTATATCCGTTATTTCCCCACTGCTGTTCCATTGGGTGTATCTCAACGGTGTCTTGACGGAATGCAAAGGATGATGGGCCTGTGACATATGCCCCATTGGCGCTATCGGGGTGTAGATAAACCCGCACCCTGGCGTCTTGGAAGTTATCTTCCCTTGGAATCATATACGAGATAGGAAAGTCTTTGTCATAGGGGGTGTAGTATGGCTCTGTAGCAATATTTACATCACAAAAATACCACCTGGCACCCGCGCCGTTCTGGAACGTGGGCGTGTCCGGACAGTGAACGATTTTTTTCCAGTTTGGAGGCGCATTTTCAGCTAGCTGGGGATTGGTTTTCTGGGGTAACCCGACACTATCACTCGAAGAACAGCGCTCATTCCCATGATCGTCACAAGAATATTCCCGCGGTTCTTTTTCAGACTGTAGACGTATGGCCCGATATGTCTCCCAGGAATTATCACCAGCCATAACTCCATGAGGCACTCCCAAGTACATGGCACACAATAATATGTTTAACAATCTCAAAAATTGGAATGTACGCAATGCTACCTCCAGACACTCCAACGGGAATTACCGAAACAAAAAATAATTCTATACCCAAAATTTGTAGTTACTATCAGGGCGAGTTCAATGAACTTTGAACCACCACTAGTTTTCATCCTCATATGGCAGCGGGAATTGCTCATCCAGCGCAGCTGGCGATCACTGTCAGTGATTTCATGATAATACTCAAAATGCTTAATCATCCTAGATGAGTGTCCAGTAAAAATCGACTCACTCCGTCAGAACCTTCAGCTCTTCGCTAGTGCTGCCACGCTCTACTGACTTTCTGGTAACGCATCTATATCGATATTTAGTGATTGCTGAAGCGCCTGCCAGTCGTCGCGGGTATCACTCAATAGTGAATAATGTGCCTCGGTTACCGCTTCGATAGCACCCTTTGTGAGGGGGGTCCCGAACTGTGATATAGCCTTGCCTGTCGCAAGAGATTCCAATATTTTATCTCCTAGATCACGGCGGTAGTGAGCGGGTTCCCAGTACCACTGCATGGCGCGATTTGAGCCAACCGGCACAGGTTCCTGTATGAAGATGGATGGGCCACTGAAATCCCACAAATTAAAGTTTGCTCCGCTCTCCTCGACCACCTTCAGCAACTCGTATTTCCATGCGATAAAATCTTTGGTCATGCTCAGGTCATTAAGCAAGTGGAGATAACTGAAATGGTACGGGCTGATAAACAACTGTACATGAATATCCTGCTCGGAAAGATCGGCAAGAAAATCGGCAAGAATACCGTATTGAGGTGAGCGCTGTCCGGTATCAGAGTCGATAGTCATGAGGTCTCGACCTCTCATGTTTCCGTCGAGCCCTTCCAACTTTTGCACGAACAACGCGTTGATGCCTTCATGGCGCAGTATGTTGACGTAACTCGCCGGATCATTGAAGCCGGTCGGGTCGATACTGTTTACGGCTGCGCTTTGCTGAAAGACTGTGCGTACGCTATCGAGTAAGCCATCAAGTGAAAACAGCAGGGCGGACTTTTCGCGCAGCCGCATCGCACGACCAGACCAGCCGGGGGTATACAGCGGCAGCCTTAACAGGTAGTCCGGTGCTGCGTCTTCGATATGAGGCTCGGAGAACCGAGCATGGCGCACCAGAAAATCCAGGTAGTCCACACTCATGATGACCCGTTTCAGACTTGGCGTGGTGTCAATGGTATTACGCGCGTAGTCGGTTTGTAGACGAATTCCTGCGCCAGGCATGGCCTGGTTGTAGACTCTAGCACTGTCAAAGGAAGGGTGTTCGGGGTGGAGAGCCATTTCAGCTCGAGAGTTTCCTACAATCAGCACCTGAGGCGCGAATTCCGGGGCCCGGTAAGCCTTTATTACCCTAACCCGATCTCCGGAAGCAGGTTTGGTGCTATTAATCCCTACAATTACTGGAGACCAGTACATGCCATATGGGTCGATAAACCAGTTTACCGCACAGACTATTGCAATGACGACAAAAGTACAGATGAAGAAGCGATTCAGATAAACCATGCCTTATCTCCTAAAACTGGAAGTACAGAAATTCGCTTACCTGAAACAGGGTGAGGAACCCGAGTGCAAGGCAGGCTGCGCAGGTTATTGCCCACCCAATGCTCTCTTTCCATTGCAGTTTGCACACCCGGGAGAGCATTGGCCACACGCTATCAGTGGTATCAAAGTGCTGGTTACGCAGTGAGCACCTGACCCAGTTGAACATGTCCTGGACATTGGGCATCACCAGAACAATGATCAGCAGGGCCATGATCCAGAGCCAAGTGAGCACGAAAACCTGACCGCCGCCGAAAGCGACTTCCATGCCGAGAGACTGAAGGAGTACCCCTACGTCGCCGAGGCGTGCCATTATGCCTTGGGGAAGGGTAAAACCATGTAATCCGATCATACTTTGCAGTAGACCAATGGCCCCTTCAAAGGTGGTTGCACGGAAGAAAACCCAACCCACAACAACGCAAAGCATGGTCATCAGCCAGGCGAGTGCGGAATACGCAGAACCAGAAGGACTCAGGGATAGCTTTGACAACAAAGCTTGCCACATCTGATGGAGAATGAGGTACAGGCCATGCAGGCCGCCCCATATAATAAAGTTCCAGCCGGCGCCGTGCCATAAACCACCCAGTAGCATGGTCGTCATCAAGTTGGCGAAGCGCCGTGTCCTGCCACGCCGGTTGCCACCCAATGCGATATAGACATAGTCGCGAAGGAAATGAGACAAGGTGATGTGCCAACGTCGCCAGAATTCGGAGATACTGGCGGCTTTGTAGGGAGAGTAGAAATTCAGTGGTAGTACAATGCCGAACATGCGTGCCAGACCTATAGCCATGTCCGAATAGCCTGAAAAGTCAAAGTAGAGTTGAAAGCTGTATGCCAGCGCGCCTCCCCAAGCAGTAAAAAAATCGACAGTCTGCCCGCTGTCTGCGGCATTGAATACCGGGTTGGCGTAGGAAGCAATCCCATCGGCCAATACCGTTTTCTTGAACAATCCAATGGCAAAAATACTCAAGCCTATCGCGAAATGATTCGGTTTCAGGCAAAAGGGGGTTGTCCGCATGAATTGTGGCAGCATATCTCGATGGTGAACGATTGGACCTGCGATCAACTGTGGAAAGAAGGAAACGAAAAGCGCGTAGTGCAAGAATCTGTATTCTCGGGTAATGCCTCGGTGAGAATCTACCAGATAAGCAATCTGTTGAAACGTGAAAAAAGAGATCGCCAGAGGCAGTAGAATATCACCCAATGACCAGTGGGTGGCGAGCAGAGAGCTCACGTTGGATACAAAAAAATTGGCATATTTATAGTAGGCGAGCAGTCCAAGGTTTACCGTAATGCCAAAGGCAAGCAAGCCCTTGTGACTGCGCTGACCGAGGCGCTTGCCCACCTGAAAATTGAACGCCATGGAGAACAGAATCAGCAACAGGTAAATGGGGTTCCACCATGAATAGAAACCTAGGGAGCAGAGAACAAGTAACCCGATAGCTGCCTCGTTGCCAAAATAGCGCGCGCTGAGAAAAAATAGAGCCAGTGTTGTGGGCAGGAAAAAAAGTAGAAATTCAAAAGAGTTGAACAACATTTACACGCTTCTCTTAGCTTGTGCGTGGTACCGCATTTGACTCGTCTCCAGTTTTGTATCAACCAGAGGCGCGCCTCAGAACAAGAAGCGTGTAACCATCCGCGGAGTCAAGTGCCAGTTCCGGTATCATGAGCAATTCTACCTCGAGGGTAGCAACCTGGCCTCCACTGAAAACAGGTTGTTTTCCCCGTTGGCAAAAATTTTATGCTTCTCATATGACCAGCGATAAGCCACGTTATCCTAGGCCCACTTCAAATAAACCAGATGGTCAATACTCATCTGTTTGGCGTCAAAGAATATCTTTCCGGTGTAGGGATCATTCCAGATTACTGTACAAGTATTGGTGCCGGCCTGGACTGTGCTGGTCGATATCTCTATTAGAAGTTCATGACGAGTATTGAGGCAGTCTTGATCTTCATCAGCCCACTCGTCAAAGAGCGAGCGGTCATACTTGGGCGTCTCTCCGGATAGACACGCAGGCCAAGGAATGGCTGCTATTAAAAGCACCGTGAGAAATCGTGTCATTCTTTTTTTTGACCATAAATATTCAAATGTCGATGGGAAAATCTAGAGTGCGCGGCGGCTATCGTTAGCTTTCCCTATGATGAATACCCCAACCTACCCCTTTAATTTTTCTCGTAACGCTTTAAGTAAGGGGCGCGTCCCAGTGAATGATACGAACTAACTTGACCCGTTTGTTAGCTATTTGCCTATTTATGAGGCACCGGCTCTCGGACTGATATCGCTGTGTACGCGACCACTACCTCCCCACGAAAAAATAGTCCTAAAAATTAGAATTTTCTGGTAATCCAAAAGCAGAAGAGAAGGCATCTTATCCTGAATAAACGACAGGCACAAAAAAGGCCATCCGCTCTGTTCATAGAGTCGGATGCTCAGCTTATAGCGAGTCTATGAATTATAAAAAGAATGGTGGGCCTTGCTGGACTTGAACCAGCGACCAATCGATTATGAGTCGACTGCTCTAACCAACTGAGCTAAAGGCCCTTTGAGAGGCAAGGATAGCAGTATATATGTCATTGCTGTCCAGGGTATTCGTTCGCGTCTTGCCTTGCGCTGCCGGAGCGGGGGTTCTGTAACCGCCCCGGCAGGGATTATTTCAGCAACGGGTTATTCGTCCAGGAAGCTGCGCAAGTGATCGGAGCGAGTGGGGTGCCGCAGTTTTCGCAGCGCTTTGGCTTCGATCTGTCGGATCCGCTCACGGGTCACATCAAATTGTTTGCCCACTTCTTCGAGGGTGTGGTCGGTGTTCATGTCGATACCAAACCGCATCCGCAAGACTTTGGCTTCCCGGGCTGTCAGGTTGTTGAGGACGTCACGGGTGGACTCAGTAAGGCTCTCTGTGGTGGCGGAATCCACCGGGGACATGATGTTTACGTCCTCGATAAAATCGCCTAGGTGGGAGTCTTCATCATCGCCAATGGGTGTCTCCATGGAGATCGGTTCTTTGGCGATTTTTAGCACCTTGCGGATTTTGTCCTCGGGCATTTCCATTCTTTCGCCGAGTTCTTCCGGCGTGGGTTCGCGGCCCATTTCCTGCAGCATCTGACGGGAGATACGATTGAGTTTGTTGATGGTTTCAATCATATGTACCGGAATACGGATGGTGCGCGCCTGGTCGGCGATGGAGCGGGTGATGGCCTGACGGATCCACCAGGTGGCATAGGTCGAGAATTTGTAGCCGCGGCGGTATTCAAACTTGTCCACCGCCTTCATCAGGCCGATGTTGCCTTCCTGAATCAGGTCGAGGAATTGCAGGCCACGGTTGGTGTATTTCTTGGCAATCGAAATTACCAGACGCAGGTTGGCTTCCACCATTTCTTTTTTGGCGCGACGAGCCTTGGCCTCACCGATTGACATGCGGCGGTTGATGTCCTTGATCTGGCTGATGGTCAGGCCGGTTTTTTCTTCCAGCTGCATCAGTCGGCGCTGGGACCGCTGAATGTCCGGTTCTACCACGGCGATTGCAGCGGCATAGGGTTCCTTGCCTTTGGCCAGTCCGGTGGCCCAGCTTTCATCGGTTTCGTGGCCGGGAAACAGGCCGATAAAGTCGGTGCGCGGCATTTTTGCCTGGCGAATACAGAGCGCCATAACAGTGCGCTCTTCCGCACGAATAAGACTCAGGGCTTCGCGAACTGCCTCTGCCATGGGTTCGAATTGGCGGGGTGCCAGTTTCAGGAACTTAAAGTGTTCGCCCAGTGCAGACAGGTGCTGCTGGGTGCTTTTATGGGCCACGCCATAACGACTGATCGCCTTTTTGGCTTTGTTGTTCAGCTGCCGCAGGGTGTCAAAACGCTCTTTGGCTTCGATGGGGTCGAGACCCGTGTCTTCCGCCTCATCTTCGTCTTCGTCTTCCTCTTCCTTGTTTTTGGCCGCTTCGGCCTGGGCGAGGGCGGAGGGAACGTGGTCCATCGGATTCAGATAACCGATTAACACATCGCTGAGTTTGCGTTCCTCGGTTTCAATCAGGTCGTATTCAGCGAGGAGGTGGTCTACAGCGGCGGGCCATTCGGCAAGGGCTGCCATGAGTTCCCGGACGCCTTCCTCGATACGCTTGGCGATTTCTATTTCGCCTTCGCGAGTGAGTAGCTCCACCGAACCCATTTCACGCATGTACATACGAACCGGGTCGGTGGTGCGGTGTTGTTCTGTCTCGACAGCCGCCAGCGCTGCTGCGGCTTCGGCAGCGGCGATTTCATCGGTGGTGGAGTCACCGGAGGCGATCAGTAGCTGCTCGGCATCGGGTGCGGTTTCGTAAACGCTGATCCCCATGTCGTTGATCATCTGAATGATATCTTCTACCTGATCTGGATCGGAAATATCCTCAGGTAAATGGTCATTGACTTCGGCATAGGTCAAATAACCCTGTTCGCGTCCGCGGGCAATTAGTTCCTTGATCCGGGATTGATGCTGTGCGTTACCACTCATATACGATCTGCTGTCACGTTGGGGCAAAATAGGACGCCGGATTATACGGCAATAATCCGGCGCTGTCTTACCTGATTTTCGGTATAGCTGCAATTAGCCAGCTGTCGGTTATCTTGGCTTCGATTTTGCAAGGACTTGATTAAAAAGCGCTTTTACCTCATCTGTCCGTTGATCCGATGGCAGTTTCGACCAGGCATTATTCAGCTGCTTTAGGTCGTGGTCATCGACGGTTTCTCTGGTCGCCAGGAACTGAATCACCTGCAGTGGTTCAAGTTTCAGAATCGACTGGCGAAGTAGCTGATTCTGAATCTCCTGAAACTCTTTTTCATTGTCCCTGAGGCTGTTTGCCACGGGCCTGAGCAGATCGGTGGCGGCAATTTTGGCCAGTCGATCCGCTTGGGCGGGGTCATGCATTCCCCGCCAGTAACCCAGTATATGATTGAGGCTATACCCCGGGTTTTCAAGGATGAGTTCGACCAGTGGCACTAAAATATCCAATCCTTCGATATCGAGTTTGCGCAGGGTGTCCAAATCCGTGACCAATTTTGCCAATTCTGGATGGTTGGCCAGTAGGGCGATCAGCGTGTGCGCAGGCGGCATTTTGATTCGTTTCTGGTGGCCGGTCTGAACCGACTGGTTGCTGTTGCTGCGGGATGCAGGTTCTTCCTCAGGGTAAACGGGGTGCTCCCAATCCGGTTGTGGCGGCTGGTATACCGGTTTGCCTTGAGGTTCATCCGGCTCCATATAATCGCCCAGTGTGGCGATATCCAGACCAATTTTGTCGGCGACTGCCCTCAGCATCAGTTCGCGGAAGACGCCGCGCGGCATGCGTTTGATCATCGGCGCGGCCTGTTTCCACATCCTTGCCCGATTATCGGGGCTATCGGTGTTGAGGCCCAGCGCCATGGTCTCCATAAGGAACTCGGAGATAGGGGTGGCCGACTGCACGGTTTCAAGAAATTTATCCGGACCAATCTGTCGCACCGTAGAATCGGGGTCTTCGCCACTCTCCAGGAACATGAACCGTGCCGAGCGTCCGTCAATCATCAATGGCAGACAGGTATCCAGTGCCCGGCTGGCCGCACCGTTGCCAGCCGCGTCACCGTCAAAACAGAACACCACTTCGGGTGTGTAGCGGAACAATTTTTCCAGGTGGTCGGTGGACGCCGAAGTGCCGAGTGTGGCGACCACATTGAAGATGCCGTGCTCAAAAAGCATGACCACGTCCATATACCCTTCTACCACGAGCATAAAGGGGATCTCACGCAGTTCCTTGTTCGCCTCGTAGAGACCGTAAAGCTCCCGGCCCTTGTGAAACAATGGTGTTTCGGGTGTGTTCAAATACTTGGGTTTTTCATCTGTCAGGACGCGGCCACCAAAACCGATGGTACGACCGCGGATATCCCGGATAGGAAACATGATGCGGTGGCGGAAACGGTCGTAAACCTTGTGCTTCTCCAGCTGGTTGATGACCATACCGCTCTCTTTCAGCAGTTTGATATCGTGATCAGTGTGACCCATGTGGTTGAGCATGTTGTCCCAGCCGGGCGGCGCAAAGCCGATGCCGAACTTGCGGGCGGTCTCTCCGGAAACGCCGCGGGACTTCAGATAATAAACGGCTTCAAAAGCGAAGTGATGGTGTCGCAGGGCGTTGCGGAAAAAACGGTCCGCCTGCTCAACGGTGTGATAGAGCGCCTTGCGTCGTTCGGTCGCAGCATCGCTGGGCCCGGCTTCGCGGGGAACGTCCAGACCAGTCTGTTTGGCGAGGGTTTCAACGGCTTCCGGGAATGAAATTCTGTCAAAATCCATGACAAAGCCAATGGCATTGCCACCGGCGCCGCAACCAAAACAGTAATAGAACTGTTTGTCCTGGCTTACTGTAAACGAAGGGGTTTTTTCATCGTGGAAGGGGCAGCGGGCTGAGTGGTTTTTACCGGATTTTCGCAGGTCAACCCGACTGCCGACGACATCTACAATATCGACGCGATCCAGCAGGTCGTCGATAAAGGTTTGAGGAATCTTGCCGGCCATAGAAAATATCAGTGGTCAGTTAATAAACACTGGCCTGGCCGAAATACATGCATTTTTATCCGTTGGCCGACCAGAATGAACTTTACAGCTTAGCGGCAATATTGATCCCTATCTAGCCTAATTTTGCCTTTACCAGGCCGCTCACAGCACCGACATCCGCTCTGCCCTGGATCTGGGGTTTGAGTATGGCCATGACTTTTCCCATATCACGCATGGACTCAGCACCGCTTTCTGCAATCACGGCAGTGACCATGTCGGCCAGCTCTGCGTCGCTGAGCGGGGCGGGTAGAAATGCCTGAATGACCTCAATTTCTGCCTGTTCCTTTTCGGCCAGTTCAGAACGGTCGGCGTTTTCATACTGGGTGATGGAATCACGGCGCTGTTTTACCATTTTGTCGAGTACCGCCAATACTCTGGCGTCGTCCAGCTCGATACGTTCGTCCACTTCAATGCGTTTCAGCTCCGACAGAATCAACCGGATTGCGCCCAGCCTTTCCTTGGCCTTGGCGCGCATGGCCTCTTTCATTGCCTCGGTTATCTGCTTTTTCAGGGTATGGCTCATGATCTGTTCCTCAAACGCAAAAAGCGCCGACATTGCGGCGCTTGATGGATAGCTATTCAGTTCTGACTAATCGGAATCAGATCAGTACAGACGCTGGAATTTCTTTGTTTCGCGAGACTGCTTCTTGGCGTGGCGTTTTACTGCGGCAGCTGCCTTGCGCTTGCGCTCCCAAGTGGGCTTTTCAAAAAATTCACGGCGGCGCACTTCTGCCAGCACACCGGCTTTTTCACATGAGCGTTTGAAGCGGCGCAGAGCCACATCAAAGGGTTCGTTTTCTTTAATTCGAACGAAGGGCATGTAACCTCTATCCTGTTCTGTTCATTGGTCGTGTTGTACCCGATAAAAAGGTGCAACGTTCAAGGGCGCGTATTCTATACACTTCCCGCAATGGTTGCAAAACTTTATCTGGCCGCTGGTCGGATGGGCTAACTGCATGAATTGGCGACTTTTTTGGCGTATGATTGCGCGTTTCCGAACAGGGGATAAGCGGCGGTGCGAGTACTGGGAATAGAAACATCCTGTGATGAGACCGGTGTGGCTGTTTACGACAGTGAACGCGGCCTGCTGACCCACGTTCTGTACAGTCAGGTGGCCGTTCACGCAGAGTATGGCGGTGTCGTTCCCGAACTGGCTTCTCGAGACCATGTGCGAAAGCTGTTGCCGTTGATCAGACAGGTGATGGCTGAATCCAACCTGTCGGCCAACGACATCGACGGTGTAGCCTACACGGCTGGCCCCGGACTGATCGGCGCCCTGATGGTGGGTGCCAGTCTGGGACGTGCGCTGGCGTATGCCTGGCAGATACCAGCCATCGGTGTGCATCACATGGAAGGCCATTTGCTGGCCCCGATGCTGGAAGCAGATCCTCCCGACTTTCCTTTCGTGGCATTGCTGGTGTCCGGTGGCCATACTCAATTGATCGAGGTGCAGGCTATTGGTCAGTACCGGATTCTCGGCGAGTCTGTGGATGATGCAGCGGGTGAAGCCTTTGACAAAGCAGCGAAAATGCTCGACCTGGACTACCCGGGAGGGCCTGAAATCGCCCGGCTTGCCCTGGAGGGTGATGTGACAAGGTTTCACTTTCCCCGCCCCATGACGGATCGCCCCGGGCTGGACTTCAGTTTCTCCGGACTGAAAACCTATACCCTGAACACCATTGCCGAACATAGAGGTGAGGATGTGCTGCCGGATCAGCAGACCATGGCTGATATCGCCTGTGCTTTTCAGGAGGCGGTGGTGGATACACTGGCGATCAAATGCCGCAGAGCGTTGGAGCAGACCGGTTTGACCACACTGGTGATTGCCGGGGGTGTCTCGGCCAATAGCCGTTTGCGCGAAAAACTGGGTGCCAGTCTTGCCAGGGTCAATGGCCGGGTTTTCTACGCTCGCCACGAATTTTGCACCGATAACGGTGCCATGATTGCCTATGCCGGGTGTTGTCGGCTGATGGCGGGGCAACAGGAGGACCTGGCTATTCGCGCGTTGCCGCGCTGGCCAATGGATACGCTGCCCGCGCTGGCTGTGGAGTGATATCGATGGATATTGTCTATATTCGGAACCTGTGCATTGCCACCATTATCGGCGTTTATGACTGGGAGCGGCAGGTGCGCCAGATCGTCAGCCTTGATCTGGAGATGGGCGCGGATATCAGCAGAGCGGCCGATACCGACGACATTCAGTACGCCCTTGATTACAAGGCCGTGGCAGACCGGCTGACTGCGTTTATCGGCGGCAGCGAATTTCTGCTGCTGGAAACCATGGCGGAGCAGGTGGCGACGATTGTGCGGACGGAGTTTTCGGTGCCCTGGCTGCGTTTGCGTATCGGCAAGCCAGGCGCCATTGCCGAGGCAGATGACGTGGGTGTTTTGATTGAGCGGGGTGCACGTCACTGATGCCGGCACAGGTCTATCTCAGTCTTGGCAGTAATATTGATCGGGACCACTACATTGTGGCTGCGCTGGATGCCCTGGCGGATCAGTTTGGCGAGCTGGAGATCTCTTCTGTCTATGAAAGTGAGTCCGTGGGCTTTGTCGGTGATAATTTTTACAATCTGGTGGTGGGGTTCTGCACGGAGCTGTCCGTCGGTGAGCTGTCCGGGTATCTGAAGGCGCTGGAGTATCGCCACGGTCGCCAACCCCATTGTGCACGCTTCAGCAGCCGAACGCTGGATATCGATATCCTGACCTATGCCGATCTCACCGGCAGTGTGGACGGAGTCACACTGCCACGTGGTGAAATTCTGGAAAACGCTTTTGTCCTCTGGCCATTGGCAGAATTGGCCCCCGGTGCCCAGCATCCGTTGCTGGGTACCTGTTATGAAACGCTTTGGCGCAACTATTCTGGCCGGTATGACCAGTGTCGGCAGTCACTCTGGCCCGTATCCTTTTGCTGGCGGGGCGATGAGTTGTCGCGGTTGATGGGTGACGGCGCCGGAGTCTCCTGATTAACGTCGGCGATTTGTCGGATCAGGTAGCACAGGTGATACAACGGCTGGTGTAGGGAACCGCCCGGAGTCGTTCCAGTGAGATTTCCCCGCCGCACTGGCCACAAAGTTTATAGGTGCCGGATTCGATGCGTTCAAGTGCCCGATTGACCAGAGACAGTTCCTGCCGTGCTTCATTGCCGAGGGCTTCAACGACTTCGTCGTTCTCACGCTCCTGAGCCTGTTCTTCCCAATCCCTGGAGTGAACCTGGGAAATATCGGTTTTGAGGTTGGATAAACGGTCTAAGAGCTCCGTCTGACGGGTGTGCAATTGTTGCTTGATGGCTTGAAGTTCAGGGGTCATGGCTGGCCTTGTAAAAAAGTAACCGAACCTTGATTGTCATTGATTGAAGGTTCGGTCACCGGGTTGAAAGTAACGTCTGTTCTATTTGATCTTGATGCGCTTTTGCTCCGGTTCTGCCTTGGCAACTTTCGGTGCAGTCAGTTTCAGTACCCCGTCCTTGAAAGAGGCCTTGATGTCTTCCTCGTGCACATCCCCGCCCAGATCAAAACTGCGCACATATCTGCCATAGCGGCGTTCCTGGCGAATGACCTTGCCCTCTTTTTCTTCCTTTTGTTCCTGGGTAGTTTCTGCCTCCAGACGTAGCACACCGTTTTCCAGGGTGATCTTGATATCCTCTTTTTTGATACCTGGCATTTCTGCCGTGATTTCGTAGTGATCGCTCTTGTCCAGGATATCTACCCGGGGTGAAAAGAATGAGCCGGGTGTATCCACTTCACTGCTGCGTGCCGGTGCCCAGAAGTCGTCAAAAAAACGATCCATGTCGAAGAAACTCCCTCTCGTTCTTGGTATTAGTGACATGAGAAAACCTCCATTAATAATCCGTTTTTTCAGGCTTGAGCAGTGCGTTATGCCTTGCTCAAAAAGCATAGTCCAAATGGCAATTTTTGGACCTCTATTCATTACATTGGGTGCTGTATTCAGGCTTTTCAAGCCAGAGGGCGAGGGTAAATCGATACCGATTTGATCTGTATCAACGATTAGTGGCTGAGGTGGCTGCCACCGTCTACCGCAATGATCTGTCCGGTGATATAGCTGGCGTCAGTGGCCAGAAATAGGGCCATGCCTGCAATATCACGGGGATGGCCGATCCGCCGCAAGGGTACATGCTGAATGACCTGCTGCTTGACGTCTTCGCTCATCTGTTCGTCGTGGTGTGGCCAGAGGATGACCCCGGGGGCAATGCCGTTGACGCGAACCTGAGGAGCTAGCTCTTCGGCCAATGCTTTGGTCATCATGGCATTGCCTGCCTTGGAGATGCAGTAAATGCTGTAACCCGCCAGTGGGCTGCGAGCATAAATATCGGCAATATTGATAATGCTGCCGCTATGTTCGCGGAGTGGTTCGGCGAGATTCTGGCAGAGAAAAAAAGCACCTTTCAGGTTACTGTCTATCAACTGGTTCCACTGCTGTTCCGATGCCTGTTCAAGGGGTGTGGGAAAGAAACTGGAAGCATTATTTATTAGCACGTCCAATCGACCTTGCCAGTTCATCACTTTGGTTGCGAGGTTGCGCACGGCTCCGATGTCATCCAGTGCTGCAGAAAAAACATGGGCTGAGCCCTCTCGCTGGCTGTTTAACTCATGGGCCAGAACACTGGCGTCATCGACTGAGTGGCGACAGTGGAGTGCCACATCAAATCCTGCATGGTGAAAAGTATGGGCGATTTCCGCACCAATACGACGCGCTGCGCCGGTTATCAGGACAACTTGGCTCATTTGTGACACGGCTCCCTAAGATCGTTGAGAATGGCCAGTCGGTGTTGCTCGATAGCTTCTCCGAGCTGTTTACCGCTTAATCCCTGTTGTATAAATTCTCCGGCGCTTACTTCCAGAACCGCATCACAGGCACGGCGTAACCACTCGCCGGGCGTGTAGGGCCGTTGTTCAAATCCCAGCCGACCCCTGGCGTCGGCTTCACAGCATTGAACGAAGCAGCTCAGCTTGACAGGATCGCGCAAAGCGCCAATTTCTTGCAGTAGTCGCAGGGTGGTGGCAGCTTTCAGGTGAGGTGCCTTGTGGCAGTTGAGGTGATGCCGCGTCACGGCCACTGCCAGCTCGCGGAACCGGTTGGGAACCCGCATTCGATCGCAAAGTTGATTGACCAGTTTGACACCGCTGGCTTCGTGACCAATATGGCGGGGCAGCACCTCTGCCGGGGTTATGGCTTTGCCGAGATCATGTACCAGTACGGCGAAGTGGACAACCGGGTCGTTGCTCAATATGGCTGCCTGATCCAGTGCCATCAGGACATGCAGCCCTGTATCAATTTCGGGGTGATAATCCGCCCGCTGCGGTACACCGAACAGGGCGTCAACTTCCGGAAACAGCGCCTTGAGCGCACCGCACTGACGGAGCACGTCAATGTAGGTTCGAGACGATCGCTCAGCCAGTGCGCGCTCCGTTTCCATCCAGACCCGCTCGGCGGAGAGATACTGCAATTCGCCGCTGTGGGTGATGTTCGTCATCAATGTCAGGGTTTCCGGAGCAACGGTAAAACCAAGGTGTGCGTACCGTGCGGCAAAACGCGCTACCCGCAGGACGCGCAGGGGATCTTCCGCAAAGGCTGGCGAGACATGCCGCAACACCCGTTGCTGCAAATCCCGCTGGCCGCCATAGGGGTCAATCAGATTGTCATTGCCATCCATCGCCATGGCATTGATGGTGAGATCCCGGCGGCTGAGGTCTTCTTCCAGAGTAATATCGGGGTCTGTGCAGAACTGAAATCCCTGATAGCCCCTGCCGGATTTTCGCTCGGTGCGGGCGAGGGCGTATTCCTCGTTGCTCTGCGGGTGCAGGAATACCGGGAAATCCTTGCCCACCGGGCGGTAGCCCTGGGCTGTCAGTATTTCCGGTGTACCACCGACCACGACCCAGTCCCTTTCATGAACCGGGTAGCCGAGCAGTTTGTCGCGGACGGCACCGCCGACCAGGTAGACTTCCATAGGTAATTTCCAGTGTGAATGGCTATGTTAACAGTCGTGCCACCTGGCAGGTATCATTGGCTAAAAATTTACAGAATAAAGAATAAGCTGTCATATACTCGGGGAAACCAAGCGGGAGCGGGATATGTTGCGTACCACATTGCTGGATGACAGTGGCCAGCTGCAACAGGGTGGTGTCGAACTGATTGATCAGTGGCGTCAGTCCGACAAAAGTTTTTTATGGCTGGACCTGTACGGTGAAGCCGAGAGCGAAGAAGCAGCCCTGTTTGGCCAGTTTGGCATTCATCCCCTAGCGATTGCGGACGCGAGAAGGCAACGCCATCCGCCCAAGCTGGAGGTGTTTGACGATCACCTGTTCATTATCTTGCAGGGGCTTGATGCGGAGAGTCAGACCCTAGATTTTGGCAGGATACAGATAGCGATGTTTGCCGGGGAGCGGTTCCTGGTGACCCGGCGGGATGGTCTGTCGGTCAGTATCAATCACTGGTGGGGGGCAGACCAGTTGTCCAGAACCATGGCAGCTGGCGGTATCCATCTGGCGCTGGCCGTTTCCAAAACCGTGGCCCAGCGCTATCTCGACCTGCTGTTGGCGTTTGAACCGACCCTGTCGGAGCTCGAGGATGGTCTGCAGGAGCATCCCGACGACCAGACCATGCGTGAGCTGACCACCCATCGCACCCGGCTGCGCAAACTGCGCCGGGTGTTCAGGTATCTGGCGGGCGTCTTTGAGGCGTTGCGCGAGGTGGATACTCCACTGTTCGACGCTGAGTCCCGGGAGTACCGCCATCAGTTGCTGGATGTCTACGAGAAATACGAACGTTTGTTCTCGCTGTCCACCATGTATTACGAGGTGGCCAGTGATCTGGTGGATGGCTACATTTCCCTGACGTCTCACAATCTCAACAGCACAGTACAGATTCTCACGGTGCTCACCGCGATTTTTGTACCGTTGACTTTCCTGGCAGGTATTTACGGTATGAATTTTGAGAACATGCCGGAGCTGGGCACCGAAAATGGTTATTTTGTGTTGCTCGGGGCAATGGCCCTGATCGCCATCGTTCTGCTGGTAGTATTCAAACGCAAACACTGGCTATAGGGGCTGTGATGAAGGCATTAAACGAATGGCTGCAATTCAGGCTGCTGGAAATCGGCGACTACGTGCTCACACTGGCCGATGTGGTTCAGTTTGTCCTTATTATGACCGTGACCCTGGTGATGGCACGTCGTATCAGCCGTGTTCTCACCCGTCTGGTGGGTGCCCGCAGTCGCATTTCTCCCAGCCAGCTGTACACCTTTACCCAGTTGCTCAGCTACATCATCCTGCTGGTAGGTTTTCTGGTGGGCCTGTCCAGCCTCGGTTTCAGTCTTGACAAGATGTTGCTGGTGGCTGGTGCTCTGGGCGTGGGGATTGGTTTTGGCTTGCAGAACATTGCCAACAATTTTATTTCCGGGATCATCATTCTGTTCGAAAAATCCCTGCGGGTCGGTGACTTTGTGGAACTGGAAGCCGACCTCTTCGGCGAAGTCAGACAGATCAATATCCGCAGCACACTGATCCGCACTCTGGACAATGCCGATATTCTGGTGCCGAACTCGGAGTTTATTAATGGACGGGTGAATAACTGGACACTGGAGGACGACGAGCGCCGTTTTAGTATTCCCTTTGGTGTGGCCTACGGCTCAGATACCGACAAGGTTCTGGCGGTGGTGCTGGCGGCCGCAAAGGCTGTGCCACTGACTTACGAAGGTAATAATCGTCAAACTTTTGTAATTATGAAGGGCTTTGGCGACAGCAGTCTGGATTTTTCTCTGTCGGTCTGGGTGAGAGGGGAGATGATCAAGCGGGCCGGGTTTGTCAGGTCAGAATACCTGCTGGCAATTCACCGGGCGCTGGTTGACAACCACATCGAGATACCCTTCCCGCAACGGGACTTGCACCTGCGTTCCTCCTCGGTGCCGCTGGCGGCCAGTGTTCCTGACACTGAGGAGGAATCTCTGCCGACTAACCTGCGCGACAGCGAGTCATCCGCTTAGCGGCACTGCTGTCGTTCATTGTTGGCGACAAAGGCAAAAAAGCGACTCAGCTGCTCTGGCCCCAGGGTGACCGGATGGGCATCACAGCCAAACAGCTTGCGGTTTTTTTGATAGTGACTGGCATACTTTGCCAGTCGAATCCGTGAGCGGAATTGGTAGACAAGTCTTGATGAAAACATGGGTATTCTTCCAGGCTGTATATTTATACAGTATCTTAGCGATGTTCGCTGAAATAACAATACCCCAACAGAAAAAAATGACTGCTAGTGGTGCCTGCACGGGGTTGCCCGATGACAGAAAGCCTAACTGTCCAACAGTTTGCGCAGGAATTGCCCGGTGTGGGATCGATCGATAGTGGCCACCTGTTCCGGTGTACCGGTGGCGATAATCTGGCCGCCTCCCGAGCCACCTTCCGGCCCTAAGTCTACTACCCAATCGGCGGTTTTGATCACATCGAGGTTGTGCTCGATCACCACCACGGTATTGCCGTGGTCCCGCAGCCGGTGCAGTACGGCCAGCAATTGCTGAATATCGTGAAAATGCAGCCCAGTGGTGGGCTCGTCGAGAATATAGAGGGTGTTGCCGGTGTCCCGCTTGGACAGCTCGCGCGATAACTTCACCCGCTGGGCTTCGCCGCCGGACAGGGTGGTGGCTGCCTGTCCCAGCCGGATGTAGGACAGTCCCACGTCGATCAGGGTTTGCAGTTTGCGGGCAATGGCGGGCAGTGCCTCGAAGAAATCCCAGGCATCCTCCACGGTCATGTCCAGCACTTCGTGGATATTTTTGCCTTTGTAGCGAATTTCCAGCGTCTCCCGGTTATAGCGCTGCCCTTTGCAGACATCGCAGGGCACATAGATATCTGGCAGGAAATGCATTTCCACTTTGGTGACACCATCGCCCTGGCAGGCCTCGCAACGACCGCCCTTGACATTGAAACTGAAACGGCCCGGTTTGTAGCCCCGTGAGCGGGCTTCCTGAGTGCCGGCAAACAGCTCCCGGATGGGGGTGAAAATGCCGGTGTAGGTGGCGGGATTGGAGCGAGGGGTGCGGCCAATGGGGCTCTGGTCGATATCCACGCATTTGTCCAGCAGGTCCAGTCCCTCCACGTCCCGATGGGCGGCGGCCTTGAGTGTGGTGGCTTTATTGAGCACCGTGGCGGCGAGGGGGTAGAGGGTGCCGTTGATCAGGGTTGATTTGCCAGAACCAGACACCCCGGTAATGCAGGTAAACAGGCCCAATGGCAGGGACAGATCGACCTGTTGCAGGTTGTTACCGCTCGCTCCCAGCAATCGCAGCTGCTGCCTGCCGGCTTTGGTGCGGTTGGCCGGAACCGCAATCATCTTGCGCCCGGACAGGTAGTCTCCGGTCAGGGAGTTCGGTGCATTGATAATGTCCTCGTAGGTGCCGCGGGCGACAATCTCGCCGCCGTGCACCCCGGCGCCGGGACCGATATCGACAATATAGTCGGCCGCCCGAATCGCCTCTTCGTCGTGTTCGACCACGATCACCGTGTTGCCCAGATCCCGCAGACGGGTAAGTGTGGCCAACAGCCGCTCGTTATCCCGCTGGTGCAGACCGATGGACGGTTCATCGAGAATGTACATGACGCCCACCAGACCGGCACCGATCTGGCTGGCCAGGCGAATCCGTTGTGCTTCCCCGCCGGATAGCGTCTCGGCGCTGCGGTTCAGATTCAGATAATTCAGGCCGACATCCACCAGAAAGCGCAGGCGGTCACGGATTTCCTTGAGAATTTTTTCGGCGATCTGACCACGGCTGCCGGACAGGCTGAGTTGCTCGTAATAGTCCGTCAGTTCGCCCACGGGGATATTGCCCACCTCTGGCAGGGTCTTCTCGTCGATAAACACATGCCGCGCCGATTTGCGCAACCGGGCACCCTTGCATTCGGGGCAGCTTTGGGTGCTCAGGTATTTTGCCAGATCCTCCCGCACCATCTGCGACTCGGTCTCCCGGTAGCGGCGCTCCATATTGGGGACAATACCCTCAAAATGATGGGCACGTTTGAAGACGGTACCTTTGTCATTCACGTAGTTGAAGGTGACGACTTCCTCACCGCTGCCAAACAGCACCACTTGCTGCTGTTGTGGGCTGAGCTGCTCAAAGGGCGTGTTGATATCGAAACCGTAATGGTCAGCCAGCGAGGTCAGCATGTTGAAATAAAACAGGTTTTTGCGGTCCCAGCTGCGAATCGCGCCCTCGGCAATGGACACCTCCGGGTGTTGCACGACCCGGTCGATATCGAAGAATTGTTTGACGCCAAGGCCGTCGCAACCGGGGCAGGCCCCGGCGGGGTTGTTGAAGGAAAACATCCGCGGTTCCAGCTCGTCGATGCTGTAATTGCAGACGGGGCAGGCAAAGCGGGAGGAAAACACCTGTTCCTTGAGCTGCTCACCCTCCATCCCGGTGATGATGGCCAGGCCTTCCGAGAGATTCAGTGCCGTTTCAAATGATTCCGCCAGCCGCAGCTGCAGATCGGGTTTGACCTTGAAGCGGTCAACCACCACCTCGATATCGTGTTTCTTGTTCTTTTCCAGAACCGGTACATCGTCGAGATCCACCACCAGGCCGTCCACCCGCACCCGGATAAATCCCTGGGCCCTGAGGGTTTGAAACACATGAATGTGCTCCCCCTTGCGACCGCGAATAATCGGTGCCAACAGCATCAGGCGGCTCTCGTCGGGCAGGGCGAGCACCTGATCCACCATCTGACTGATGGTCTGCGCCGCCAGCGGTTCGCCGTGTTCGGGACAGCGGGGTTCTCCAACCCGCGCAAAGAGTAGGCGCAGGTAATCGTGGATTTCGGTGATCGTGCCCACGGTGGAACGGGGATTGTGTGAAGTGGACTTCTGTTCGATGGAGATGGCGGGGGAAAGCCCCTCAATGTGCTCGACGTCCGGCTTTTCCATCATCGAGAGGAACTGCCGGGCATACGCCGACAGGGATTCCACATAGCGACGCTGGCCCTCCGCGTAGAGAGTGTCAAAGGCCAGGGATGATTTGCCGGAGCCGGACAGTCCGGTCACCACGATCAGCTTGTCGCGGGGCAGATCGAGATCAACGGCCTTGAGATTGTGGGTTCGTGCGCCACGGATCGAGATGTATTGCATTCAACAGATATCCAGATAGAAAACCGGAAATCATGGTGAACTCGGGGTGGGAAAGCAAGCATTGAGCGTGTTTATTCCCGTGTCAAACTTGTTGACAGCCTAGGGCTGTCATAGCTGACTACCCACTCCATGGATCTGTTCAATGCCCAAGTCAGATTATGATTGCCGATTGGCTGATACCGAGATTTGGATACTCTTTGAGAAGAAGGTCAATAGTTAATGTGTCAGAATCCATGTGAAATCCTGTACTATAGAAAAACTTTTTCAGACACATTAGTTTTTCTCAAGATACTCCATACTTAATCGGCCACAGCTTCTAATATGCAAAACACATTTTCTTATATCACCAAGTGGCTTGTTTCTCTTGGAGGTGAAATAACCCGTGTTACACCATCAGCAACGATAATCTCCGTAGTTGCTTCGCTGGTTGCACAGCTATCACTCCTGACCACATTTCTGCTCCCACTAAAGATATTGATGCTGATTAGTACTCAGCGCCTGCCAGACTTTTTACCCAGCCCAATCCAGGGCATGGGTCTGGAACTGTTAGTTCTGGTGCTCTGCGTTCTGACACTATTCTTTTATTTCCTGCAAATCGCGGCTACTAAAGTAGCTGAAAAAAGTAGCATAAAAGGAGCGCAGGAATTATTAGATAGCTCCAATAAAGTTCTATTGTTTGATAACCAGAAAGAACTAGCTAAAAATGCTTACCAACAGTTTTCAGGGTTACTTTCCTGTCTACTTTTTAGTGTTATCTCACTTACAGTTTTATTCTGGTTTTACCCTGAAATTGCAATCGTTATTCTGGTCTGTACCGTACTGCTGCTCAACTTCCATGCATTTTTTGGTAATTCAGAATATTCCTTCAATAAGCTCAGTCACTTGCAAATCGCATTTAAGATTAATAGTTCTGTAGGTGCGAGTTTTTTTATTGTATTCATTTTTATAGTGATAGATTTTCTCTATCTTTCACCCCCCAACTTTTTGATTGCATTTGTCAGCTTTATTCTTTCCAGACAAATAATAGCCAATCTGGGATCTGTGGTTAGACATATCTATGCACTGACTAAAAATCACGACAAAATCACCGCTCTTTTTTTTCATCATCATGTCCTTGAACCGGGCACTTCAGATACTGACTCTACGTTATGGAAACTTATTGACGAAAAACAATATCAATGGGTTAGCATCTTATTTAAAGAATGTTTAGGTTTTGATGTCAAAGAAATATCAGTATCTTGGCTAGATACTGGTATAAGAAACCTTGCTTTTTTTGAGGTCGACTTGAATAAAGGAGAAAAAAACCTCCTAATTAAAGTTTTCGACAAGGCAGCCCTTCCTCAAGCAACCCACGAGGAAGCTTTATTACAAGATATTTCTTCGCGACAGTTGATATCGCCACCATTGCTTTTAATGGATAGCATTGCTGGCATCAGGTGCCATGTTTATGACTTGACTGATATGCCACCATTAAATCAGCCTGAGCCTTGGGCACGGGAGGTAGAAACTCTTGAACTGTTATTGAGGTTAACACCCAGTGATGCACTTAGACGGCAATATTCCCGTTCTAAAAAGACCCTTGCTGACCGCTTTGGAATCACTCATATCAAGTATCTAAAATTAGCATCATCAAGAAAAGAACAACTTTGTATAGCCCAATTTATTGATGAATTTGATAACTTATCTGCGATATTAAAAAGCTTACCTTTATGGTTTATAAACCCACAGTTCAATCAGATGCTAGCGATCAGATCGCAGGAAGCTGCCCCCATGGTGATCCATTGGGGGAAATGGGAGTTAGAGCCAGTCGGAGCTAATTGGCCAGTTAGCCACGATAAGCTTGAGTTAATTGAAGATTCGATCAAGCAAGCAAGTATGCATCGACCTGAACTTAAATCTTATCCTGCAGACTTATACCAGCTCGCTGCACTTACATATGCACTCGAGCGAGAATTACTCAACTTTCGATTTAACAAAGGATTAAAATTAATTGATGAAATTAACAATATTATGGGAAATCAAAAATTACTTTCCCAAACATTAAATGCTCGTCACTTAACTCATAAAGTTGTTCAGGATAATTGAGCGTAAATATTTTAGCCTAAAATAAATACTCGCCCTGAAAGACGTTCTTCTGTGAGCGTTCTTATTTAAAAATAGCGAACTATCTGGCAATTCAGGTATGCTGGTTTTAAAGGGATTGAGAGGGGGTGGGGCGTGGTAAGCTTGTGGAGTCAATGCTTCCTCCAGCAACTCATCACGGTAGTGCCTTAGAAAATGACCTCTGGCGAGCTTACTTTCAGTAAGCAGTTTTACAGCTGTCAGGCTTTGCAGGTAATCGAGCAAATTGCTCTCCGTGCTCCATATAAATGCAGCTGGATAAACCAAATCAATTCCACTCAGCAAACGCGATTTTGGGTTATTGTACAGAACAACAGGTGTCCCGGATCCCATCGCCTCTATTAAGGTTCTGCCACCAGTAATAGGAAATGAGCTTATATAGATGTCTACTTTTTGCTCATGCAAGGTATCCCAGACACTTTGAACCCAGGGAATATAAACAAACGCACTTTGCTTCAGCCCCAATCGTTGAATGGATCGTCGTATACGACAGCGTGCGAACCAACTCAGTTTCCCGATATGGATATGTCGTCCCTTGGACGAAGACAATAACTTGGGAATAAAATCTATATATGAGATATCGGCATGTTTAATTTCCACTTTGTTTTTACCTGCTGCAGTGCAAGTAACTAAGTGATCACCGGCCAGAAACCCGATAGAGTCAGGTCGTGCGCCCCTATCTTCGGTGACTAAGGGAAAGTAAGTATTTCTGACGATACCTAGTTTATTTCTGCAGTTTTCATATCCGAATGCATGAATATCAATGTGCTCAGCTCCAGTAAGATGAACACCAAGCGATAAATGATGATCTCCATGGTGATAAAAATGTACTTTTGCTTGTTTAGCAACCTGCATTGCAGCGACAGCGACACTGTCTTCATGATGATTGAAAAGGAATATATCCTTTGGATTGGCTGATAATAACCTCCTGCCCAGCCAGTAAAGCCGTTTCTCTAAATTACCCCTTCCACACCATTCAACCATGGCACCCAGTTCGGTCAGTCTCCTACCAGCATGTTCTCTATCCGACCTGGCCGGAACTTCGGTGACTAATACCAGTAGATCATTATTGGGAAGGTGTCTTATAAAATCTTCAATTACTCTAGTATGGCCGCCAGAAACTTGAAGTCGGCTACAAACTATAACCACAGAATGCTGAGTAGTCTTGTTGTGGCTAGGAGAATCAGAATCTTGGATTTTTTTTGCCACATATTTTCCGATTTTCTCGCATAGCAGATCGAGTTCTGGGGAATCATAAATCGCAGCTGTATAGTGATCGTCAGATATAATTTTTAGAACTGACCATTGTATTTTTCGTAACGCCTTATTGATTTTTTCCGCGGCTATGTAACTTGTAATATTTTGAATAGCACTATTATTTATAGCCAAACTTTTGACTCCAAAATATTTCAGTCAAGGGACATTCCGAGCTGTTTGGTACATTCACGGACTTGCTCATAGTTCTCGATAGTATTATTCAAATTCTCAATCATGATTGAATAAGAACTCTTCGGTGCTTTTTCTGATGGAAGGTTTAAAAAAGACATTATATCCGAAAACAACTGATCTGGATTCGAGACAAAATCTTCATACCTGATTACTGTGTAATCTATACCCATGGCTTGAAGAAGAGTCAGATCTTCTTGCTGGGATTTCTGCTCTAGCTCAATCAATGACCTAAAGTTATCAATATCAATTAAGAAACTCGAATCATTCTGGTAGTTTTCTTTTTCATGAGCGTTATATTTACCCCTTTTTTTTGCAACTATGCCGGAAATCACTTGCCGGGGAATATTTCGAGTCAAGTAAACAACTGAGTACCCTCTTTTCACCAAATTTTCTTTGAGGCCAGGTCTTTGCTTGAAATGATGGCTGATCACTTTAAAGCCAAATGCATCCACACCTGATTTTTTGACACTACTTTCAACCTCGTCGAGATACTGAATTATCAATGCGTCGCTTCTCAGTAGTTTCTCACTAATAATCGAGAGCAGTCCTGCATTTTGTTGACGCCAGATATCATACCTGGAAATAATTCGCTCACTTTGCTTAATTGCATGACTACTTTTTTTGTTAACTTTATATTTTATAAACAACTCTTGGGCAGTAGTTATTGAACGAGTCTTATTTAAAGAGTCAATAACTGCAGTCGAACCAGTCCGCCCCCTGGTCATCATAAAAAACTTTTTCATTTTTGAACTATTCTCAAATTTCAATAACTGATTTTTGGAGCAATAGACTAGACAATAAAAATTACATAGTCATATGAATGTACCTTGGTGAATCTAGAAAACATCATCTAAGCTGCTAACATTACCACCACTGGTAAATCTCATTTAAACCACTGAAAACATTTTCAACTTTCCGAATGGACTTACTTGACAGACTATCTCTAAAATTTGTTTCAGGATTAGAAATTGTCTTTCCATAGTTTTTGCTAAAAGTTGGATCTGTCTCATCAAAGCCAAATGGCAATTCACCAAAGCCTTTCTTATTTAATTCAAATCCTAAATAATTTTCTAGACTTTCAAACTCCTTGTTATCTCCACTTAGTATGTTTTCATAAGTGACTATATGTACTCTTCCATTCTTATATAAATCTGAGTCATGAAGTCTCCAGTAGTAATTGAATATAAGATCTAGTAAGAGGTTTAATTCAATAGTGGAGTCTAAAAACTTCATAAAAGATTTCAAATCCATGTTTTTACGAAAATGCTTAAATACTGCAGCTTTTTTTTTAAGCTGAACTTTCCGAAATGAAGCAAATACTGCCCTCGGATCTCTTATCACGCCAATTATTTTTGATTCATCACCAAAAAACTCTGGAATGTGATCAATCAGAAGCGTGAGTTCAGGGTCTTTCATTACAAGTTGTTTATTCCGCACATAATCAAAACTCGCTAATGCATTTTGAATAAGCGAATCAGTTAGTAATTTATAATTCGCTACTAATTGCTCTCGGTCTTTGCCGTAAGCTTTGAACCTGGGAACATCTGAGTAGAGAATGAAGTCGTTACAATGTCGGATAAGTTGTGTTATGTATGTACACTCAGGAAGCTGAGGATAAGTGTTGATATTATTGCAAACAATGCCATTTATGAGGGTCGTACCACTCCTAGGTGACCCTACGATTAATATCTTTGGGACATTCATGTACTTAATTTGCCCCCTTACTCATGCTCATAGTAACTCAAGACCAAGCTTATCAACGCAGCTATAAACTTCATCATAATTTTTTACGACCTTGCTTAAATCTTTAATCATGATAGAAAATGAACTGTCTGGAAGTATTTCTTGTGGTATGTTAATGAAACTAAAAATATTCGCAAAAAAAGCATCGGGGTTATGAACAAAGTCTTCATAACGGACCTGAATAAATTCAAAACCTGATGATTCAAGCATAGCGATATCGTTAGCTACAGCTTTCGTCTCCCACTTCACAAGTGATTTAAACTCATCAACATCGATAACATAGCTCGCGTTATCACTGTAGCCTTCACGTTCATGCATATTGTAAATACCACGTAATTTCGCCACCATTCCTGAAATGACTTGGCGAGGAACGTTACGTGTCAGATAAACAGTCTTAAAACTGCTTTTAAGCAACTGCTTTTTGAGTGCAGGTATTTCATCAAAGTTATGGCTTAATAATTTAAAGCAGAATGCATTTACGCTATTTTCTGCCATAATTTTTTCAGCATGATTCAAATACTTTTCTATATTGACTGCCTCATTAGATATTTTCCTCAATAATACTGAGTAAACATTGCCTGTATTTTTCCACAGTTCGTACGGCGGAATGAGGTACTTTTTATAATCTTTTTTCTCAAACTCAAATTTCAAGAAAAGCTCTTGAGCTGCACAGACATTATTTGATTTATTTAACACATCAACAATCGCTGTTGATCCTGTTCGTCCTCGGGTCATAACAAAAAACTTTTTCATAAGTATTTCGATATTATTCTGCTTATCTCGAAGTGTTAACTATGTTCAATAAATTCTCGAACAGATGATGCGACATAGTCTACTTCTTTGTCTGATAGCATAGGTGACATTGGAAGGCTTAAGACCTCACTGGCAAGCTGTTCGGCGATAGGCAGACTTCCAGTATATTGTTCTTGATAGCATGCTTGTAAGTGTGGTGGTATTGGATAATGAATTACTGTGTCAATGCCAAGCTTGGCAAGATGTTCTTTAAGTGCATCACGTTGTTTTGTTCGGATAACATATAAATGCCAAACAGAATCACATCCGTCTTTTAACCGAGGGAGCACGATTTTAGTTTGGTCAACCAGTATCTCTGTGTATCTGTTTGCAACCACTTTACGCCGATTATTCCATTGCCCCAACACAGCCAACTTCACTCTGAGAAAAGCGGCCTGCATTTCGTCAAGTCGGCAGTTAAAACCAGCTATATCATGTTGATATTTTATTTTTGAACCGTAATTGCGAAGTTTTCGGACTTTCTCGGCAACAATGGCATCGTTGGTTAATACTGCGCCGCCATCTCCATATGCACCCAAATTCTTACCGGGATAAAAACTGGTGCCTGCAGCATGGCCGAGTGAACCAGCAGGCTGCCCTTTATACATTGCCCCCTGTGCCTGCGCTGCATCTTCAATAATTATCAATCCATATTTCTCTGCAATTTTATTGATCGGATCCATATCAGCTGGTTGGCCGTATAGGTGAACTGGCATAATGGCTCGAGTTCGGCTTGTTATGGCGGACTCAATCAAGGACGGATCGATATTGTGAGTAGTAGTGTCCGGTTCAACCGGAACGGGCTTTGCCCCAGTCTGACTAACGGCTAACCAAGTCGCAATAAAGGTGTTCGATGGAACAATGACTTCATCATTCGGACCTACTTCATAGGCCCTTAACAACAGCTGTAGTGCATCCAGTCCATTGCCGACCCCGATACAGAATTTAACATTGCTGAACGTTGCGAATTCCTGTTCAAATGCTTCGAGCTCACTACCCGTCACAAACCAGCCTGAATCCATTACCCTTTTATACGCTGCATCCAGTTCTTTACGAATCTGCTGATTCTGTTTATTCAGATCTAAAAAAGGCACTTGCATCAGATTAGAGCCTTCTTAACATCATGTACAAATTCATCATAGTCACGGTAGTAATCAAGTTCATCATAATAATTAGAGGCAAGCACCATACATACCGATCCGGATGAGAAATTATCTATTTCCCGCCACATCATCGGCGGGATATACAAGCCATAATAACTGCGATTTAGATGTACCGTTTTCTTTTCGACTCCATCATCCAGGTGAATATCGAAAGAGCCTGACATGGCTATTACCAACTGGTGAAGTTCCCTATGAGCGTGCCCACCTCTTTCAGCTCCCCCAGGCACATCGTATAAGTAATAGACTCTTTGAAACGAGAAAGGAATATGTTTTTCCGCTTCAATAAATGTGAGGCTCCCTCTTGGGTCGTCAATTTTTGGCAGCTCTACAATCTTACAATCTTTAATCATGTTTCAATTCAACTATTTTTTCCATTCACTAGTCACATCATCCGGATAGCCTCTTTCGAAGTGGCTAGTCCACGGATATGCAGGCTTGTTCGAACCATCCTTTAACTTTACCTCTGTGGTGTCTTTCAAAACTTTGGCTGGGTTCCCTGCGACCACTTTTCCTGCTGGCACATCTTTAGTCACACATGCAGCTGCGGCAACGAGCGAAGACTTGCCGATTCTGACACCAGGTAATATCAAAGAACCAGCACAAATACATGCAAACTCTTCGACATAGGCACCAAGCAGAGTATCACTTGGCGGTGTAGGGTCGTTTGTAAAAATGACATAAGGTAGAACCCAGGCAAAATCATTAATGGTAGTTTTCTTTCCGACAAACACATTTGACTGAAAACGTACATAATTGCCGATTTTACAGTCACCCTGTATTTCAGTATTTGTGCCTATTTGGAAATTACAACCTGCAACCGTATTCTCACGCACTATAACGTTATGACCAGTCACCAAGCCCGAGCCTATAGATGATGACTCATAAAAAATAGAGTGTGATCTGATGAGTGCGCCTTCGCCAATGACTAACGGTGACTTGTCCCCCAATGGTGTTGCTACACCTAGCTCGCAAAATGCCTCAACACGGCTATTTTTACCAATCACAACATTTGGATGGATTATTGTACTAGGCCCTATCAATACATTTTCACCGATATCGGCAAAAGGAGATACATTCGCTGTAGGGTGAATTTGTTGAGTTTTTATGTTTCTGTGGCCAAGAGTTTCAATATGTTCTTTCAAACCTGATATCTGTATATTGAAATCAGAATGTATGCTGAATAGATCCGAATTAATTGAATTGCCAATTATGTAGTTAACATTTAGTCCAAGTGGAGAGAGCATGTTGCTCCAGTAGTTATAGATCATCTCTCTATGATCTGACATTAAAACCGTAACTTCAGTCCCCGGCGAGCAAAATATACAATTAGCCAATGCTGCGCCGGAAGCTGAGATAATTGACTCAGCATTGCTAAAAAGCAAAAATTGTTCTTCGAAGGATAATTTCTCTGGCTCAAATATGGTGTAACCATAACTTACTAATATGCGCTCAATGTCAGTCGAATTAACAATATTCCGTAAACCAGAATTGCGCCTCAAATAGATTTTCTTGGGGGTGTGCGATAAAGATTTTTTTATAGTTTCTGAAAACTTTTTTTTCACTTTATTAAGTGCGGTCGGACAAAACTCACCATGATAACGAAACTTTTTTTTCCTGGGATGGAAAGGGACATAACCGCATGCCGTTGTATAAAACAACTTCGTAACAATCAATTCACGGCCGAGAGGTAAGAGATAAATTTTTCTATCTGGCACAATATATAAGAGAGATGCCATTAGATTTTGGTGCAAGTCTGAATCGATAATCAGAGGTATATTGGCAAACCTATCATTATCACAAAAAGCAACTATTCTTGGCAAAACCTCAGTAAACCAATGCGCATAATTATAAGATGTAGCATCAAGAAATACAGCGGCCTCTGGAATTATTGCAGGTGTCTCATCTAATTCCAGCCACATTGCCTTTTTCGCTCGCGGCTTTATGATTAGCCGAGCGTGTAACTCTTCTGAAGTGTAGTCAGTAGTATAGTCAGATAAATTATGGTGAATAATTGTTTCACTAACACTAACCAAGTTACTCCCTCCACGTACTTTTGCCTGTTTCAACTGATAAATAAATACGCCTGGGAAATGTTGTTGAGAAGCTGTATTACCTTTAATATATTCAAAGTCTACCGGTAGTACTTGTTTTACGGAAATATCGAATTGGCAGGGCTCAATTAATTGGTAGCCACTCAGCCTTTCTCTTGAAGCGTATTCATTGATACTCTCCAGCATTTTCCAGCTAGTTTTTTTCGTGACTATTAAACGTTGGATTATGGGGTAGAAGCACCTCCACCCTAAAGACACGGCAGCCCTAAGAAGGGGGCGTTTTTTAATATGAATTAAGTAAAATTTACCTAAATATGAAGTTTTTAACCTTTGATATAAACTTGTCGAAGAACTTTCATTTTTAGGTATTGCTATAAATTCTGACACTGATCTATTTCAACCTGATTCAACTTTAACTCAAGTGATACTCACTAAACTGATACTAAAAAACTCAGATTAATGTAGTCTAGCCTTGCTAGGCTCACTCAAAATAAATCATCCTTATCGAGCAGCTCGTCTAACTTTTTTGCCATTATATCTTTTGTAGATAACACAGGTTCTTTTAACCCATGCCAAACTATCCCGATCCTAAAATCATCCCAAGCAATGGCTCGTTCAGATTGAGGGCAGTAGTAGTCCGTTGTTTTGTATATAATCTCAGCACTCTTCGATAAAGTCAGAAAACCATGTGCAAACCCCTCTGGTATCCATAACTGCTTTTTATTCTTAGCAGACAGAATCTCACCAGCCCAATGTCCAAATGTTTGTGAATCCTTACGAATATCAACTACGACATCAAAGATCTTACCTCGGATCACTCTGATAAGTTTTGCTTGAGCATTTGGTGGGATCTGATAATGAAGTCCTCTGAGTACTTGTTCTATTGACAGTGAATGGTTGTCTTGGACAAAGTTAACTTTTCTGCCAATGGCTTGTTCAAATTTTAGTTGATTATAACTCTCAAAGAAAAAGCCACGCTCATCGTTGAAAACGTCTGGCTCGATGATGGCTACGTCAGGAATTTCTGTGCGTGTCACTTTCATAGTTTAATGGGCAGGGTGGGGCCGGTTAGTCATAAGCTAGTCAGTGACTGATTAGCTGCAACAGTGTTCAAGTGTTCACATTAGCATTTGGAGCAAATATTGACCAGAGCCGTTTCTGGGCGTGGGAGCTGGCAGGCTTTCCAGCTCTTCCACTGTGATTCATTGCTTGTAAAAGAAATTCTTTTCAGCTCAGGCGAATAAACCTTGCCATTTTCTATGGCATGCACAAATTGTGAGACACACAACACTGGCTCTGTATCGAACTACACAACTGGCTCAGAAAGCCTTTTTTAAGGTATGAGTGGTTATTTTAGGGCGAATGCTTGCTCCAAGCCAAGTGGCGTTTTTAAATAGGGCAGCATAAAATGGAAAATCTTATCCAAACTGTGCAACCAGTGGTGCTAATTTGGCGAGAAAATTAAGCAGCTTGAATTTTACATTAATGCTTCATGTGACGGCTTGTATCGTTCAAGCTGGTTGCAGTCTATTAACATCAGCGATATAGGGTGACCCATGGCAGATAGCTGCATAAGTTATTTGGTGCAGCTTATTATGGCACCTCACGTCGGGGGTTGGGCAACGCATAGCTCATGCCAAGTTTGTTAGCTTTGATCATGCTGTTGATCACCCATGTAGAGCCTAGAGAAGACGAGCTGACAGGGCCGCTAAACAGTATTCAAATAGTGTTATATGCCAACGGGGCGTCAGGTAAGTGAAGAAATTATTTATTCTTGGTATTCGAGGCGTACCTGCAAAGCACGGTGGTTTTGAAACCTTCGCAGATCGTCTGTGTCAGTATCTAGTAAAAAAAGACTGGGATGTGACTGTGTACTGCCAGGAGTTGGGCCGTGGACCTGACTACAGTTCCGTCTGGCACGGTGTGAATCGGGTTCATGTTCCGATCAATCGCGAGGGGGCATTGAGCACGGTGCTGTTTGATTTGAGGACCGTATGGCACGCACTGGATCAGGATGGATTGTTTCTGACGCTTGGCTACAACACAGCATTGTTTAATGTCCTGCAACGCTTGAAAGGGCAGGTGAATATCATCAATATGGATGGTATTGAGTGGAGCCGAAAAAAGTGGGGGCCGCTTGCCAGAGCATGGTTCTGGTTGAATGAGCGCATTGGCTGTTGGGTGGGTAATCATCTGATTGCCGATCATCCGAAAATCAAACAACACCTCGCCACCCGTGTTGGCGCTGATAAAATTACAATGATTTCCTACGGCGGCGATGAAGTGCTTGAAGCAGATGTGGCCGCCCTGGTTCCTTATGGCCTTGAGCCGGGTGGGTTCTCGATTATCATTGCCCGCCCGGAGCCGGAGAACTCGTTCCTGGAAATGGTGCGGGCTTTTAGTTATAGGCGCCGCAATCACAGGTTGGTAGTGCTCGGTAATTTTGACCCGGAGAAGAATCGCTATCACCGTCAGGTAATGGATGCCGCGAGTGGTGAAGTTCTGTTTCCCGGGGCCATTTATGAGGCGGCTGTAGTGCAAGCCTTGAGATATTTTAGCCGCTTTTACCTGCATGGTCACAGTGTTGGTGGTACCAACCCTTCATTGGTCGAAGCTTTGGGTGCGGGATGTGCGGTTATCGCTCATGACAATCAATTCAACAAATGGGTCGCCGGTCCTGATGCTGCCTATTTTAAAGATGAGTCAGCTTGTGCCGTATTGTTCGATCAATTATTGACCAATGATGTGGCCGTATCACGGATGAAATCGGCCAGCAGTAGGCGCTTTCGCGAGCGTTTTACCTGGCCTCAGGTGCTGCGTGAGTACGATGAGTTGCTGACTAGTTGGTATCCTGACAAATAGAATGAGTACTTTATGACCTCTCGCATTCTCGTCACTGGCGGTGCCGGCTTTATTGGTTCAGCGGTTATACGCGAGCTGTTGACCCAAACCTCCTGTGTTGTGGTCAACGTGGACAAGTTGACCTATGCCGGCAATCTGGAGTCTTTGGCTTCCGTGTCCGATTCACTGCGTTACCACTTTTATCAGGTGGATATCTGCGAGGGTGCGGCGTTGGATGCGCTGTTTGCCGAATTCAAACCGACGGCGGTGATGCATTTGGCTGCTGAGTCACACGTCGACCGTTCCATCGACGGCCCGGCAGATTTTATCCAGACCAATATCGTCGGTACTTATAGTCTGCTGGAAGCCACCCGCCGTTATTGGGGTGAGCTGCCGGAAGATAAGAGGGCGGCTTTCCGTTTCCATCATATTTCCACCGATGAGGTGTATGGCGACCTTGAGGGGGTGGAAGACCTGTTCACCGAAATCACACCTTATTCCCCGAGTTCACCGTATTCTGCATCCAAGGCTAGTGCAGACCATTTGGTTCGGGCATGGCATCGCACCTACGGCTTGCCCATTCTGGTGACCAACTGCTCCAATAATTACGGGCCGTACCATTTCCCGGAAAAACTGATTCCCCATGTGATTCTCAACGCCTTGTCCGGTAAGCCGTTACCCGTCTATGGTGACGGTTCACAGGTTCGGGACTGGCTCTATGTGGAAGACCATGCCCGTGCCCTGGTTGAGGTTTTAAACCGAGGAAGGGTAGGAGAAACTTATAATATTGGCGGTCACAACGAGCAACGCAATATTGAGGTTGTGAAAGCAATCTGTGAGCTGCTGGAGGAGCTGGCACCCGATAGACCTGAAGGGGTTGATGCCTATGGGGATTTAATTACCTATGTGGATGACCGGCCGGGCCATGACCGGCGTTATGCTATCGACGCGTCAAAAATTCAGCGAGAATTGGGCTGGGTGCCCGCAGAAACGTTCGAGAGCGGTCTGCGCAAGACCGTTCAATGGTATCTCGATCATCCGGAGTGGTGGCAGCGCACCCTCTCTGGTGCCTATAAGCTTGATCGTGCCGGCACGGTTAAATCGCAATAACTACCCAACTAATTTGTCACCTATGGTGATGTTGGTTTTGGAAAAGATATGAACAATTATAAAGGCATTATTCTGGCGGGTGGCTCGGGTACACGGTTGCATCCGATTACCCTTGGGGTCTCCAAGCAATTATTGCCGGTCTATGACAAGCCGATGATCTATTATCCGCTGTCGGTGTTGATGCTGGCAGGTATCCGTGAGGTTTTGATCATTTCAACACCGGAGGATTTGCCAGCCTTTCGGCGTTTGTTTGGCAACGGCGAGTCGTTTGGGCTGGAGATCAGCTATGCGGAGCAGCCCTCGCCTGACGGTCTGGCCCAGGCCTTTCTGATCGGAGAAGAATTTATTGGTGACAGCTATGTTTGCCTGATTCTTGGGGATAATGTGTTTCACGGTTTTGGCTTTAGTGCCATGCTCCGCGAGGCCGTTCAACGTGAGGAAGGTGCGACTATTTTTGGTTACCATGTCAACGATCCCCAGCGTTTTGGTGTCGTCTCGTTTGACCCCGATGGCAAGGCTGTTTCCATTGAAGAAAAGCCGTCAGAGCCCAAATCAAGCCATGCCGTGACAGGTCTGTATTTTTATGACAACAGTGTGGTGGATATCGCCAGAAAAATAACCCCGTCAGAACGCGGTGAACTGGAAATCACAGACGTGAATAATGCGTATCTGCAACGCGGAAAGCTGCATGTCAGTTTGCTGGGTCGGGGCTTCGCCTGGCTGGACACCGGCACCCACGACTCGTTGATGGAAGCTAGCCATTTCGTCCAGACAATTGAGGCGAGGCAGGGACTCAAGGTGGCCTGTCTTGAGGAGATCGCATATCGGCAGGGTTGGATTGACAATGACCAGCTTCGCCGTCGGGGTGAGACGCTGCAAAAGACTAATTACGGGCAATATCTGGTTCGGGTAGCCGAGGGTTATCAGTGAAAGTCATCGCATCGCCCCTCAAGGATTGTTTGATTATCGAGCCGCGCGTGTTCGGCGACGACCGTGGGTTTTTTCTGGAAACCTTTCACGTGGCGCGCTATGCAGAATTGGCGGGTATTGCGTTGCCCTTTGTTCAGGATAACCACTCGAGATCTGAAAAAGGTGTCCTGCGTGGCTTGCACTTCCAGATCAACAAGCCGCAAGGAAAATTGGTGAGGGTNTTGCGGGGCGAAGTATTTGATGTGGCAGTAGACTTGCGTCGGGACTCGCCCAGTTTCGGTAAGTGGCACGGCCTATTGTTGAATGAAAAAAACAAGCGCCAGTTATGGATGCCACCGGGCTTCGCCCACGGTTTTTTGGTGTTGAGTGACGTGGCAGATTTTGAGTATAAATGTACGGATTACTACGATCCGGATGACGAGGGCGCCATTCTCTGGAATGATCCCGAGCTGGCGATTGAGTGGCCCGAAGCATCGGCTATCAGGCTGTCGGACAAAGATGCCGGTGCCCCCACTTTTGCGGCCTATTGCCAGTCATGAAAATTCTGGTGACCGGGGCAGACGGNCAGCTAGGCCGTTGTTTGCAAGACAGGCTNCGCATGACGGCNCACGATGGGCTGGCTTTNAANCGTAATCAGCTGGATATTACNGACCGNCAGGCTGTAGAGGCTGCCGTTGTAGGATTTCGGCCCGACGTCATTGTCAATGCCGCAGCNTATACGGCCGTTGACCGTGCTGAGAGTGANCCCGAGNTTGTTCGGCGGGTNAATGCGGAGGCCGTGGGCTATCTGGCNGAAGCGGCCAATAAAGTTGGCGCTCTGCTGGTGCAGGTGTCAACGGATTATGTATTTGATGGNAGAACCACCAGACCGTATCGCGAGTCNGANCCGGTAAACCCCNTGAATGTNTACGGCGCCAGCAAGCTGGNGGGAGAGCAGTACGCCNNCGGNGCAAACCGTTATNTTATTGTTCGCGCAGCCTGGCTGTTCAGTGANTACGGCANTAATTTCCTCAAATCGATGCTGAAACTGGCNGATGGCCGCGAGACCATACAGGTNNTTATAGATCAGANTGGGACNCCCACCTATGGGGGTGATCTGGCTNNCTCGATAATCAGGTTNGCTGAGGNGGAAGCTGNCTCCGGCATNTACCATTATNCNGGCGGGCGTGCCTGNAGCTGGTTTGAGTTCAGCCAGGCTATCTTTGCNNGTCTGNGTAANCTCAGACCAGAATGGCGGNNNCCCNNAGTNCTNCCCGTGACGGCCNCTGAATATNCCNGTGTGGCNANTCGCCCAGCTTATNCNGTNCTCGATGATNCGAAANTGCGGGCCTGCCTTCCCCNGNNAACCGGTGANTGGGAGNTGGCCATTGAGNCGNTGATGCCGGTGTTGNCAGAATGAGTCCACAACAAATCCTTCCCCACATTGCTTCAGGTATCCCATGGTAAATCAGCTTGATCACCTGAAGCGATGGTTTGAGAGTAACCCCCACTTTCGTGAGGTGCTGTTCGGCAGCTCGCTCGGCCTGTTTGTCAAGGTGCTGACAGCTATTCTCGCTTTCATGATGAATATCGTGATTGCCCGCAAACTTGGCCCTGCCGAGGCGGGGCTGTTCTTTCTCGGCTTTACGCTGGTTGTTCTGCTGTCCTCTGTGGGCCGTATGGGTCTGGACAACAGTGTCATGCGGTTTGTGGCCCGTGCCCGCGTGGCGGGGGATACCGTAAAACTTCATGGGGTCTACCGCAAGGCACTCTTGTGGGGCGGTGGTCTCTGTTTGCTTTTTATGCTGGTACTGTTGGTGTCTAATCAGTTGCTGGTCAATTATGTCTTCGAACAGCCGGGGTTTGGTGCTGTATTGCCGATTATGGTTATGGCTTTGCCTTTAGTGGGGCTATATACCCTGCATGTTTTTGCCCTGTTGGGGATGAAAAAAATCATTGCCGGTGTGATGGTTTTAACCGGTATTGTGCCTTTGACCATGTTGGCTGGCCTGCTCATTTTTCCCGTTACCCGGGCGCAGGAGGTAGCATGGATCTACCTGATTGGCTGTACGCTGGCATTGGTCATCGGGATGTTTTTTTGGCACAGGGCGGTGCCCGGTACAGAACAGGGGGCGGACTTTCCCAGTGACCTGCTGTACGCCAGTTGTATGCCCTTGTGGGGTGTTGTAATTCTCGGGCAGGTTATTCAGTGGTCATCCCAACTGCTAATGGGTGTCTGGGGTTCGGTCGAGGATGTGGCGCTGTTTGCCGTTGCCCAACGGACTGCCATGTTGATTGGTTTTGCCCTGTTTGCTGTCAATGCCAGCGCCGGACCCAAATTTGCCGCCCTGTACAGTCAGGGTGATATGGCTGGTCTGGAGCGAGTTGCTTTGTGGTCAGTACGGTTGATTTTGCTGCTGGCGGTACCATCAGCAATCTTTATGATGGTTTTCCCCCAGTGGCTTATGGGGCTGTTTGGGCCGCAGTTTCAATCGGGAGCCGTTGCCTTGATGATTTTGGCGGTTGGCCAGTTTATTGGCACTGCCGTGGGTTCTGTGGGTTCTTTATTGAGTATGACCGGTCACGAGCCCCAGCTGCGTTGGAATGTCTTTATCGGTGCAGTCCTGGGCGTTGGCCTGGGGGTCTTGTTGATTCCCGATTATGGGCTGATCGGTGCAGCTATTGCGACTTCGGTTGCCGTTGCATCAAAAAACCTGCTGTGCGTATATCAGGTCAACAGGCTACTGGGTTTTAACACATTGGCCATCTGGCGAAAAATCTAGAACGGCCCGAGTTTCTTGTTTGAAGGGAGTATAAAGTGATGTCTCTTGTCCCCGTTGTGATGGCTGGTGGTTCAGGAACCCGGTTGTGGCCGCTCTCACGACAGTTGTATCCAAAACAGTTCCTGCCACTGTTGGGGGATGACACTATGCTGCAGGAAACCTACGGTCGTTTGCGAGCGTTAGACACACAACCTGCTTTGTTTGTTTGTGGTGAAAGCCACCGGTTTATTGTGGCAGAACAGCTCAGGTCGACAGGTTGTGATCCGGCCATGATTCTGCTTGAGCCAGAGGGCAGGAACACGGCACCTGCGGTGGCGCTGGCAGCTTGTTATGCTCTGGAGCATGCCGGGGAGGGTGATGACCCGGTGTTGCTGGTATTGGCGGCAGATCATGCAATACAGGATGTCGATGCATTTCAGGCGGCGGTGATCGCCGCCTTGCCCTTTGCCGAGCAAGGTAAGCTGGTGACTTTTGGTATCGTACCGAGCGCACCTGAAACCGGTTATGGCTATATAAAGTGTGGTGATTTGGTCGGTAGTGGTCCTGCAAAAATAGTATCGAGGTTTGTAGAAAAACCGGCCAAAGCCCTTGCCGAGCAATATCTGACCGAGGGCGGCTATCTCTGGAACAGTGGGATGTTTCTGTTCAGCGCGCGCCGTTATCTGGACGAGCTGCAGGCGCACAGTCCTGAAATTTTGTCGGTTTGCCAAAAAGCCATGTCATCGGCTTCGGTAGACAGCGATTTTCTCAGGCCCGATAGAGCTGTTTTTCTCGATTGCCCCGCGGATTCCATCGACTATGCCGTCATGGAAAAAACTCCCGATGCCGTGGTGGTACCAATGGACTGTGGCTGGAGTGATGTGGGCTCATGGTCGGCGCTTTGGGCTATATCTGAAAAAGATCAGTGCGGTAATACTCTGAAAGGTGATGTGATGGCACTGGATACCCATGACTCGTTTATCCAGGCTGATCAAAAATTGATTGCGACAATGGGGCTGCGGGACGTGGTGATCATCGAAAGTGACGATGCCATTCTGGTAGCTGACAAAAACCGCGTGCAAGAGGTCAAGAAGATTGTAGATCAGTTACGAGAGCAAAAGCGTTCCGAAGCAGAGGCCCATCGCAAGGTTTTTCGACCCTGGGGGTATTACGATGCCATTGAAAATGGTGAACGTTTCCAGGTAAAGCGGATTCTGGTCAAACCCAGTGGGCGGCTTTCCTTACAGATGCACCACCATCGCGCGGAACACTGGGTTGTGGTGAGTGGTACCGCATTGGTGACAAAGGGCGAAGAGACATTTCTGCTATCGGAAAATGAATCGACATTTATCCCTATTGGCGAAACACATCGCCTGGAGAACCCGGGGTCTATTCCATTGGAGATCATCGAAGTACAGTCTGGGGGATATCTGGGCGAGGACGATATCATCAGGTTTGAAGATATCTACAAGCGAAACTGATTAAAATAAGAGGCCCTAAGATTTCTGGTTCCCTACTTATTCCTTTGTCCGCCCTTTATAATATCCGCCTCTGATATCAACGCTGTCATTCCCATGAATCCACTGGAACGCAAAAGCCTGTTAGGTTTGGCCTCTCTCTATGCTTTTCGCATGGTGGGGTTATTCATGTTACTGCCAGTGCTGGCACTCTACGCTGGCGACTACAGTGGCAGCTCGGCCTTGTTGGCGGGTTTAGCCTTGGGTATCTACGGTCTTACCCAGGGATTATTCCAGATTCCCCTGGGATTTCTTTCCGATCGGGTAGGCCGAAAGCCGGTGATCGCTGGCGGGTTGTTGTTGTTTCTTGTGGGGAGTGTTATCGCTGCGTTGTCTGATTCCATGTGGGGCCTGATTGCAGGGCGTGCCTTGCAGGGCTCGGGTGCAGTGGCCAGTACGATCATGGCGTTATTATCTGATTTGACGACTGAACAGAATCGCACTAAAGCCATGGCGTTGGTTGGGGGCAGTATCGGGATTTCGTTTGCCCTGTCGATGGTGCTCGGACCGGTGCTGGCGAATCAATGGGGTCTGTCCGGGTTGTTTTGGCTGGCGGCCGGGATGTCGGTAGTGAGCCTTGGCGTGTTGGCCCTGGTGATCCCCACGCCGGTGACCTTGCTTCACAATGCGGAAGCAGAAGCGGTACCGGCAATGTTTGGCCGGTTGTTAAAAGACGCTGAGTTGTTGCGGCTCAATCTGGGGATTGGCACCCTGCATTTTGCCCAGATGGCCAGCTGGGTGGCAGTTCCGGTGCTTTTGGAGCAGAGCCTGGGTCTGGCCCGCAGTGATCACTGGATGATTTACCTCGGCACCATGGGGTTGTCGTTTCTCTGCATGCTGCCTTTTATTATCGTTGGGGAAAAGCGCCGTAAAATGAAACCGGTGTTTATTGGCGCGGTTACTCTGCTGGCTCTAGCCGAAATGGTTCTCGCCGCCAATACCAGTCACCGCTATGGGTTTATCGTGGGTTTATTCCTGTTTTTTATGGCCTTTAATCTGCTGGAAGCGTCGCTGCCGTCGCTGGTCAGCAAACTGGCGCCGGCCGGTGGCCGCGGCACAGCCATGGGTATCTACTCCACCAGCCAGTTTATGGGGGCCTTTTTTGGTGGGCTGGCAGGCGGTTATGTGGCCTGGCGATTTGGTTATGCCGAAGTTTTCTGGATGGTGGCGGTGTCGATTCTGGTCTGGCTGGCCGCTGCGGTGACGATGAAGAAACCGGCCCATTTGAAAAGCCTGGTAGTGTCATTGATGCCGGGCGAAGTGATTGCTGCCGAGCGTTTTGTCGGTCCAGTTCCCGGTGTTCAGGATGTGGTGATCATGCCGGAACACCGGCTTGCCTACTTTAAAGTGGATAAGGATTCTTTCTGTCAGTCTACGATGGAGTCAGCACTGGGGCGTCCCCTGGAGGCACCGGTTTAACGGCATAAAAAAGCCCGCTTTTACGCGGGCTTTTTTATTGGATTTGGTTGGTTTGTCAGAACGGGATGTCATCATCAAAACTGTCAAATCCGGGGTCTGTGCTGTTGTTGTTATTGCTAGACCCCGGTGGCTGTGGCTGTTGTTGCTGGGGTTTGCTGTAGCCTCCTTGACCGCTACCTGATGGGCCTTGCTGCTGCATGCCATCGTCGTAGCCTGATGAGCCCGAGCCTGCCCCGCCACGACTATCCAGCATCTGCATTTCATTCGCCACGATTTCAGTGGTGTATTTGTCCTGACCGCTCTGGTCTTGCCACTTGCGGGTTCTGAGCGAGCCCTCAATATATACCTTGCTGCCTTTTTTCAGGTATTCGGCAGCGATTTCTGCCAGACGATTAAAAAAAACAACCCGATGCCACTCGGTTCGTTCCTGCGGTTGGCCTGTCTGCTTGTCTTTCCAGGTTTCACTGGTGGCCAGTGTGAGGTTGGTCACTGCACCACCGCTGGGCATATACCGTGTTTCCGGGTCTTTCCCCAGATTGCCAATCAAAATAACCTTGTTGATACCCCGAGCCATGCCTTGCTCCACTGACTAAAATTAGGACGACAGTTTACCTCGGAAGCGCAGTCCTGTCATTGGCTCAGGTCTCGTACTTAGCTGTTGGCCACGACACTGGGACGCTGCGATATCTGCTGGTGCCATAAGTGAAGATGCTCGTGCCCCTCGGGCATGGCTACCCCTGCCCATTCGGCAAAGTCGATGGTCACCAGTGCGGTGATATCAGCCATGGAGAAATTGTTCCCGGCAAGGTAGGAACGGTGGGCTAAATGCTGGTTTAGGTCATCATAGAAATTCATGATGCGTTGGCGGCCTCGTTCCACCAGGGCCGGGATTTTGTCGTAATTGTGCGGTCCGACCAGAGCTCTTCCATCAAACCAGTCAGGCCCATTTCTGAACAGGTCTGCCACTGCCTGAAAGCCGTTGGTAAAACAAATCTGGTTCCACATTTCCACTAATCCGATTTCCTGGTCAGTGGCGCCAAACAGGGGTGGCTCCGGATGGCGGGCTTCCAGATAGCGGGCAATGGCGTTGGTCTGGGAGATACAGGTGCCATCATCAAGCTCCAGCACCGGCACATCGCAGTTGGGACTTTTCTCTCGGAAATCTTCTGTAAGTTGTTCACCTTTCAGCAAATCCACCGCAATGCGAGGAAAATCGATGCCCTTTTCGGCCATGAAGATATTCAGCCGTCGCGGGTTGGGTACACCGGGGTAGTCATAGAGTTTCATGGCATTTCCTTATTCTGGTTGTTAGTGAGCACGGTGCATGACTGGGCGTTGTTTGCTGATGCTAACGGTTGTGGGCAGGCAGGGAAAGCCCCCGGTTGATTGGCGTGGTTAGTGGGGAGCTGGTTCAGTAAGGTGGGTTAGTGGGCATTTTTGTTGTGAAAGAGGCTGAACACCGTGAGGGTAATGATTTTCAGGTCGAGCCACAGCGACCAGTTGTTGATGTATTCAAGATCACACTCGACCCGTCGCTCCATCTTTTCCAGTGTGTCGGTCAGGCCCCGATAACCGCGGATCTGGGCGAGTCCGGTAATCCCCGGTTTGACCTTGTGTCGCCACATATAGGATTCGATCAGATCCATGTAATACTCATTGTGGATCAGGGCGTGGGGTCTGGGACCAACGATGGACATGCGGCCCTGTACGACATTAAAAAACTGCGGTAATTCATCGAGACTGGTACGTCGCAGAAAAGCCCCCAGTCTGGTGAGCCTCGGGTCATCGGGTTTCGCCTGGGTTACCGTACCATTGGCTTCCTGGTGAACGGTCATGGATCTGAACTTGTAAACCTTGAAGCGTCTGCCATCCTGACCATTACGATACTGCTTGAACAATACGGGGCCGGGCGAACTGAATTTGATCAGTAGCGCAATTGCCAGGCAGACAGGTGTGACCAGTGCGCAGATCAGTATGCCCAGCACCAGGTCTTCACAGCGCTTGAGGGTACGATTAAAGCCTCGCATTGGAGAGCAGCTGATATCTATGGCGTAGTGACCGAGGATGCTCGATACCTTGTGGTTGAGGAGCTGGATATCTTCAAAGTCGGGGAAAAAGCGGATGTCCACCGTTACATGGCGGAGGGCATAGACAATGTCCTTAATAAACCTTCCCATGCTCAGCGGCAGGTCGAGCCACACTTCATCGACCGAATATTTACTGAGTTCCTCTATCACCTGACCGGAGTGAGCCCAGCGCTCTATTTCACTGGAATGCACATGATGTACCAGTCGGTAACCGGACTGCTGCATTTCCCGCTCGTCAAAGAGTACCTTGGCGTGGTGGTGATCGCTGGTAATGACCAGTACCGACCGCAGGTTCTTACCGGCACTTCGCAGGCGTTTCAGATAAAAGTGGTACCCGCAACGGTAGAGCGTGCCTCCCAACCAGGTTAATGCCACCAGGTAAATTAACCAGAGCCTGGAAAACTCGATTGCAGTCTTGGTAAAAACCAGAAAGGCCATGAGCACTGCCACAGTCAGCAGTAGCGAGAAAGTATAGCGTTTGAGGAGGGGAGGAAGTCGTCTGCCTCGCCATGAGTCGTAGACGCCGGTAATGGTGAGGACAAAAACCAGCAGGAGTGCTGTGCCACCGGTCAATACTTCAAATTTGGCGGACATGTCTGCGAAGCCAAAGCGGAGCCAGTGAGCCACTAAACTGGCTAAGATGACATTGAGGGCATCAACAATGGCAATGAGTGGCGCAAAGCTGGAAGTGGATGAGGGCTGTGAGCTGGTTGCCATCAATTGATCGTCTGGGTCGTATAACGGAAGAACCAAACCAGCTCTCCCGTGAAGAATAATTTCAATAGCAAATTAGGCGTTGTAGCGCTGAAAAACCAGCGTTGCATTGGTGCCACCAAAACCAAAGCTGTTGGACATGACACGCTGCAGGTTGGCCTTGTCTACCCGTTTGGTGACAATGGGTAGGTCTGCCGCTTCCGGATCCAGGTTGTCGATGTTGGCGGAGGCGCAGATAAAGTTGTGTTCCATCATCAACAGACTGAAAATCGCTTCCTGAACACCAGCGGCGCCGAGTCCGTGCCCGGATAGCGATTTGGTCGAGCTGATGGGTGGTACTTTTTCGCCAAAAGTCTCCCTGATGGCCTTCAGCTCCTGCAAATCACCGACGGGTGTGCTGGTGCCATGGGTGTTGATGTAGTCGATATCCCCCTGGGTGGTTTGCATCGCCATTTTCATGCAGCGCGCGGCGCCCTCTCCGGACGGCGCCACCATGTCATAGCCATCGGAGGTGGAGCCATAGCCCACCAGCTCGGCATAGATTGTGGCGCCCCGCGCCAGGGCGTGTTCCAGTTCTTCCACGACCAGACAGCCTGCACCGACTCCCGGTACAAAACCGTCCCTGTCAGCGTCATAAGCCCTGGAGGCCAGTTGAGGAGTATCGTTATATTTGGTCGACAGTGCTCCCATGGCATCGAACATGCCCGCCATTGACCAGTGCATATCCTCGGCGCCACCGGCAAAGACAATGTCCTGTTTGTTCATCTGAATCAGTTCCATTGCGTGACCAATGCTGTGGGCACTGGTGGCACAGGCGGAGGCGATGGAATAGTTGGTGCCCTTGATTTTGAATGGTGTCGCCAGGCAAGCGGAAACGGTGCTGGCCATGATCTGGGTTACCCGGTAGGGACCCGCTTTTTTGATGCCCTTGGCGCGCATGACATCAATGGTTTCGGTGAACATTTCACCGGATACGCCGCCGGACCCCATCACTAGGCCGGTGCGGATATTGGAGACCTGATCCTCGCTGAGGCCGGCATCGGCAATGGCACGCTCGGTGGCGATATAGCCGTATGCCGCAGAGGGGCCCATAAAACGGAGAATCTTGCGGTCAATCAGCTCCGCGAGATCAAGGTCGACCCGGGCAGCCACGTTGCAACGCAGGCCCATTTCTTCAAAATCTTCCCGGAATACGATGCCGGATTTCCCTTCCTTTAGCGCTGTGGTGACGGTTTCTCTGTCATTACCCAGGCAGGAAACTATCCCCATTCCGGTAATTACTACACGTTTCATCGTTTATACCTATGCCGACTGTCAGGTTCGGCTATTGTAGTAGAAAAAATCAGAAGTTGTCAGTTGACTCGAACAGTCCAACACGCAGATCCTTCGCCGTATAAATCTCGCGGCCGTCCACAAAAACACTGCCATCGGCGATAGCCATTTTCAGTTTTCTTTCGACAATTCTCGAAATATCAATCTGGTAGGTCACGGTGCTTGCTTCTGGTAGTACCTGGCCGAAAAACTTCACTTCGCCCGAGCCCAGCGCCCGTCCCTTGCCGGGATTGCCTTTCCAGGCCAGGAAAAAGCCGGTCAGCTGCCACATGGCATCAAGGCCAAGGCAGCCGGGCATAACCGGGTCGCCATGAAAGTGGCAACCAAAAAACCACAGGTCTTTATGGATATCCAGTTCTGCAGTTATCAAGCCCTTGCCAAATCGGCCTTCTTCGGCATGAATGCGGGTGATTCTATCCACCATCAGCATGTTGTCAGCGGGGAGTTTGGCGTTGCCTTCACCGAACAGGTCGCCGTGACTACAGGCGACGATTTCCTCGCGGGTATACGCGTTCTGTGATTGTGGAACGAATTTCGTCATTGAGTGGACTGTCCTGGTTGGTCGGTTTTACCCGGTGCTGGTTTGTCATCGAAGCGGTGAATTTTAGCGGATTTGCTCATTAAGTCCAGAAAAGAAGGGGGGAGCGTAGAGGGCATTATTGCCCTATGAATCCTCATCCATCAGATCAGAGCACACACTATATTGTATTGATGCTCGTGGCAGATATCCCTGTGCTGGATGTCAGCATTTTCGTTGGAGGGCAAACTCTGTGAGTTCTGCCAATGCCCGGTGTTCCGGTGAGTCTGTAAAATCTGCCAGGCAGGCTCTCGCCTGTTCTGCATGATGAGCTGCACAAGTGAGTGTATAGTCGAGTGCGCCAGTCGAATGGATGGCATCACTAATCTGGTCGAGCTGTTCCAGGGCACCTTTCTCAATGGCTGACCGAATCATCGCGGCCTGCGCTGGCGTCCCCCTCTGCATAGCGCAAATCAGAGGCAGTGTCGGTTTGCCCTCCGCGAGGTCATCACCGATATTTTTGCCAAGTTCGTCCGCCTGACCACTGTAGTCGAGCACGTCATCTACCAGCTGAAATGCCATTCCAAGATGATAACCGTAATGTTTTGCTGCTTCTTCCTGGGTGGCCGACGCCCCTGCCAGGATGGCGCCAGTTTGCGCCGCCGCCTCGAAGAGTTGAGCTGTTTTCTTGTGAATGACATTGAGGTAGGCCGCTTCGGATGTATCGGGGTTGCCAGCATTGATTAGTTGCTGCACTTCACCTTCGGAGATGATATTGGTGGTATCGGCGATGATTCGCATGATCGCCATGCTATCGATGGCAACCAGCATCTGGAACGCCCGGGAATAGAGGAAGTCTCCGACAAGCACACTGGGAGCATTGCCGAACCGCGCATTGGCTGTGGCTCTTCCACGTCGCAGGCTGGAGGTGTCCACCACATCGTCGTGCAGTAGCGTGGCGGTGTGAATGAACTCGATAATGGCGGCCAGTGAGATGTGTTGTGTCCCCCGGTAGCCAAAGCTCTTCGCAATGAGTAACACCAGTAGTGGGCGAAGTCGTTTGCCGCCCGCGTCGACGATGTATTGGCCAATATTTTCCACTAACCCGACGTCAGAGTGCAGCTGGCGAATGATCAGCTCATTCACCTGTTCAAATTCGGATTTAACTACCTTATGGAATGGCAACATGCCGTAACCCTGGCCAGCAACGATAGGTGTAAACAGCCAATGCACGCGGGACTTGTACGATAGGCGCGTCGCATCCTAGAGAGGGCCTCTGTCACTGTCAAGTTTCCGGTGCTGACATCACCTGTACAATGGAATATTTCCTTGCGGTAACAGGGTCTTTCCCTTAAAATCCTGCCCCTCGCAAAACCGGCCTTGAGGAAATCGTTCCTGCAGGCTTCGAACTGGCATGAGCGAATACGGAGCATATTATGTACGCAGTTATAAAGAGTGGTGGCAAACAGCACCGGGTGAAGGAAGGCGAATACCTGCGCCTCGAAAAGCTGGAAGTCCCCACCGGTGGCAATATTGACTTCAATGAAGTGCTGATGGTTGCCGATGGTGAAAATTTCAAGATTGGTGCGCCGTTGCTTGAAGGTGCCAAGGTGACCGGTGAAGTGCTTAGTCATGGTCGTGCGGACAAGGTGCAAATCATCAAGTTCCGCCGCCGCAAGCATCACCGGAAGCAAATGGGCCACCGTCAGTGGTACACCGAAGTGAAAATCACGGGCATCAGTGCCGGTTAAGATCAGATAGGAGAACGTCATGGCTCACAAAAAAGCTGGTGGTAGTACCCGTAACGGGCGCGATTCCGAAAGTAAACGACTGGGTGTCAAGCGTTTCGGTGGTGAACAGGTCACAGCGGGCAATATTATTATTCGTCAGCGCGGTACCCGGTTCCATGCGGGCAACAATGTTGGCATTGGTCGCGACCACACCATTTTTGCTACAGCAGACGGTGAAGTACAGTTCACAGTGAAAGGTCCCAATAATCGCAAGTATGTGAATATTCTAACCGCCTGAGGCTGGCTTTATCGCAAAGCCCCGCCCAGGCGGGGCTTTTTTGTGTTTGAATATTTGAATATCGAGTGGATTGTATGTGTTCGTGCTGCCGGTGGCGTACTATTTAATCCCAACCCCTCAGAGCGCGGTATACTCCCGTCATGAAATTTGTCGATGAAACAACGATTCACGTACATGCCGGTCGCGGTGGTAACGGTTGCCTGAGTTTTCGCCGTGAGAAATTCGTGGCCAAAGGTGGGCCCGATGGTGGCGATGGTGGTGACGGTGGCTCGGTTTATCTGGAAGGGGATATCAACCTCAACACCCTGGTGGATTATCGCTTTCAGCGGGATTATCGTGCCCAGAGTGGTCAATCTGGCAGCAGTCGCAACTGTACCGGTCGGGGTGGTGATGACCTGGTTCTCAAGGTGCCGGTGGGCACTACGGTAATTGATGAAGATACTGAGGAAGTGCTCGGCGATATCACCGATGATGGCCAGCGCCTGATGGTGGCTCATGGAGGCTTTCACGGCCTGGGAAATACCCGGTTCAAGTCGAGTGTCAATCGTGCGCCGCGCCAGACATCACCCGGCAAAGAGGGTGAGGAACGCAACCTGCGTTTGGAGCTGAAAGTACTGGCGGATGTGGGCCTGGTTGGTTTGCCCAATGCCGGTAAGTCGACATTTATTCGCGCTGTCTCGGCTGCGCGCCCCAAGGTTGCCGATTATCCTTTTACAACACTTGTTCCCAATCTCGGTGTCGTCAATCCCCACAAGTATCGCAGTTTTGTGATTGCTGATGTGCCCGGCCTGGTGGAGGGTGCTGCCGAAGGTGCCGGTCTTGGCATTCGTTTTCTGAAACACTTGACGCGAACCCGCTTGCTGTTACATCTGGTGGATATGATGCCGCCCGATGGAAAAAATCCAGCGGATAATATCGCCATTATTGAAGATGAACTGGATCAGTTCAGCCCGACTCTGTGGAGCAGGGATCGTTGGTTGGTGCTCAATAAAGTGGATTTATTGCCCGAGGCGGAGCGCCAGCAATATTGCAGCGACGTGGTCGCCCAACTGGGCTGGGAAGGGCCGGTGTATCAGGTGTCTGCCTTGTCCGCGGAAGGTACGGCCGAGCTGTGTGATGACATTCTCGAGTATCTGGAAGCCTGTTGGGAGGCTGAACGCAGTGACCCGGAGGTAGCCCGTCGGGAACTGGATGTTCAACACCAGATGCAGTATGAGGCACGTGACCGAATTGAATCCCTGCGCCGCAGTCGTAAATCTGATGACCAGGACGATGACTTTGACGATGATGATTATGACGTGGAAGTCGTTTATAGCCCCTGAATCGTTGTCGATTCAGTCCCGGAAATCAGCCACTCTCAACCAGGATTCGGACCACCAGACAGCAGACCAGCCATGAACGATAGAACAATTGTCCGCAATGCCCGCCGCTGGGTCGTAAAAATAGGCAGTGCCCTGTTGACTGCCGATGGTCGTGGTCTCGATCGGGAATCTATCGGTGCCTGGGTGGCCCAGGTGGCAGAATTACTCGAGCAGGACATTGAAGTGGTGATGGTCTCTTCCGGGGCTGTTGCCGAGGGTATGTCTCGACTTGGCTGGCGGAAGCGGCCATCGGCTGTTCACGAGTTGCAGGCAGCGGCAGCCGTAGGCCAGATGGGCCTGGTGCAGGCCTATGAATTCCAGTTTCAACAATTCAACCGCCACACTGCACAGGTGCTGCTCGATCACGATGATTTGTCGAACCGCGAGCGGTACCTCAATGCCCGCAATACATTACAGACATTGATCGGATTGGGGGTGGTGCCGATCATTAACGAAAACGATACGGTGGTTACCGATGAAATTCGTTTTGGTGACAATGACACGCTGGCGGCGGTGGTGGCCAACCTCATCGATGCGGATTTGCTGGTGATTCTCACTGATCAGCATGGACTTTATGATGCCGACCCGAGAACCTCTCCAAAGGCCCGGCTGGTTTCCTCGGGCCGGGCAGGTGATCCCGCACTGGACAAACTGGCCAGCGAAGGCGGTGCGTTGGGCCGGGGGGGCATGATTACCAAATTGCGTGCCGCCCGTCTGGCCGCCCGTTCGGGAGCGAGCACAGTGATTGTTGGTGGTCGCAACGAGCAGGTGCTCACCAGACTGGCAAAGGCGGAAGATCTTGGAACGCTGCTGTTGGCAGAACAGATGCCGATAGCTGCCCGCAAGCAGTGGTTGGCCGGCCGGCTGCAAGTGCGTGGGTCACTGACGCTGGACGAGGGTGCCTGCCGGGCGCTGCGCGAGCAGGGTAAGAGTCTATTGCCGGTCGGAGTGAAAGCGGTCGTTGGGGATTTCCATCGAGGTGATCTGGTACGCTGTGTTGACTTGGCCGGGAATGAGGTTGCCCGCGGTCTGGTCAACTACAGTGCTGCCGAGAGTCGTCTGATTATTGGCAAGAGCAGTGACAGAATTCTCGATATCCTCGGTTATTGTGATGATAAAGAAGTGATTCACCGGGACAATCTGGTTTTGATCTAGTCCGCCTTTCCCGTAGGGCTAGGCCGGGGGGTCGAGCCGATCATTGACAGATCCGTTGACCCTAAACCAACCAGCGATGCTGTAGCGGTGTCGGTTGGTGGGCAAAACTTCGTGGGGAAATACTTCACTCAGGAAGATGGCCAGCGTGCCGTAAGCCGGGGTTACCCGGAGGATTTCCGGTTCACCCATTTCACCGAACAGAATCAGTTCACCTCCATCGTCTGGCATCCAGCCGGGATTCAGGTAAGCCACGGTAGAGAGTCGACGATTGGTCTGACCCCGAAAGGCATCCAGATGTTTGCGATAAAAATCCCCTGGACGGTAATGTGAAAAATGGCTCTCGTAAGAGAATAAGCCAAGAAAAAGGTGCCGATTGAGATAAATCTGTAGTCGACCGCTCCACTCCAGCCAACGCTGCTCCGGTAGGGTTGCCCCTGCAATCCAGCGGATGGCATCCCGTCGGACAAATCGGTTCAGGGTTTGATCACAATTTCGGCCCACGCCTGCTTCGCTGAAGTCATCGCTGTGAAGCGATTGTATCTGGCCAAACAGTTCTTCCGACAATAGTCCGGGCAGTGCGTTGGGAATAACCGCGTAGCCTTTCCCTTTGAGATCACTGGCAATCTGTGAAAACAGAAGATTTTCGACTTCCTGTTCGTCAGAGGTGTCGAAAGAGATGGATGTCATGTTGGTGCTAACCGGATTGAGGTGTGCGATTATCGGATCTAAGGTGGATTGCTGTAAATGGGTTCGAGGTTTTCTTCACGCTGATTTTGCAGATATTGTGGCACTTGTGGGCAGGCAGTCGTGATAAATACCCCTTGTGGTTTTTTTGCAATCCTCTTAAATAGCGAAGTGAGTGTTGTTGGATAGAACGGTAGTCTGAAAGGTTTTTTCCATTGGATGTTGATGGTTAACAATTATTGCTATGAAAAGTGTTGTTCATGAGTTAGCTCGTATTGTCCAGACCGTGGCGACGGCTGATACACCTATTGATCAGGTTAACCTGATCGTTGAGTCTATCAGTCAGACCATGGCGGTGGATGTGTGCAGCCTCTACCTGGCGAATGATCAGCGAGAAATGCTGTTACTGGCGTCCCACGGTCTGGCCGCAAAAGCCGTACGCAACGTCAAGTTGCCGCCTGGCACAGGGCTGGTGGGGCTGGTCGCCACCAGTCGTCATCCGGTCAATCTGGCCGATGGCACAGTACACCCCTCATATTGTTATGTCGCAGAGACACGGGAAGAGCAGTTCCACAGTTTTTGTGGTGTGCCTATCGTGCATGCTGGCAAAGTCATTGGTGTTCTGGTGGTTCAGGGGCGTGAAATTCGCGAGCTATCTGAGGAAGAGCAGGGCTTTTTAGTGACGTTGGCAGCCCATTTGGCATTGTTGCTGGGTACCAGTCCGCTTGCTCAGGGCGATATGATTGGCCTCAACGAGCGGGTGTCTGGTGTCAAGGGTGCACCCGGTATCGGTATCGGTCATATCAAAATAAGCGATCACGGCGAACTGTACTCTGTGCTCGATGCGCCCTGTGAAGATATTCCCGGTGCCGTGGAGGACTGGCAGAAACTGCTTGCCGTGGTGCGGGCACAAATTGATCACGAGCAGACGTCCCTCGGCAAAGAGATATCCGGCAGTGTCGCCGGTATTTTCAGCGCCTACAACATGCTGCTGGAGGATCCGGCATTCTGCTCTTATGTAGAGAAGGGCATTCGTGGCGGCAACTGGTTGCCGGGATCGCTACGTAAGGCAGTGCAGCATTTTGCCGAATTGTTTCTGGAGATGGATGACCCTTATCTGAAAGCCCGTCACGAAGATATTCACCATCTGGGTAACAAGTTGTTCAACGCCTGGCGGGGGATCAAGCCTGTGGCCATTCCCCCCGATACGAACATCGTATTGGTGGGTTTTCAGGTAAGTGTTTCCGATATTGCCCTGATCCCCAGTGACAAATTGGTGGGGCTGGTCTGTTTTGACGGCTCAGGTCTGTCACATACAGCCGTGCTTGCCAATGCGCTCGGTATTCCTGCTGTCATGGGCACCGGCCGGTTGCGTCGGCTGGTTGATGACGCCCAAATTATTGTTGACGGGAACAATGGTCAGGTACTGCTCAATCCCGGTGATGCGGTTCTGGCAGAGTATCAGCGCTTGGTGAATGATCGCCGCGCCCTGATGAAACAGTTGGAAAAAATGCGCGATTTGCCCGCTGTGAGTCCGGATGGTATTGCCGTGACCCTTTATACCAATACCGGGCTGTTGGCAGATATCTCTCCGGGACTCTTGAGTGGCGCCCAGGGTGTGGGCCTGTACCGCACAGAAATCCCTTTCATGGTGCACGATAGCTTCCCCTCCGAGGAAGAGCAGATCGGAGTCTATCGGCAGGTCCTGGAAGCTTACAAAGGCAAACCGGTTCATATGCGGACCCTGGATGTTGGTGGAGACAAGCAATTGCCCTATTTCCCGGTCGACAACGAAAAAAATCCGGCTCTGGGCTGGCGTGGAGTACGCTTCACCCTGGATAACAGCCAGTTACTGATGACTCAGGTGCGTGCCATGATGCGCGCAGCAGAGGGCATGGACAATCTGCGAATTCTGTTACCAATGGTCAGCTCCACCAGTGAACTCGACGACTTTTCCGAGATTTTTCTTGATGCCATGGAACAGCTGACAGCGGAGGGCTACGCTGTTACCAGGCCCGATTTGGGCGTTATGGTGGAGGTCCCGGCGGCTATTTCCCAAATCCCGTTCTGGGCCGGAAAGATCGATTTTATTTCCATCGGTTCCAATGACCTCAGCCAGTATCTGCTGGCGCTGGATCGTGACAACCCCCGGGTGTCAGCCCGTTATGACCATGTGCACCCCGCTGTGCTGCTCGAGATTCAGCGCATTCTCAAGCTGGCCAAAGATGCTGGGATCCCGGTCAGTCTCTGTGGTGAGATGGCTTCGGATCCGGTGGCAGTGGTCCTGTTGCTCGGCCTCGGCATGCGTACGCTCAGTATGAGTGCCGCTAAATTACCCCAGATGAAGTGGTTGATTCGTACGCTGCCTATTGCTACCGCCGAGCGTCTGGCGCACGATTCGCTGATATGCCACTATCCCGCTGATATACGGAAATTGGTGCGCCTCGAACTCGATAACCTCGGTCTTGATGAGCTGTTTAAATAGCGGCGTGACAGTGGGTTTCTTCAGTTGGTTAACAGGGTAGATCTGATGAACCGGCAGGTTGCCGGGATCCGGTAGCCTGGGAACGTCTCTCTATATTTGCTGACAATACAGACAGAGTAAACAATTTATGTCCAATCTTTTGCTGGTGGTGGACGATCTCGAGGACATCAACGGCTTTGGCTTCGATGACCGGGCCATCAGTTTTGCACAATATCTGGAGGATCACCCGAAAAAAGGCGAGAAAAAGCTCAGCCTGATCAACCTGTGTGACAGTGGAAAGTATTTGAGTAGGGGATACTATTGTTCCCTGCTGGCGGAGGCCCGGGGGCATCGGGTGATGCCTTCTGTGAACACAATCAACGATCTGCGCAGTAAGTTGTTGTACATGTCGCGTATCACGGGTGAGCTGCTGTTATCCGGTTCCAATACGGGAGGAGAAGGGGAGAAAAAAACGTTTTATGTGAATTTTGGGGTTGCATCAGACCCCGGTTTTTCCCGCTTCGGACAGCGACTGTTTTCTGTGTATCCGGCCCCCATGCTGAAAGTTGTGTTGTTCTGGTCTGGTGGCTGGCAAGTAAAAAGTATTGTTGCCATCTCCTTGGGTAAATTGCCAAAAGCGGAGCGTCCGAAATTTTTGGAAGCGATGCTCAAATTTAACGAAAAACGCTGGCAGAGCCCGAAAAAGAAGAAATCCTATCGCTGGGAGCTGGGTGTGCTGGTGGATCCCAAGGAGATCATGCCTCCCAGTAACAAGGAAGCCCTGAGCCGTTTTATCAAGGCTGCCGCCAAGTGTAATATCAATGCGGAGTTAATCACTGCCAGGGATTACCCGCGCCTTGGCGAATATGACGGCCTGTTTATTCGTGAGACCACCGCTATCGACCATCATACCTTCCGCTTTGCCAGGAAGGCGGAGATAGAGGGGATGGTAGTAATCGATGATCCTACCTCCATTTTGCGTTGTTGTAACAAGGTGTTTTTACAGGATGCCTTTACCTACAATAGTGTCCCCGCCCTCAAAACCCAAGTGTTTTCCACGCACACCCCAGACGACCTGGATGCCATTGAAAAGGAATTTGGCTACCCCGTGGTGTTAAAAATACCCGAAGGTTCATTTTCCAAAGGCGTATTCAAAGCTGCTAACCGCGAGGAGTTGTCGGCGCATCTCGCTGAGTTGTTGAAAACCACTGCGTTGGTATTGGTCCAGGAGTATCTCTATACCGATTTTGATTGGCGCATCGGGGTATTCAACTATCGGCCTTTGTATGCTTGCCGTTACTACATGGCTCGCAATCACTGGCAAATCTACAATCATGGCAGCAAACGTTTTAATTCAGGTGGTTTTGAAACCCTGCCAACCTACGAAGTGCCGAGAGAGGTGCTGGATGCCGCATTGCGTGCAGCCAGGGTGATCGGTAGTGGTTTATATGGCGTCGATATCAAACATCAGGGCAAGCAGGCCTACGTAATTGAAATCAACGATAACCCCAACATTGACTACAAGGTAGAGGACGTCTATCTCGGGGATGAGCTTTATATGCTGGTAATGGCGGAAATGGCCCGGCGTCTGGAGCTGAAAGGTCGCTAGAAAATGATTAATTATTGATCGCCGATTAGCGGTCAGCCATAAAAAAACCGGCCATCGGCCGGTTTTTTTTGATGGCAACTGTAAACCTTTAGCTGGCAGCCATTGCCTTCAATTGGGCGTTCAGTCTGCTCTTGTGACGGGCAGCCTTGTTTTTGTGAATAATACCTTTGTCGGCCATCCGGTCAATGACGGGCACTGCAGAGTTGTAGGCGGCAGTCGCCGTGGTCACTTCGCCGGTTGCAATGGCGGCGTAGGTTTTCTTGATATAGGTGCGTACCATAGAACGCAGGCCGGCATTGTGCTGGCGACGCTGTTCATTCTGACGTGCGCGTTTGCGTGCTTGGGGTGTATTGGCCACCTGGGTGCTCCTCTCAATCGTGAGTCTTGATTCAAGGCGCGGAAATATACAGGTTTTGGGACGGCTTATCAACAGGCCAAAGCCCACAAAATCCGCAAATTGCGTTTAGTTTGGTTGCTGGGCATGTGTCGGCGTATTCAGGCGCGATACCCAGCAGTCGATCCCGGTTGTTGAAGCTGGTTGTCCGGGCCTTGCCAATCAGCAATGCCGCTATCATCCCGTCACCAAAATCACTATGATTTGCCCCTTGCGTTTAGCTATTGTCGGGACAATGCCGGTTTGCAACCACAGAATTCAGACGATTCAAATCCTTCCGAGCACAAAGCCGCCGAACCCCCCGTAGCGCCTGGCCTGCTGCGCTCCAGTAGTGTGGTCGGCAGTATGACGATGCTCTCCCGGGTGCTTGGCTTGCTGCGGGATATGGTGTTTGCCAGGGTCATCGGTGCCGATGCGCTGGCCGATGCCTTCTTTGTCGCCTTTAAAATTCCGAATTTCTTTCGACGACTGTTTGCCGAGGGAGCATTTGCCCAGGCATTTGTGCCAGTACTGGGTGAGTATCGCGAAAAAGGCACCCCGGCAGCGGTCAAGGCTTTACTGGATAGCGTGGCTGGCGTGCTGGGTTCATCGCTGATTGTGCTCACCATTCTGGTGGTCATTGCTTCGCCGTTAGTCACTGCACTGTTCGCCTTTGGTTTCTGGCTCGATTACCCGGACAAGTTTGACGCTGCCAGCAGTATGCTGCGGATCACTTTCCCCTACTTGATGTTGATATCCCTGACAGGCCTGGCCGGGGCAATTCTCAACAGTTACGACCGTTTTGCCGTGCCCGCTTTCACGCCGGTACTGTTAAATCTCACCCTGATAGCCGCGGCACTGGTGGCCGCCCCCTGGTTTGATGCGCCCGTCTATGCACTGGCCTGGGGCGTGCTGGTGGCCGGGGTTGTGCAACTGCTGTTTCAGTTACCATTTCTTGCTCAGATTCACCGGCTCCCGAACCCTAAAGTGGATTGGCGGGATGAAGGTGTGCGCAGAGTGCTTCGACTGATGGTGCCGGCAATCTTTGGCGTTTCTGTCAGCCAGATCAACCTGTTGCTGGATACTGTGATTGCCTCGTTTCTACCAACGGGCAGTATTTCCTGGCTGTATTACTCCGACCGGCTGTCTGAACTTCCGTTGGGTGTGTTTGGCATTGCGATCGCCACCGTGATTTTGCCCAGCCTGTCCCGGCAACATGCTGCCCGTACCGGGGAAGTATTCAGCCGCACTCTCGACTGGGCTCTGCGTATGGTGCTGCTGGTTGCCATTCCAGCGGCGGTGGCATTGATGATACTGGCCGAGCCGATTCTCACGACCCTGTTTTATTATGGTGATGTGATGACGCCGCGGGATATCGGAATGGCGGTCCTCAGCCTCCAGGCGTACGCGATTGGCCTGATTGCTTTCATGCTAATCAAGGTATTGGCTCCCGGTTATTTTGCCCGGCAGGATATGAAAACCCCAGTGCGTATTGGGGTGATTGCCCTGGTAACCAATATGGTGCTCAATTTGGCGTTTGCCCTGCCGCTGGACCACTATTTTGGCATCGGGCATGTCGGGTTGGCGCTGGCAACATCGTTGGCGGCCATGCTGAATGCCGGACTGCTGTTTAGGGGCCTGTATCGCTTCGGTATTTATCATCCTTCTCCCGGCTGGCGCCGCTTTTTGCTGACCTTGCTGGGTGCGAATCTGGTCATGGCGACGGTGCTGTTGGGGTTCACGGCTCACCTGAATCAGTGGCTCTTCTGGGGCGGTTGGCAGCGTGCTGGCTGGATGCTCTTGATTTGTCTCAGTGGCATGCTGGTATACACACTGTTTTTGCTGGTGGGTGGCATGCGACCTTCTCACCTCCGCCATCGCTAGGGCACTGTCACAAAAGTGTTGCTGTGGCGGCGCCGCGCCTGTTTTTCCCCCATTGGGCTGGGTTATACTGCTGCCTTTGTTTCGCGATGAAAGCCGCCAGTGACTCCAAACCAGTGACCGGAAAAAAGCATCAGTTTATCCGTGGGTTGCATAATCTGCGTCCGGGACATCGAGGTTGTGTCGCGACGATCGGTTCATTTGACGGCGTTCATCTCGGCCATCGGGCAATACTGCAACAGTTGCGTGAAAAGTCCGCAATATACGGGCTGCCTTCTGTGGTGATTATTTTTGAACCCCAGCCTCAGGAGTTTTTCTCGGGAGAGCAGGCTCCGGCCCGGCTGATGCGTTTACGCGAAAAGGTGGAGGCGCTGGTCAGCGAAGGTGTAGATAGGGTTCTCTGCCTTCAGTTCAATCCTTCGTTGCGCAGTTTGTCTGCCCGACAATTTATTGACAGAGTATTAATAGAAGGACTGGATGTTCGCTGTCTGGTGGTCGGAGACGATTTCCGCTTTGGGCATGATCGCAGCGGTAATGACCAACTGCTCAGACAGGTTGGGGAACAGCAGGGTTTTGACGTGATCGACACGCATACCTTGCAGTATGGCCGTGAGCGGATCAGCAGTACACGCATTCGCCAGGTGCTGGAAGTCGGCGATTTTGCGCTGGCAGAAACCTTGCTGGGACGACCCTATCATATTACCGGCAGGGTGGTTTATGGGCAGCAATTGGGTCAACAGTTGGGTATCCCCACTGCCAATGTGCAGCTCTATCGCTATCGCGCGCCATTGAGCGGCGTATATGTGGTGGAGGTGCTGCTGGAAGGCAAACGGTTGCCCGGAGTCGCGAATGTGGGCGTGCGGCCCACCGTGGGCGACTTGATAAAACCGGTGCTCGAAGTACATCTGCTGGATTTTGATCAGCTAATCTACGGTCAAAGAATTCATGTGGAATTCAAAAAGAAAATACGGGAAGAGCAGACGTTTGATTCTCTCGAAGCAATGGTAACGAAAATTCACAGTGATATTGCGCTGGCCCGGCAGTACTTTGCCGAGGTGTAACCCCGATGTTGGAAAACGATGACTGATTATAAAGCCACTCTCAATTTGCCGTTTACCGAGTTTCCCATGAAGGCCAACCTGGCTCAGCGGGAACCGACCATGCTGAGATCCTGGCAGAGCGACGGGCTTTACGAAAAAATTCGTGAGCAGCGTCACGGCAGAAAAAAATTCATTTTGCACGACGGTCCTCCCTACGCAAATGGCGATATTCATATCGGTCACTCGGTCAATAAAATCTTGAAGGATATCGTCGTCAAGTCCCGTACGCTGAGCGGTTATGACGCGCCCTATGTGCCCGGCTGGGATTGTCACGGACTGCCCATCGAACACCAGGTTGAAAAGAAAATCGGCAAAGCCGGCGTCAAGGTGGACACCAAGACATTTCGTCAGAAATGTCGGGAGTATGCGCGCCGTCAGGTGGATGGCCAGAAAAAGGATTTTATGCGTCTCGGCGTGCTGGGCGACTGGGAAAACCCTTATCTGACGATGGATTACCAGTTTGAGGCAAATATTATTCGGGCACTGGGCAAGATCATAGAAAATGGTCATCTGGTGCGTGGCTTCAAGCCGGTTTACTGGAGTGTGGTCGGTGCCTCAGCCCTGGCGGAAGCCGAGGTTGAATATCAGGACAAAATGTCTTTTTCCATCGATGTGGCGTTCCCGGTTGTGGATACCGAAGCCTTTTTGGCCCTCGTGGATAATGTGACCGGCGAAGGGCCGGTCGCAGTGGCCATCTGGACCACCACGCCCTGGACGCTGCCTTCCAACCAGGCGGTCAGTCTCAATCCTGAATTGAATTATGTGCTGGTGCAGTGTGATGCCGGTGAGGGTGTCAGTCGCTTTCTGTTGGCCGAAGAGCTAGTGCCTGCCGTGATGAAGCGCTGGGGTGTGGAAGACTACCAGGTTGTTGGCCGTGTCAAAGGACAGCGGCTCGAGAATCAGCTGCTACAGCACCCATTTTATGATCGCCAGGTGCCGATATTACTGGGTGAACATGTCACCACTGAGACCGGTACGGGCTGCGTCCATACAGCGCCGGATCACGGCATGGAAGACTTCGTGGTGGCCAATAAATACGGTATTGGCACACTCAATTATATTGATGATCATGGCCTTTTCCGCGATAGCGTGCCGCTGTTTGCTGGCGAGCATGTCTACAAGGCGGATGAAGCCGTTCTGGCGCAGCTGGAGCGGCGGGGCGTGCTGTTGGCCACCCATAAAATTACCCATAGCTACGCGCACTGCTGGCGGACCAAAACCCCGCTGATCTACCGCGCCACACCGCAATGGTTTATCGGCATGCAGCAGAACGGCCTGCTGGATAAAGCCCTCAAGGCGGTGAAGGACGTCACCTGGTATCCTTCCTGGGGGCAGGCCCGCATTGAGGGGATGCTGGAGAACAGCCCCGACTGGTGTATTTCACGTCAGCGCACCTGGGGTGTGCCGATAACCCTGTTTATTCACCGGGAAACCGGCGATTGGCACCCGCGCACTGCCGAGTTGATTGAGGTGGTTGCCCAGCGTGTTGAGCAGGCGGGCATTGATGCCTGGTTTGATCTCGATGCTACAGAGTTGCTGGGTGACGAAGCTGCAGACTATACCAAGGTTACGGATACTCTGGATGTCTGGTTCGACTCGGGGGTTACCCATGCCGCTGTACTGGATGCCCGCGACCAGCTCGCCTATCCGGCGGATCTCTACCTGGAGGGATCCGATCAGCACCGCGGCTGGTTCCAGTCTTCCCTGAAGACGGCCATTGCCATCAAGGGCAGTGCCCCATACCGGGCTGTTTTGACACACGGTTTCACGGTGGATGCCGATGGCCGAAAGATGTCCAAATCCCTGGGCAATGTGATGTCGCCCCAGCAGGTCGTCAACGATTTGGGAGCGGATGTCCTGCGCCTGTGGGTCGCAGCGACGGATTTCAGCGCGGAAATGAGCGTTTCCGAGGAGATTCTAAAGCGCACTGCGGACTCCTACCGGCGCATCCGCAATACGGCCCGATTCCTGCTTTCAAATCTCAACGGTTTCGATCCGGCTCGGGATTTGTTGCCGGTCGAGGATATGCTGGAGCTGGATCGCTGGGCTGTGGGGCGAGCTGCCAGTGCCCAGCGGGATATCCTCGCCGCCTATGACAGCTACCATTTTCATCCCATCTACCAGAAACTGCACAATTTTTGTGTCACCGATATGGGTGGTTTCTACCTGAATATCATCAAGGATCGGCAATATACCTGTCAGGAGAACTCTAGGGCCAGACGATCTGCGCAGTCGGCAATTTACCATATCGCCGAGGCTCTAGTTCGGTGGGTTGCCCCAGTGCTCAGTTTTACTGCGGATGAAATCTGGCGTGTCATGCCCGGAGAGCGTGGAGAGTCGGTATTTATGGCGGAGTGGTGGTCGCTGCCACCCGCTGCCCCAGATGCGATTCCCGACAGCGATTGGGTGCTGATTGCCAGGGCTCGAAATGCGGTCAACAAAGTACTGGAAGGCAAAAAAGAGACGGGTATCCAGAAGTCTCTGGAGGCGGAAGTAGTGCTGTACGCGGACGATGCGCTGGCCAGTGCGTTGGGTAAACTGAAAGATGAATTGCGTTTTGTGTTGATTACCTCTGAGGCCCGGCTGGCACCACTCAGTGATGCAAACGGTGCCGAACCTACGGAGCTTGAGGGTTTGTTTTTGCGTGTTGATCGCACGTCCCATGACAAATGTGTCCGCTGTTGGCATCACCGTGCCGATGTGGGTGCGGTGGCTGAACATCCGGAATTATGTGGCCGCTGTGTGGAAAATGTCACAGGTGCCGGCGAACGGCGTCTGTTTGCGTGACCAGATGCCAATGGTAAATACCATGCAATCCCGTGCTGGCTGGTATCTCCTGTCCGTACTGGTCATTCTGATCGACCAGTCCACCAAATACTGGGCCTCGGCGTCACTGGTCTATGGCCGGGCGGTGGAGTTGCTGCCTATGCTGAACCTGACGCTGCTCCACAACCGGGGTGCAGCCTTCAGCTTTCTCAGTGATGCAGGCGGGTGGCAGCGCTGGTTTTTTACCGGTATTGCGCTGGCGGTGAGTATTTTCATTGTGCTTTGGATGGCGCGTCTGACCACTGGGAAAACCCTGCTGGGTATTGCACTGGCGCTGGTGCTCGGTGGCGCGCTTGGTAATTTACTGGACCGGGTGTTTCTCGGTTATGTGGTTGATTTTATCGATGTCTATTATTTGAATTATCACTGGCCCGCGTTCAATGTGGCGGATTCTGCGATTACAGTGGGTGCTATCCTGTTAATCATTGAAAGTCTATGCCATCGCGACCAGTCACATGAGAGGAAAAATTGATGGTTGATACCCATGAAACGGCACCTGTCACCATTGGGCCGGATACGAAGGTGACGCTGCATTTTTCGCTGGCGCTGGAAGATGGTTCGGTGGTGGACTCCAACTTTTCAGGTAAACCGGCAACCTTTGTGGTGGGTGACGGAAGTCTGCTGAATGGTTTTGAGTCTGCATTGTTTGGTCTGAGTACCGGTGATGAGGCCGTACTGGAGATTGATCCTGAGCAGGGCTTTGGCCCTCACAATCCCAACAACATCCAGCGTTTTTCAAAAGGGGACTTTACCGATGATGTTCAGCTGGAGCCGGGGCTGATGCTGTCATTTGCAGATGCCAGCCAGGCCGAGTTGCCCGGAGTCGTGGTTGAAGTGGATGATGAGCATGTCATGGTGGATTTCAATCATCCTCTCGCAGGCCATCAAATTACCTTCGCCGTAAAAATTCTTGATGTCATACCGGCGGTGACCCACTAATGGAGGTCAAACTTGCCAATCCGCGTGGGTTTTGCGCTGGCGTTGATCGGGCCATTGATATTGTCAATCGTGCCCTGGATATCTTTGGTGCCCCTATCTATGTCCGCCACGAAGTGGTGCACAATAAATTCGTGGTGGATGCGCTCCGCGAGCGCGGTGCTTTCTTTGTCGAGGAACTCCATGAGGTGCCCGATAATGTGATTGTGGTTTTCAGTGCCCACGGTGTACCCCAGTCTGTCAGGCAGGAGGCTGAGCAGCGGCAGTTGCGGGTCTTTGATGCGACCTGTCCGCTGGTGACAAAAGTGCATATGGAGGTGGTGCGTTACAGTCGTGAGGGCCGGGAGTGCGTCCTGATTGGTCATCAGGGTCACCCTGAAGTGGAGGGGACCATGGGGCAATATGATGACGCCAATGGTGGGCATATCTACCTGGTGGAAAATGAGACAGATGTCAGTCAACTTGACGTCAAGGTACCGGGTAATCTGGCCTACGTTACCCAAACAACGTTGTCGGTTGATGATACCGCCAAGGTGATTGATGCGCTACGGAAGCGATTTCCCACCATTTCCGGTCCCAAAAAAGACGATATTTGCTATGCCACCCAGAACCGCCAGGATGCCGTAAAGCAGTTGGCGCTGGAGTGTGATCTGGTGCTGGTTGTCGGTTCGCCAAACAGTTCAAACTCCAATCGATTGCGAGAGCTTGCCGATCGATGTGGTGCCGATGCCTATTTGATTGATAGCGCGCTGGATATCAGGCCAAGCTGGCTGGTTGGCAAAAAAGCCATTGGTGTTACTGCCGGTGCTTCAGCTCCGGAAGTGCTGGTTCGCGATGTTGTGCACAAACTTGAAACATTGGGTGCGCGTCCACCGGAAGAGCTTCCCGGGGCCACTGAAAATATCAGTTTCTCGATGCCAAGAGAACTTCGCTAGTGAAATAGATAAGTTATGAGCTAAGAAAAAAACCGGACATTGTCCGGTTTTTTGTTTTGGAAAGGCTGTTTCAAGAACACAAAACCAGAGCTAGTCCTCCCAGTTGCCGGTTTTTTCCCCTCGGCTACTGAGTCCCAGGTTACCCTCCACAGCCTGGCTTCCCTGTGCCGTCGCCACGACGTTAATGCACTCATCTATTGGCAGTCCCCCTGCGCAAGCTGCGGCGCTGATCTGGTAATGCCCGTTTTCAGAGGGAAGGTTGGTTGCCACCGCCATGCCTAGATCGGTCAGATCCGTGGTATAGGTCAGGTTGTTGATAAAATGACGCTCCTGGGCCTGCATCACCTTGTTAATCAGGGCAATGCCCTCGGTGCGGCGAGTTTCCCTGACAGTCTCCATATAAGACGGGTACGCAACCATCGCCAGCAATGCGATGATTGCCACCACAATCATGAGCTCAATTAAACTGAATCCCTCGATACGCTGTTTCACTATTGATTTTCCCGCCAATAGGTTCTGTAGAGTCCGGGGGTCTTGTCCAGACAGTCTTCACCCTCACAGTCTGGATCGGTAACTTTTTCCGTTCCCACATAGTATTCTATTGAGGTTTTACCATCTTCATCTGGCACAAACAGTGCGACGACTTCCGGTGGGTTACCCGGTTGCTTCAGGTTGATGTACTGGCTGGACAGTACGGTTTTGCCCGTGACAAAGTTCATGGCATAGAGTCGTCCACCTCCGAGGTAACCGGCTCCACAGGTGGTGTCAACCTCTCCGGTGCCTTCCGGGAGATAAGAGGTGTATATAGATGTGCCATCGATCGTCAGTGCCGGTCGCATGAACTTCTCACCCGTGTCGATGGCATCTTTGTAGAACCCGTTGGGTGCATTTGTCTGGGGATCGGCAGGGTCACTGTCGGGGCTGGTCATGTCCAACAAATCATCGTTATCTATGCTGTTGTATACAACGTCGCCATCTTCGTCTTTGGGCGGCCCGTACACACTGTATTCAAAGAGTGAGTACAGTCTATCGTCTATCGCAGTATTTTTTGGGTGTGCCATATAGCCACTGCCAAAAGTCAGTACAAAGAAGGGTGCACGACCTTTTTTCTGCGACAGGGACACAGTGGGCCCAATGTAAAAACGGCGGAATTCTCCAGCTTCGGCAAGGTTGGCAATTTTGCCGCCCTGGGCGAGGTTGTTTGCCGAGGTGGTGGCGTTATTAAGATCAATACGCCATACACTGCCTTGTATATCAACGCCAAAGATGATGTCGTCAATGCCGTCGCCATTCATGTCAGCCATGGTCAGATCGCCGGGGATGCTGTTGCTCATCGGCAGATCCAGATTGTGAATATCCTCGCTGGTGTCGTTATTACCGGCGGACCAGAGTTTCTGGCCGGTCAGGGCATCTACCATATAAATAGCAGCTCCCATGTCCCCCGTTGTCGGGGTAGTTGCCACATCGTGTGCTGTGTCATAGCCGCCACCGAAAACAAGCACGTCTCTGGTGGTGCAATTTTCGCCGTCCCCGTCACAACTCCAGTTTATGCGGCCACGCACTGGTTTTGACCAGGTTTGTCCCAGATCGCGAAAACCGGCACTGCCACCAAAAATGGTCCACATGAGTTTCGGATTGTTGGTGTTGGTAACGTCCATGGCATAGTAGTTATCACCGCCGCGACGCATGCCAAAGTAGCTGTACACGTGGTCGCCATCTGAAGCATCAATGGTAATGTCATCGTCATCAGGGTTTTCTTCGCGCCAGATTGTCATGGGACCATCGAGGCCATAGATTTTCGAGGCGTCGGGATCGTTAATGTAAGTGGCATGCTGTGTCTGCAGTTGATCCTGGGGAACGAAGGCGAACAGTTCTTCACCATTGCTGGTGTCGATGGCACGGAATGTGCCATCGTTGGAGGTGAAAAACAGCACATCTTCCGTGGTGTTTTCTTCAGAGTTCCCGGAGTAGGTGACCACTACCGGGCGGTTGTGGAGAGCATCAGCCATAAAATGCGATGCATCTGATGTGTTGCCGTTGTCATTATCATCGTTGACATCGACGCCGAGTATCCATTTTATGAGCTTGTCGCGCGCAGCCTGACTGGCATCATCACTTAAACCATAGAGCTCATTGGTAATGGTATCGTTGTCGAGAGCGATAATATTTTCTGCACTGTTAAGAACAATATTGTTGGTGCTGGCATCTCCCGAGACGGTGTAAACAAGCCGGCTATTGGTGAGCTTGTTGGCGGCCCCACCTTTTTTAACTGCGTTGCCGTCGGTGTTCTGACTCCAGTAGCTGATCGCGTTGGAATGAAAGTAGCCAGTATCCGGGTTGATCGCAATGGCGTCGTCTGAGCCGACAATATCGCCGTCTGTGTTGATTCTGTATTTCTTGATATTGCCGTACCAACGAGGATAAATATTTGGCTCAAAAATGGCAAAATAGAGTGAATTCTGATGCTGGAGCCGGTTGAAGGCGTTCACTGACACTGCAGGTGCAGTGAAGGTCGTGGATGTTGAAAGAATATCCAGAATGATTTGGTTAAATGCCGTCTTTAGCTGCTCGGAAGAGCTGGCCGTCAGATACTGTCCTTGCCCTTTTTCCGCCGTTGTCTTGAGCAACTCCATTTCGTAGCCAAAATCGAAGGCGATGGTATAGGTTCTGACACTTTGTGTACCGTCCAGCGTCTCGTTGTAGTCATGGTTGGCCATATACTCGGCCATTTCATCGAGACAGGTGCGGTTCGATGTGGAGGCACCGTCCGAGTGGGAGCAGCTATTGCCGGTCATGTTCGAGATGGTGTTGTCCCTGCCATTGTCATAATAGGGTTCGCCGTCGGTGAGCAGCACCACATAGTTGCTCTGGCAGGAGCTTTCGCCGATGGGGGAGTTGTAATAGCCGCTGGTAACTGCAGCGGGGTCGCGGTTTGAGGCAGTCCCGTAATCGACCGAATCGCCCTTAAAGTACCGGTGGGCTTCCCACAGGGTTTCAGTCAATGGGGTCCAGTCAGAGGCGGGAATATTGTTGATTTTATTGATAATGGCGTCGCGGTCATCTTCAATATCTGAAAAATGATGCAGTACGTAACCGCCCTGGCTGTAATTAAAGCGCATCAGGCCAAAATTCAGACCGGTAAAGTTGCTGACCAGGTCGGTGCCCGCCTCTTTCATGATGTCGAGTTTCCTGCGATATTCAGAAGGGTTGGCTTGCAGGTACTCGTGATAATTGGCTGAGACGTAGAGTCTGCGATCGGTAATGCCGTTCTGGTTCCAGTTGATCTGGTTGCTGGTGGAGTAGGGGCCGTTATTGCCGTCTCTGGCATAGCGATCAGAGGAGCTGCTGTCGATGCCGTGTACCCCGGCATCATCCCGGCACTCTACGGTTTTGTTTGAATTGGTTACATCGCGCCAGTAGTTCACCGAAATGGTTTCACAGGTCCTCCACCACCACCACCCCGTACATTGTTCTACAGTGCTCTCGTGCCATTCGGCAACCCGTTTTCCCGCATAAACCGGAAGGTCGGGTGAATCCGCCATGTGGTCTGTCATGGCTTTACAGCTGTTTCTGGCGGGGTCTATGCTGACGTTGCGGTAGCTATAGTCTTCGTTATGCACGTATATCGTGCCGTCACCCAGACCGCCGTAGTCATGGTCGGGATCGTAGGGTGGTTGGGTGAGAATTTCGTCATCCATACTGCCGGAGGAGTCAAAAATAAACAGCACGTTGGGCTGGAATTCTTCGGTCTCGGATAAAATTTCTTCGCTGAAGAATATTTCTATATCGTCTGCCAGCAGTTGGTTGGAAACAGAGATACCGGCAAGTAGCGGCAGGCCAAAGAGAATAAATTTGGTAAGTTTCATTCTGCTATCCTCTCTCTGGGAATAATTTTGATTTTTACCACCTGGTTGTCTTCTTTGCGGTAGGTGAAACTGGCGTGGTAGCCGCTCCAGGTCTGTAGTTCACTAATGGGGCGCTCTGCACCAAACGCGTTAATGAAGGTTGTTGTGCTGTCGAATGTGTATGGTTGCGGCTCGCAATCGATTGAGCATTGGACCGGTGAAGCTATCACTGTGCCCATCCCCTGAACGCCGTCAGTGGTTTTGATCTCAATTTTGGCTATCTCGATAGTACGAACGATCTCCACCATGATTGGCCCGAAGGCCAGTGCCGTGTTGGCGGTAAGCAGCATGCCAAAGACTGCACCGATCAAGGGTAAAAAATAGTTTTTAATGTCCATAGCGATAGACCTTTTTTCGGGTTATTTGGGCACAAGTCGCTTGATGCCGCTCGTCTGACTGGAGCCAACACCGGTGTTATCAAGTTCGACAATGCTGTTAAGTTCAAAACAAAATTCTTGAAAGGGACTACCACTACCAATCATGGAGCCGGTAGCTTGTCCCGACCCACAGGGAGCCAGATAAACAACGGTTACCTCTTGAGAAAAAGGGTTATTGGCCGATGTCTGGGTTAAATCAGCCGCAGGGATTGTTACCGGTCCAGAGAACTGGGCCTCATTGAGAATGTCCTCTCTGTTTTCATCAACCATTTTTCGATATTGACCATTCAGTTCACTCAGTGCTGTGTTGAAGGCGTTTAAACGTAACTGGCTGTTGCGAACCATGTTCGATTGAAAGCTGATATCGGTGGTGGTTCCTATACCAATAATCGTCAATATAGTGAGCATCACCAGACAGACGATCAGTACTGCGCCGCCCTGTTTGCGATCGGGAGCAGGGGTGTTACTTTTTATAGTCGCTGCATTATTTTTCTGCATTATTTCTCTGCTTTATTTGCCTGGATCGGCGTAGATCACGTTGTTTAAAGTGATGGTGGTGCTGTATACCTGCCGCTCGTGTTTGTCGGTCAGGGAGAAAGGGCCGGCATCCAGCAGTGTAAAGGTGCGTGTTTCGAGGTTTCCGGAACCGATTTCCTGGCCATTGTTAACCAGCACGGCAACACGAACAGCAGTCACGTCTGCCCAGTCAGTGACATCGTCGGCGGAAACGTAGGAAAAGCTGTCGCCAACGGGTAATTCCACGCGGTAGAGAATCTGTAGACTCTCTACGCCATCGACCAGGGGTTGGCCAACGCCAATCCAGCTGTTGCTCTCGAGGTTAAATCCGCGACAGTTGAGAGCACTGATCCCGTCGACGGTATCCACGTAAAAGACATTGGCGATTATGTCATCCGGACCGACAGTGTTGTCAGCGCAGTCGCGGTCATTCTCCGGGTTGAAAACAGCCGCAATCTGGTCGCCGGCAAGCCCGGTGGTGTCTTCAGTGCAGGCGTCTGCGCAGATTTCGGTGAGAAACGTCCGGTTTTCCACGTCTACATCGTTGGTCTGATAAGAGGCTTTGCTGATTTCGCGGCTCAGGAAATCCAGCGCAAACCGGCCATTTTCCTGAATTCTGGACTGGCTATCGGTGGTGTCGTAGAGCTGCTGGGAGGCGAGCATCATCTGCAGGGCTCCAACCGTAAGCAGCAGGCCCAGCGCCATGGCTACCAGCAGCTCTACCATGGAAAGGCCGTATTGTCGGGTTCTATCAGCGCTCATGGTCTGAATACCTGAATAAACTGCTGCCTGATTAAAGCCTCTCGAGCATCCTCGTCATCGGTCATATCCTGCGTGTCATCCGCCACGGCTTTTGAGCTCCATTGCAGTGTTAATTGATAGTCGGATTCTGGGGGACAACCGGCATCTACACAGGATATGGACGCAGTAAGATTCAATGGTGAACTGCCACTGCTGCAAAAGGTTTCCCATATATCAAATGTGGCCATTTGCGTGGCGTCACAGCCCTCGGCGTCCGAGTCGGTATCGGCACAATAGGGGTCTGGCTCACTGTCGCAGTCGGCAGTGAAGTCAGTGATCGAGTAATCGTCGTCTTCCCTGCCTGCTTTATTGGCTTGAATGCGGGCGACAAGTTCCTGTGCGGCCCATACGGCCTGGCTGCGTTGTGAGGAGTCAAAATTTTCTTTAATTGCCTGATATTGTAACGATGCAATACCCTGCAGGCCGATACTGAATACCAATAATGCTATAAGCACCTCGATGAGGGAGGCACCGGAGTGGGATTTATTGTCATTAGGCCTTTTTTTCATAATGTGCACGATGGTAACGGGTTGGTTTTGGTTCCCTTCAAAATACTCGTTCTTCCTACCAGATTGACAGTAATAGAGCTGCCGCCTTCCTCCTCCGTGCTGTCACAGAGGACTATTTCCACAGGATTATTGCCTTCGTTGAGCAGTCCACCACTGGTGAAACTTATGTAAGCAGCGGCATTGGTGCTGGTGCTGGCTGTGATTCCACCCATGGAGAATTCCAGGTCTTTGATCAGGGTGTCATTTGCTGCCGAGTAGGCCGTGTTGCCACCAACGTCGGTATCGGTATACATCGTCAGTCCTTCAGTCCAGCCCCCGGCTTTGGGGGCGAGGGTGATGACACTCTGGCGGCTGACGGCCTCATTCCGAGCCTGTTTCAATATTCCCGCCAAATTCATGGTAGCTGTGTCCATGCGTGTACTGATGACCCAATTGTTAAAACTGGGAATGCCTACCCCAAGAAGCACTACCAGAACCACCAATGTGACCATTAGCTCTATCAGTGTAAATCCTCTTTGGTCCCGAGCATTTTTCACGTACACGTCGCCTTCATCGTTTGCCATATGGCTGTTATAGAAAACACTGACACCCATCATCAATATGATTGTGTTGTTGACAGTAGGTCAATGCCTTGCTGACAAGCGGTTTTATCAGTTAGATCGACGGTTGAGCGGGGCGATTTTTTAGAAATAACCGGTTATTCAGCAATCGGGTTGTCTTATTCGGACTCTGCCTGTTTTCGCCACAGAAGCTGCAAATTGATAGGGGTTTTCTGTCTTATCCGGGCAGTAATGAAATGTACCATTCAGCGAGTTAGTGAGCCCCAAAGGGTTAAACTGGAGATACGATTTTTTTCTGAATGAGCGCCAGCTTAAAAATCGGGCAGCGTCATCCAGCACAATATATTTCACAATTTGGTCCTCACTGTCCACTGAGCCATTGCGGTTATTGTCGACAAAAACCAACAAGTTCGGGCCCCATTCTGTTGTGCAGTTGTCGAGACCCGGGCAGAGCGTGATGGTTTTCTGCATACTGACCGATTGGGCGCGAGAAAACTGAATGCTATGAATAAGTGAGTACTGCAGGGTGGTTGATTGTTGATACTGTATCCAGAGGGACATCGCCGGGATGCCCGCTATCAGTAATACACTTAATAAAGCGGAGATGATCAATAACTCCAATAGAGTAAATCCATTTACCCGTGACATTTGAAAATCCTTTTCCTGTATCGCCTTCACTCATTCCTTTGAGTGCCAAAACTTACACTGGACTATAGTGGCAAAATGGATTTTTATGCAATGCTCTCCTCTGTTTGAAATTGAACCCTTTCTGATGTTGCTTTGTTCGGTTTTAGTCGAGGTCAAATTTCTGCAACTTATAGCGCATCTGGCGGAAACTGATACCCAGCTCACGAGCGGTGGCCGTCTTGTTCCAGCGATTTTTTTCGAGGGCTTTCAGTAGCAGTTCTTTCTCAATGGAACCCAGGTAGTCATCGATTGAACCAAAACTGCTGACATCTGACTCGGAACCCTTTCCGGGAGCGAAAGCAACGGTTGAATGGTTGGGGAGCTGCAGGTCTCTGGCGGTAATCGTTGAACCATTGCAGAGCGTGAATGCTCTTTCGAGGATATTTTCCAGTTCCCTTACATTGCCTGGAAACGTATGTTGCCTGATCGCCGCCATCGCATCGTCTGACAGGATTGGAGGTTTTGTCCCGGCTTCCCGGGAAAAGCATTGCAGAAAGTGTTCTGACAGCTGCGGAATATCTTCCGGGCGGTCCCTTAGCGGTGGGACTTGCAGCTCAATAACATTGATGCGGTAATACAGATCCTGGCGGAAGCGGTTGTTCTGTACCTCCCGCCCCAGGTCTTTGTGAGTGGCGCTGAGTATGCGGACATCCACTGCCACTTCCTCTTCTGCGCCTACCGGGCGAATACTTTTTTCCTGGATTGCCCTCAGCAGTTTGACCTGCATTGGCAGCGGCAGATCGGCCACTTCATCCAATAACAACGTACCGCCATTGGCTGCTTGAAACAGTCCCTGTTTGTCCTGATGAGCACCAGTGAAGCTGCCTTTTTTATGACCGAAGAATTCACTTTCCATCAATTCAGAGGGAATGGCGCCGCAGTTCACCGGAATAAACGGGCCATTGGCCCTTGCACCGAGAAAATGAATTGCTCTGGCCACCAATTCTTTCCCGCTGCCGGATTCACCACTGATAAAGATGGGAGCCTGGCTGCGTGCTACACGTCGAATCTGTTGTTTAAGTATTTCTATAGCGGACGATTCACCGAGCAATACGGTTTCAGGTATGGCCGGATTTGGAACCTCCTTTTTTAATTGCAGTGCAGATTGGACAAGGTTGCGCAACCGCATCAATTGCAACGGCTTGGAGATAAAATCAAAGGCTCCCTTTTTCAGGGCATCGACAGCGATTTCCATATTGCCATAGGCGGTGATCATGGCAACTGGCAAATGTGGCACCGTGGCCTGTATATGGTCGACAAGTTCGAGTCCGTTGCCATCGGGCATTTTCATGTCTGTGAGGCAGAGGTCAAACTCTTCACTCTCGAGCAGTTTTCTCGCTTTGGTCAGCTTGGCTGCAGTGACGACTTCCAGACCCATTTGCTCAAGTGTAATGGTCAGAAGCTCTCTGATGTCAGGTTCGTCATCTACCACCAGTACGCGTTTTTTCATCATGATTGAGGTCTCGGTAATACCCGGTCTGGATGCGAAAACCCAATCCGGAAGTGTCTGTCTTCTGACTCCTCTCCAAAATAATTGAGTGAAGCATAATTGACGCAGCAAAGCTCTTTGGCCAGATAGAGCCCCAAGCCCGAACCTTCATGGGATGTCGTGAAAAATGGCTCAAAAATGGCGTTTTGATCTTCGAAGGGAACGCCTGGGCCGCGATCAAATACGTCTAAAAAGGGCAATTCTGAACCCGTATCCCTGCAAACCACGAGTCTGACCCAGCGCTCTCCTGTGGCCTGTTCACTATAACGCAGGCCATTATCCACGAGGTTGGTCAGTATTTGAGACAGGTGGCCCGGGTCAAAGAAAATCTGGATATCCTTGTTCAGGGTCTCGATTTCTATGATGCAGGGAGTTCTCTGAGTGTCCATGTATTCGTTACGGAATTTTTTTAGCCATTGCCGGAGCCAGATTTTTTGAAATGCCGGGATTTTTTGTCGCGATAGTTGCAGTACGTTTTCAACAATCTGGTTTACCCGGAGACAATGACGCTGAACGATATCCAGTAGCTTGGCCTGGCTGTTGTCGGTGGCCTGCTCTGCGAGCAGTTGCGAGGCGTGGCTGATGGCCCCGAGCGGGTTACGAATTTCGTGAGCAATACTGCCGGTCAATCGACCGAGGGAAGCGAGTTTCAATTGCTGGGCATGTTGTGAGAGGGAGCGTGTATCCTCGAGAAAAATAAGGGTTTGCTTATCTTCTCCCTGGTGGAGAGAGGTGAAGTTAGCCTGGATTTCTATCGACGAGGTAGATGTTTTAAAGGTGGGAGTTCGAAGCCAACGATAGGTCTTCCAGCGATCAAGCTGCTGGTAGAGAGGCATGACCAGGCTGAGTGGCTGGCCAGCACCCAGTGGCTTTCCTGGCTGTTGTCCGCCAAGCAGTTGAATGGCGGCACTGTTGATCAGTGTGATGTTGTCCTGCCTGTCGACCACCACGATGCCGGTCCGCATCCGTTTGACAATGGATTCATTGAGTTGCTGCAGCTGTTCGCTTTCAATGGCTTTCTCCGCCGCGATTGTCTGGGCGAGGCGGATTCTCTGGGTTAATACCTGGAACAGCAGAGCCGTGGCAAACAACAGTATGCCGAGAATGCCTGCAGGGAAAATGGATTCTTTGCTTTGGCCAAGAATCATGCTCGTCGAAAGCGTTTCCAGCATCACGCAGATACTGGCCGTTGCCGCCAGTAGTAACGCCAGTTGGCCGGCGACCAGAATACTGCCTGCCGCAACGGTGGCGAGCATCAGAAAACCCAGACCGCTTTCCAGTCCGCCACTGGCATGCATCATCAGCGTGATCGCCACCATGTCGGTCAACAGCATGAAAAACAACATCTGGATGCCGGGTGTGGCTCGATAAACCTTCAGCGAGATCAGTGACAGCAGGCACAGCACGGTATAGATGCTGACTGTCCCCAAAAAGAGCTGTGGCATCTCTGCGCCCAGGATTCGGGTCGCGACGCCTGTCAGGTACATCGTGAGTAAGGCGCTGGACAAAATGACCCGGTAATAACCGTATACCTTGAGCAGGCTGTCCGGTGCCGGTGGGGCAGTCACTTTGCCGATATTGAGTTGCATAAGGATCGGGGGCCTGGTCGGATTGAGTCAGAGTCTATCTGAAAAAGGGGTATCGATTCATGAACAGTACCGCTATTTTCCAATCAGGTGGTTGTGTTGTCAGGACCGTGCGGGCAAAAGCTACTGGTCGTAGATAGTTGGAATGGGATCTCGCTTGTGCCGGGTATTGTGATAGATCTCGATAATGCAGTTGGCCACCTCGTCGCTGACAGGCTTGGCTTCCAGAAAATCATCCAGCTCATCGTAGCTAATGCCGAGTGCGTGCTCGTCGGCTCTCTGTGGAGCGAGGCATTCCAGATCAGCTGTGGGTGTTTTTTCAATGAGGCGTTCAGGCGCGCCGAGAAAAGCAGCGATTTGTTTGACCTGCCGTTTGCTTAGGCCGAACAGTGGTGCCAGGTCACAGGCACCATCCCCCCATTTGGTATAAAAGCCTGTGACGTTCTCAGCCGAGTGGTCTGTGCCGAGCACCAGCCCACCCAGCAAGCCTGCGACCTGATATTGGACGATCATACGTGTGCGAGCTTTGGTGTTGCCTTTGGTAAAGTCGGTCTGGCCCGGAGAGGCGGTCAGAAGCTGCCCGTTGTTCAGCGCAGCAAGCACTGCTTCATGGATGGCTTCCACGCCGGGCTTGATATTGACGACCAGGCACTCACTGGGCTGAATGAACTCAATAGCCTGTTGGGCCTCATGTTCATCAGCCTGAATGCCGAAGGGCAATCGAACAGCAACAAAGCGATAAAGCGGCTCGCCCTGTTCCTGATTCAGTTGTTCAACGGCCAGCTGTGCCAGCCGCCCGCAGGTTGTTGAATCAATGCCACCACTGATGCCCAGCACCAGGTTGTGCAAGTTAGCACTGGTCAGGATCGACTTGATAAAATCAACACGCCTGGTGATCTCGTAGGCCGGATCAATGCTGGGCAGGACTTTCATTTCCTGCAAAATATGTTTTGCGTCTGGTGTTTGCATCGTTATTTTCTCCGAATAAGGTTGGCTATTTCTGAGCGAACTCTACAAGCATAGACGGGTAATAAAGAATAACGGATTTTCGAAACAGGTTGGAATACGATATTTTGATTATCCTGGTTGAAAAGCCTGTCGGTAAAAAACAGATATAGGAGCTGTTGCTCCTTATCCGGTTGAAATTTTCTTATCGCTGGTTGCTATCAGTCGAGTACACCCAGTGTCAGCCAACTGAGCCAGGATCGTTTCTCTTCGCCCCGATTGTTGCCGCCCGACACATTGCGATAACGCTCATTGAAGACATGGCGGGAATCAAATCTGGGCGGATCCGGGTGGTCGTAGAGGCCGAGGGTCATTTTATTCAACCAGGTTGGTTCCATAAAATGGGGGTCGTCCTGGTACTGGAACTGGCCGCTGGCATCCAGAGCGGGATGCTGGGGGTAGTTGGCTGCCAGGAGGGCCGCTGCATCTGCTGCCAGGTCCTGCATCTGCATGAAATGATAGGCCTGCGCCATGACCGCCAGTCCGTCAGGTACTGCGGGCGTTTTCTGGAAATTTTCAACCACATAACGGCCGCGGTTGGCGGCAGCCAGATAGGCACCCCGTAGAAAATAGTAGTTGGCGACATGAATTTCATGCCGGGCGAGGATGTTGCGGAGGTAGACCATCCGCTTGCGGGCATCGGGCGCATAGGCGCTTTCCGGGAAGCGGTTGAGCAATTCATTGAACGTGACAAACGAGTTGCGCGCCGAACCTGGATCACGCTTGGTTTCATCGGTGGGAAGAAATTGTTCAAAAAACCCCTTGCTCTGAACAAAAGAGGCCAGACCTTTCAGGTAATAGGCATAATCCACGTTGGGGTGTTGGGGGTGCAGGCGGATAAAGCGGTCGGCGGAGGCGATGGTCGCCTCATAATCCTGAGACCTGAAGTAGGCATAAATCAGTTCCAGCTGGGCCTGTTCAGCGTAATCCCCGAATGGATACTGGGCTTCCAGGGCCTCCAGGTTTTCAATCGCCTGAAACCAGTAGCCTGACGCCAGTTCTTTCTGGATTTTTTCAAAAAAATCGGCCTCGGTATAACCGGAGGTATCTGTCTTATTGGAATCCTTGTCATCACCGCTTCCAAGCCAGGCACAGCCACTGGTCAGAAAAATCGAGCAAACAAACAATAGAGCGGGAAATCGCATGGAATGATTGAATCCTGGTGGGTCAACGGTGAAAGTGTTTTTATCGGCCGAAGTAAAGCCTGTAAGATGGCCTATTTAACCACAGCCCCGAGCGGATTCAAAACTTCAATGACTGAACCTGTTGTTCTTAATGCGACTGTTCCGGAGACCGTTGGCGGTGCCCGGCTCGACCAGATAGCTGCCGAATTGTTCAAGGGATTTTCCCGCTCCCGTCTACAGCGGTGGATCAAGGAGGGCGACCTGCTGGTTGATGGCAAGTCCTGCCGTTCCCGGGACAAGCTGTTTGGCGGCGAGCAGCTGACAGTCAAGGCAACATTGGAGCCGGAGGGTGAGTGGTCGGCGGAACCCATGACCCTGGACATCATTTATGAGGATGAGCATCTGCTGGTGATCAATAAACCGGCCGGGCTGGTTGTGCATCCCGCCGCCGGCAACTATCAGGGCACTCTGTTGAACGGGCTGATTCACCATCTGCCAGGCAATGAAAATATTCCTCGAGCCGGTATCGTGCATCGGTTGGATAAAGATACCACCGGTCTTATGGTAGTCGCGAAGACGCTTGCTGCACATCAATCGCTGATTCGACAGTTGCAGGATAGATCGGTGAGTCGTGAATATGAGGCGGTTGTGCCGGGTGTCATGACGGGCGGCGGAATGGTCAACAAGCCATTGGGTCGGCATCCACAGGTGAGAACCAGAATGGCTGTACTGGATCATGGCGGCAAAGAGGCCATTACCCATTACCGGGTGATTGAGCGCTTTGCCGGTCATACCCATATTCGCTTAAAGCTGGAAACCGGGCGGACGCATCAGATTCGGGTGCACATGGCCTCAATTGGTTATCCCCTGGTTGGCGATGCCACTTACGGTGGGCGTCTAAAGCTGCCGAAAGGGGCCTCCGACGAACTTCAGGATACATTGCGGACCTTCAAGCGGCAGGCATTACATGCGGCCAGGTTGGCCCTGATTCATCCGCAGACGGAAGCGTTGGTCGAATGGCAGGTAGAGGCTCCGGAAGACTTTATGCATCTGCTGGATGCACTTCGTTCCGATCATGAATCAGCCTGATTGATGCAATGTCCATCATCCTTCCCGATTGGCCCGCACCCCACTCTGTCAAGGCTGCTGTCAGCACGCGTCGAGGCGGTCTGTCTGCGGCTGCCTGGCGAAGCCTGAACCTGGCCTACCACGTGGGAGATAATGCCCAGTCTGTGGAGCAAAACTGGCAATTGCTGGGTTCGTTACTGCGGCTTCCGGTTGCGCCGCAATTGCTGGAACAGGTTCATGGTACCGATGTGGTCCATGCTCAGAGTGACGGCATTATTCGGCGCGCAGATGCCTGCTACAGTGACCAGCAGGCTGTGGTTTGTACCGTGATGACGGCTGATTGCTTGCCGATTCTGATCTGTGACAGGGCGGGTGGAGAGGTGGCCGCTGTTCATGCGGGTTGGCGCGGATTGGCTGGCGGTGTGGTAGCCAATGCCATTAGTCAATTTAAAAACCGTCCAGATCAGTTGCTGGCCTGGTTGGGTCCGGCCATCAGTCAACCCCACTTTGAAGTGGGCGAAGATGTCTATCGGGCTTTTCTGGCCAATACGCCAGGGTGGGGGCCTAGGCAACAGCTTGATGCCTGCTTTCTCCGAACCCGGACTGACCGCTGGCAGGCGGACATTTTTTCACTTGCCCGACTGGCGCTGTCGGCATCCGGTATCACGGCCATTTTTGGAGGCGGGCACTGCACCTTTGCCAACCCCGAGTTGTTCTATTCCTATCGCCGCGATGGACAGACCGGACGAATGGCCAGCCTGATCTGGATCAGTTAAACACCAACCTCTTCTTGAATTCCTCCTCCCAGCCCCAACTATATGTTCTGACAAACATTATTGAGGTTGATTATGCGATTTGACCGTTTTACCAGTCACTTGCAAAGTGCGATATCCGATGCGCAATCGATGGCCGTTGGCCGCGACAACACCGCGCTTGAGCCTGTTCATCTGGTGCTGGCGATGTTGAGCCAGCAGGGTGGTGCCATCGGGCCCATGCTCAGTCAGGCGGGCTTTGATCTCGCCGGGCTGAAAGCTGCGCTCACGCAGCAACTGGATCAGTTGCCCCGGGTCCAGACCCCGACGGGCGATATCGCTATTTCTCCTGAGCTGGGACGATTGTTCAACCTGGCGGATAAGCAGGCCCAGCAACAGGGCGATCAATATATTTCCAGCGAGGCAGTGCTGTTGGCGGCCTTCGAGGACAAAGGAGATTTGGGCAAGTCTCTGGCCAAATTTGGTGACAAGAACAAACTGCAAGCTGTGGTGGAAAAAATTCGTGGAGGTGAAGCAGTGACAGACCCGGAAGCTGAAGGCAGCCGTCAGGCATTGGAAAAATATACCATCGATCTGACTGCCCGTGCCGAGCAGGGCAAGCTGGACCCCGTAATTGGCCGGGATGACGAAATTCGCCGTACCATTCAGGTATTGCAGCGCCGTACCAAGAATAATCCGGTGCTGATCGGTGAGCCCGGTGTGGGTAAAACCGCCATTATTGAAGGTCTGGCGCAGCGGGTCGTGAATGGTGAAGTCCCTGAAGGGCTGAAGGACAAGCGCGTGCTGTCACTCGATCTGGGTGCACTGCTGGCTGGTGCCAAATTTCGCGGTGATTTTGAAGAGCGCCTCAAGGCGGTACTCAATGAACTTGGCAAGCAGGAGGGTCGGATCATCCTGTTTATCGATGAGTTGCACACCATGGTGGGTGCGGGTAAAGCCGAGGGTGCCATGGATGCCGGCAATATGCTCAAGCCCGCTCTGGCGCGGGGCGAACTGCACTGCGTCGGTGCCACCACGCTGGATGAGTATCGCAAGTACATTGAAAAAGATGCGGCGCTGGAACGGCGTTTTCAGAAAATTCAGGTGGATGAGCCCAATGAAGAGGACACCATTGCCATTCTCCGTGGCCTGAAAGAGCGCTATGAAGTCCACCACGGGGTGGATATCACCGACTCTGCGATTGTCGCCGCCGCCAAATTGTCGCAACGCTACATCACCGATCGCCAGCTACCGGACAAGGCCATCGATCTGGTTGATGAGGCCGCCAGCCGAATTCGCATGGAGATTGACTCCAAGCCAGAGGAAATGGATCGCCTCGAGCGCCGCCTGATTCAGCTGAAAATGGAGCGCGAGGCAGTCAAGAAGGAAGAGGATGAAGCATCCCGCAAGCGGCTGGAAAAAATCCAGAAGGATATTGAGTCAATCGGTAAGGAATATGCTGATCTCGACGAGATCTGGAAGGCCGAAAAAGCAGCTGTGCAGGGTTCCGCACAGATCAAGAGCGATCTCGAGCAGGCGCGCATTGATATGGATGCCGCACGGCGTGCCGGTGACCTGACCAAAATGTCAGAACTGCAATATGGCCGGATTCCGGAACTGGAAAAGCAGTTGGCTGCGGCCAGTGAAGCGGAGACCCGCGAAACCCATTTATTGCGCAACAAGGTGACCGAGGAGGAAATTGCCGAGGTGGTTTCCAAATGGACCGGTATCCCGGTATCGAAAATGCTGGAAGGGGAGAGGGACAAGCTGTTGCGTATGGAAGATGCGCTGCACAAACGGGTGATCGGTCAGCAGGAAGCCGTGGTGGCGGTGTCCAATGCGGTGCGCCGCAGTCGGGCCGGGTTGTCAGACCCCAATCGGCCCAACGGTTCGTTCCTGTTTCTTGGCCCCACCGGGGTGGGCAAAACCGAGCTTTGCAAGGCGTTGGCCGAATTCCTGTTCGACAGTGTCGATGCCATGGTGCGCATTGATATGTCGGAGTTTATGGAGAAGCATTCGGTAGCAAGACTGGTGGGTGCTCCCCCCGGTTATGTGGGTTACGAAGAAGGTGGTTACCTGACCGAGGCGGTCAGGCGTCGTCCCTATTCGGTGCTGCTACTGGATGAGGTTGAAAAAGCACACCCCGACGTATTCAATATTTTGTTACAGGTGTTGGATGACGGTCGACTGACCGATGGTCAGGGACGCACGGTGGATTTTCGCAACACCGTGATTGTAATGACTTCCAACTTGGGGTCTGACCGGATTCAGGCGGTGGTGGAAGATCGCTCTTTCGATACCATCAGCTTTGATGAAGGTGCTGGCACGGATCTGTCGGACGACTCCACCACCAATGAAAACCGCTATCAGGCGATGAAAAATGCAGTGATGGATGTGGTGGAAGGCCATTTTAGGCCAGAATTTATCAACCGGATTGATGAAGTGGTGGTGTTTCACCCGCTGGGCAAAGGGCAGATTCGGGGTATTGCCGAAATTCAGCTCGGCCTCCTTAGAAAACGCCTACAGGATCGTGAGCTGTCGCTGGTTTTGTCGGATGAGGTGATGGACAAGATCTGTGAGGCGGGTTTTGACCCGGTCTACGGGGCCAGACCATTGAAAAGGGCGATACAACAATTACTGGAAAATCCTTTGGCGCAATCAGTACTGAGTGGCCAGTTTTCACCAGGGGATGAGATTACTGGGGACCTTGATGGGAGCGATGTCAGGTTTCACCGGACTCAGGGCCGTTCATCCGACTGAGGGTTTCCTGTTGTCTACAGGTCATCATGGATAATCTGCAACCAGCCCGAATCCGGGCTGGTTGCCACACCCAAACTCAAATCGGTTACTGGCAGTTATCCTGAATCATTGTTCGGGACTTTTCTATCCATTCATTTTGCTCTTCTGTACTGAGATAACGAACTTGATCAGTGTCCGGGTCTTTTACTCTCAGCCTGCTGCCCCTTTGCAGGTTTTCAAGGTTTTCTCTGGCTTTAATACAGTTTTCTCTGGCAAGGGCCACATCTTCGGCGGTTACCTCTTCAGATTTTTTGGTTTTCAGATCCGGGCTCTTCTCTTCTGATCCGTTGCTTTCAGGTATTTGGTCAGGAGTTGTTGCAGTAACTTCTTTACCTTTGCCGGGTGTGGGTATTTTTATTATTTCAGCAGGTTGCTCTACGGGCGGTTTTTCAGAAAAGTGCCATGCTCCATCGGCATCCTGCCACTTGTAAACTTTTGCCGCGTGCAAAGGAAGACACAACGCCATTGTCAGCAGAGTGAGTACGAGGTTGTTGATACCTATCATGTCCGTGAACCTTTCATAAACCGTTTGAATCGGATAAACCCGTATTGATTTTTGTTTATCATAGCGGATTTGGCGGTCGCGTGTTGAGTACAAGCTAGCAGAACGGGGGCTATTTATGGGCGCGGATCACAACAACTGCTTGACGGGCTGGATCGGAGTAAATAAAGTACCGCTTCTGCGGGCATGCTAATTGTCCGCCAACTGGTTCCATACCAATCTGCCAAGTGAGCGTAAACAGCGTTCGCCAGGCGTCCAGACAGGTTTGTTTACCCACAGGCCTGACGCATCGAGTATCACGACCTTAGTCGTCGTCGGTAGCGTAATTGCACTTGCAGATCTGTGATGTCACAGCGTTTTGTTTGTTTCACCCTGGCGGAGGAACCGACTTTGTGGCTTGTTGATTTTGAGGATTTGCACAGTGGAACTACTTTCTGGCGGTGAAATAGTCATCCGCGCACTGAAAGATGCCGGCGTTAAATACATCTGGGGTTACCCCGGCGGCGCTGCGCTCCATATCTACGACGCCCTGTTCCAACAAACGGATGTACAGCATATCCTGGTTCGCCATGAGCAGGCCGCTGTTCATGCGGCGGACGGTCACTCCCGTTCTACCGGGGAGGTAGGTGCCGTGCTGGTCACCTCCGGTCCGGGTGCTACCAATGCCATTACCGGGATCGCTACCGCCTACATGGATTCCATACCTCTGGTGGTTATCTCCGGTCAGGTCCCGAGAGAGAAAATAGGTGAAGATGCCTTCCAGGAAACGGATATGGTGGGGATTTCCCGCCCTATCGTAAAGCACAGCTTTTTGGTCAAGGATGCCACCGAGATTGCCGGTGTCATTGCCAAGGCCTTCTATATCGCTGGCTCGGGCCGACCGGGCCCGGTTGTTGTCGATATCCCGAAGGATGTGACAGACCCCAATCACCGGGTGCCTTACGAATACCCTGAAAAAGTCAAAATCCGCTCTTACCAGCCCACCAGTAAGGGGCACTCCGGTCAGATCAAGCGGGCCATTAAAACACTGCTGGGGGCCAAGCGTCCGATTATCTACAGCGGTGGCGGGGTGATTCTGGGCGAGGCCTCCTCCCAATTAACGGAATTGGCACGGCTGATCAATGCGCCGGTTACCAATACTCTGATGGGCCTGGGTGCTTTCCCGGGCTCAGATCCCCAGTTTGTTGGCATGCTCGGTATGCACGGCACTTTTGAAGCCAATACGGCAATGCATCACGCCGATGTGATTCTGGCCGTCGGTGCTCGTTTTGATGATCGGGTAACCAACACAACCGGCAAGTTCTGCCCCTCTGCAACAATCATCCATATCGATGTGGATCCCACATCGATCGCCAAAACCATCAAGGCGGATATTCCGATTGTCGGTGCCTGCGATGTGGTGCTGCGGGAAATGGTTGATCAGCTGCAGGACAGTGGCAAGCGGCTGGATGATGAAGCGATGGCAGACTGGTGGAAGCAGATCAATGAATGGCGCGACCGTCACGGTATTTATACCCAGTCCCGCTATGAAGCCAGTGGCGGCAATATTATCAAGCCGCAGGACGTTATCAAGTCGTTGTATCGGGCCACCGGCGGCGACGCCTTTGTCACATCCGATGTGGGACAACACCAGATGTTCGCAGCCCAGTATTACCTGTTTGACCAGCCGCGCCGCTGGATCAACTCCGGTGGGCTTGGCACCATGGGTTTCGGGTTGCCTGCCGCCATGGGGGTGCAGCTGGCTCACCCCGATGCCATGGTGGCCTGCGTCACCGGAGAGGGCAGCATCCAGATGTGCATTCAGGAGTTGTCCACCTGTACCCAGTACGGGTTGCCGATCAAGATTATCAATCTGAACAACCAGGCGCTGGGCATGGTGCGTCAGTGGCAGGATATGCAGTACAGCAGTCGTTACTCCTCCAGCCTCTACGAAGATTCACTGCCGGATTTTATCAAGCTGGCTGAGGCCTATGGCCACGTGGGTATCAAGGTTACCCGGTTCGATGAGCTGGACCAGAAAATGGAAGAGTGTTTCAGCCTCAAGGACCGTGTTGTGTTTATGGACATTTACGTCGACCGTTCTGAACATGTGTATCCCATGCTGGTGGCACCGAACGGTTCCATGCGTGATATGTGGCTGAGCAAGACGGAGCGCACCTGATGAGACGCATAATTTCAGTTTTGATGGAGAACGAACCGGGAGCGCTGTCGCGGGTGGTGGGCCTGTTTTCCCAGCGCGGTTATAATATTGATACATTGACGGTGGCCCCCACTGACGACCAGACGTTGTCGCGTCTGACGTTGACGACCCACGGCAATGATCAGGTAATTGAGCAGATTACCAAGCATCTCCACAAGTTGATTGATGTAGTCAAGGTGGTGGATCTCACCGAAGGCCCGCATATCGAACGCGAGTTGATGCTTCTCAAGGTTAAGGCTTCCGGTCCGCAACGCGCCGAAATCAAGCGCTGCGTGGACATTTTTCGCGGGCAGATTATCGACGTGAGTGCCAATGCTTATACGGTACAGATTGTCGGCAACAGTGATAAACTCGACGCCTTCATTCAGGCGGTTGCGGGTGCCGAGATACTTGAGGTCGTGCGCTCCGGCGTATCCGGGTTGGCCCGGGGGGAAAAAGCACTGCGACTTTAAGCCCTTTTGCGCAGAATGTCAGGGTGGCTAAAAACGACCATTCCGAGTTCCGTATTCTTTCAGATTAATAAATTAGACAGGTGAAAAAATGCAAGTTTATTACGATAAAGACTGTGATTTATCCATCATTCAGGGCATGAAAGTGGCCGTGATCGGTTATGGCTCCCAGGGACACGCCCACGCTCTGAATCTGAAGGACTCAGGGGTGGATGTCACGGTGGGTCTGCGCCCCGGTTCACCCACTGCGGCCAAAGCGGAAAATGCCGGCCTGGCCGTCAAGAGTGTTCCCGATGCTGTCGCAGCGGCAGACCTGGTGATGATCCTGACACCCGACGAATTCCAGTCCCAGCTTTACAAAAATGAGATCGAGCCAAATTTGAAGAAAGGCAGTACGCTGGCATTCGCGCACGGTTTCGCTATCCATTACAACCAGGTAGTTCCTCGTGCGGACCTAGACGTGATCATGATCGCACCCAAGGCGCCCGGCCACACTGTACGCAACGAGTTCACCAAAGGTGGTGGTATCCCCGATCTGGTGGCAATTTTCCAGGATGCGTCCGGTAAGGCCAAATCCGTGGCATTGTCCTATGCCTGCGGGGTTGGTGGTGGGCGCACCGGTATTATTGAAACAACGTTCAAGGACGAAACAGAAACGGACCTGTTCGGTGAGCAAGCGGTTCTCTGTGGCGGTTGCGTCGAACTGGTCAAGGCGGGCTTTGAAACACTGGTGGAAGCCGGGTATGAGCCTGAGATGGCCTATTTCGAATGTCTGCATGAGCTGAAGCTGATTGTCGATCTCATGTACGAAGGCGGTATTGCCAATATGAACTACTCGATTTCCAACAACGCTGAATACGGTGAGTACGTGACCGGCCCGGAAATTATCAATGAGCAGTCCCGTGCGGCCATGCGCAACGCCCTGAAGCGTATCCAGAATGGAGAATATGCCAAGATGTTTGTTGCGGAGGGCGCTACCAATTATCCTTCCATGACGGCCTACCGTCGCAATAACGCAGCCCATCAGATTGAGCAGGTTGGTGCCGGTCTGCGTGCGATGATGCCCTGGATTGCCGCCAACAAGCTGGTGGACAAAGAGAAAAACTAACGGGCCTGTTTTAGCCGAGAAAACCGCGCCCTGGCGCGGTTTTTTTGTTGTAGCCGTCGATTTTTAATAAGATGGTTTTTTCTGTAAAAACAACACACCATACACCACTGACAGTCAATGCTGAGGCGAAACGATGACGGACAACGAAAAACAGGAAGCGGTCCCTGATAATACCGCCTCCGGGCAGGAAATGCCGGTCGGGGGCCCAGAGCCCGCACGCCATAGAGGCATCTATTTGCTGCCAAACCTGTTTACTACCGGCGCACTGTTCAGTGGCTTCTATGCGATTTTGGCAGGGATGGACGGCAAGTTTCAGGCGGCCGCCATCGCCATTTTTGTGGCGATGATTTTTGATGGCCTGGATGGTCTTATCGCCAGGATGACCAATACGTCCAGCGAATTTGGTGTTCAGTACGACAGTCTGTCCGATATGGTGTCATTTGGTGTGGCGCCCGCCATTGTCGTGTTTAGCTGGATGCTTGATGAAGTGGGTAGAATCGGCTGGGCTGCCGCCTTTATTTACGCGTCCTGTGCGGCGTTTCGTCTGGCGCGCTTCAATACCCAGGTAGACTTGGTGGACAAGCGTTACTTTATTGGCATTGCCAGCCCGACAGGGGCAGCTCTGGTGGCAGCCATGGTGTGGAGCGGCTTTGATGCTGAGCCATCCACCGAGTTGGCACTATTGGCCGCGTTGGTCACCGCAGTGGCGGGCCTGTTGATGGTATCAAATCTTCGCTACCGTAGCCTCAAGGGCCTGGACCTGAAGGGCAAGGTACCCTTTGTGGTGATTTTCGGCATCGCCATGGCGCTGGTCATTATTCTGATTGATCCACCCCGAATCCTGTTTCTGCTTGCTGTGGCGTATTCGCTGTCCGGGCCACTCGAGTGGCTATGGCATAAAAAAAGAGGGGATAAGGTTGTCTCTGGTTGAGAGGCTTGGGGGGAAGCAGTGGTTGGCAAAAAATGGAAAACCTGATTGAATAAACACAGGGTTTCCAGGCCAGTCTTTAATGTGATCAAGAACGTGTATCACACAAGAACAGCGCAACCACAGCAGGGTATCTTGTCCCACTGTGCTGTTATGACTGTGCTGCTCCTGCCCTGAGGGGCAACGATTTTTTTCCGATTTTACTCATTCCTGTTTGCAAATATCTCCCTCCGTGCGGAGAATTCGCGTAATTATTTTGTCCTGTCCCGAAGGATGGGGCGGATTATCTGGAGCAGCAAGTCATGGATAAACAACAGTTGGTGATTTTCGATACGACCTTGCGCGATGGCGAGCAAAGTCCTGGCGCTTCCATGACCAGGGAGGAGAAACTCCGAGTCGCCAAGGCGCTGGAGAAACTTCGAGTGGATGTTATTGAGGCGGGTTTTGCCGTATCGAGTCAGGGAGATTTTGAAGCCGTCAAATCCATAGCCGACACCATCAGGGATTCGACGGTGTGCAGCTTGGCGCGGACTACCCACGTGGATATTGAGCGCGCGGCAGAGGCGTTAAAAAATGCTCGCTCGGCACGCATTCACACCTTTATCGCCACGTCCCCGATCCATATGAAATATAAATTGCAGATGACCCCTGATCAGGTGGTTGAGCAGGCAGTCTCCGCTGTGAAACTCGCCCGCAACAAGGTCGGTGATGTGGAATTTTCACTGGAGGATGCCAGTCGTTCTGAATTTGATTTCATGTGCCGTATCATCGAACAGGTGATCAATGCCGGTGCCCGCACGATCAACCTCCCCGATACGGTGGGTTACGGTTTTCCTGCGGAATATGCCGATACTATTGGCCGCCTGATTGCCGCAGTGCCGAATGCAGACAAGGCGATTTTTTCTGTGCATTGCCACAATGACCTGGGTCTGGCGGTTGCCAACTCCCTCGCTGCCGTCATGCAAGGCGCAAGGCAGATCGAGTGCACCATTAATGGTTTGGGTGAGCGCGCCGGCAACGCTGCGCTGGAAGAAATTGTCATGGCAGTGCGCACCCGCAAGGATATCTTTCCGGTGGAGACTCACATTGATACTACGCAGATCGTCGCTACCTCACGCCTGGTATCTAGTATCACCGGATTCCCTGTTCAGCCGAACAAAGCCATCGTTGGTGCGAATGCATTTGCACACGAGTCGGGCATTCATCAGGACGGTGTGCTGAAATACCGTGAAACCTACGAAATTATGAAGGCACAGGATGTGGGCTGGAGTACCAACAAGATTGTACTGGGCAAGTTGTCCGGGCGAGCTGCGTTCTCTTCAAGGCTTGACGCGCTCGGTATTCAGTTCGACAGCAAGACAGTGATGAATGAAGCCTTTCTGCGATTTAAGGAATTGGCGGACAAGAAGCGTGAAATTTACGACGAGGATCTGCAGGCACTGGTTTCCGAAATACAGGTCAAGGAAGATGGTATTGAGCATATTATCCTGGGTGATCTGGCGGTAACGACCAAGACCGGGCAGCTGCCCAACGCGGCGTTAAGTCTGACCTACAAGGGTGAGCATTATCGCACGTCAGCGGATGGCGATGGCCCGGTGGATGCCGTGTTCAAGGCGATCGAAAAGCTGATCAATAGCCAGGCCGAACTCAAATTGTATCTGGTGAACGCTGTTACCGAGGGAACCGACTCTCAGGGCGAAGTCACTGTGAGGCTCGAAAAGGGGGGGCGTATCGTCAATGGACAGGGGGCCGATACCGATATTCTGGTGGCCAGTGCCAGAGCTTACCTGAATGCACTCAGTGTGCTGGAGAATCCCGACCGACTGCACCCGCAGTTGGGCGGGGTATAGCGTTGATGCCTGTATCCCGGGAGCTGCGTGACTGGTATCTCAGTACCCTGGGTGTTGTACAGTATCGGCCCAGAGATACTGAGCCCGTTGCGCTGGATCTTCATTTGGAAACCGTCACAGAAGTGGCAAATACCGTCCCGCCTGAAGTTATCGTTGCCCTGCCAGAGAACCCCGAATTGCCGGGGGCCGAAAACGAACTGACGGATTTGCAAGAGGAGCAGATCGGCAGTTTCCGGCTGGCTTGCTGGCAACCCAGCGATGACTTACTGGTTATCAACGGGTTGGCGCCGGGCAGCGTACCCCTTCAGGAGGAATCCGGTCTGCTTGCCAATATAATCCGGGCAATTGGTCGTCTCGGTGATGTACTTACATCGCCCCAATTGATTGACTGGCCCCCTTCTACGGCAGATCAAACCGACAGATCAGGCGCAGAAGAGATGCTGTCAGTGTTCGTGGAAGCCCGTGTCAAAAAGCAGGGTGTGCTTTGGGTTTTGTTGATGGGTGAATTGCCTTCAGCGCTGCTGCTGCCCTCAAGGTCAGTCTGCTCACTATCTGTGGGTCAGATGGAAGAATTACCCGGAGGTGCCCGGGCTATCGTCACCCCAAGTCTACAGGAGTTACTAAATACTCCCGAGCTTAAAAGCGAAACCTGGCGAGCCATTCGGGTGATGAGCCATCAACCATGATCCCTCTGATTCGCAACATGCTGGCCGCTGACCTGCCGTTGATCGCAGCCATTGAGCAACAGGTGACGCCCCATCCCTGGCGTGAATCCCAGTTCAGGGAGAGCCTCGATAAACACCAGTGCCTGACCATGGTCCTGCAGAACCAGTTGGTGGGTTATGCCGTTTATACGATTGTGCTCGGCGAAGCAGAGATTCTGAATATTGCGATAGGGCGGGATTACCAGGGGCGGGGTTACGGCCGACGATTTCTCAATCACCTGATTGACCTGATGACTGACCGGGCTGAACGATTGTTTCTCGAGGTTCGTGTCACGAATGAGCCGGCTGTGGCGCTGTATCAGGACGTGGGTCTGGTGGAAATCTGCCTGCGCAGAAACTATTACCAGAACGATACCGGACAGGAAGATGCCATTGTTATGGCAATGGATTTCACTGGTTTTCAGTGAGTGCCAGTCTCGTTGAATGTCTAATCTGTTACTTGGTTCCCTTCAAAAATGTGAACTGGTTCACATAATCGGTATTATCAGTGCCGTTTTATGCCCGTTCGTCGCCAATTTTCATACTTGCGACCCTCTCTCAGCTGCAGACTCCATAAAATAATCATGTCGATTGATAAGGAAGTAGCCTGTTATGGAAACGATGCCAGATGAGGCGGTACAAGCTGCCAAATTTGAAGTGGCAAAGCTGCTGTTGGAAAGACTCCCATTCTTTCTGATAGTCACCTCTGGATTTTGTCTGATACAGATTTTTACCTGGGGCGGGATTTCAACCTATTGGCCGGCCGGATTGTGGATCCTTTACAGTCTGGGAGTCATTGTGCCCGGTTGGCTGCTCATCCGAAGATTGTCTGTGACGTATGCGGTAGTTGGGATTAACCAGAAACTGGTTGAAGACATTAATAATCTGGCTATTGTCCTGGCTTTCATGACGGGACTGATATGGGCCTTCGACAGTTTTGTTCAGTTTTATCTCAGGGAACCAAATCAATGGCTTTATGTGTCCGCGTTAGCGGCTATTGCCGTGATCAGCGCAGGACTGCTCAGCTATAACCTCAAAGCTGCCCTGCTCGGGGCGGTGGTTATATTGCTGCCCTTGCTGATCGAGGTCTCAATCGCGGGCAGTGGGGCCAATCTGTACTTTATGTGTTTTGTAGCAGGTACCGTTGCCGTATTGTACTTCGGTTTGCGCCAACAACAGCGGACCCTGGAAAAAAACATCGCGCTTCGAAGCGAGGCTGAGGCGCTGCTTAAACAGCAGGAAGCGACCAGCTACCTGCTTGAGCAGCACTGGCAAAATGCCCCGCTACCGGCCATTCAGTGGGATCGTCAGCAGCGGATAACTGGCTGGAATATCAGTGCTGAAGAGCTGTTCGGTTATCCTGTAGCAGAGGTGTCGGGTCGTCAGGGAGATTTTCTGGTACCACCGGGATCGCGGGAATCGTTTCGCGATATGTGGCAGGCCCTGATACAAAAGGAAGAGCAGGGTTATTACGCTGTGCGGGAAGTTGTCGACAGAAACGGACAGATAAAAATATGCGAGTGGCATAACACGCCGCTGACAAAAGACGGCAAGCTTATCGGTGTTGCCTCCTTCATCAAGGACGTGACCTCCCAGATTGAGGATCGGGAGACCATCAAACGGCAGGCGAACTACGATAACCTGACCGCGCTGCCGAACCGCAGCTGCATGATGAGTGAACTGGATGCTGCAATCTCACGGTCTAAGCGAAACAATCAATTCGGCGCTGTTATTTTCCTCGATCTCGATAATTTTAAAGATATCAATGACACCCAGGGGCATCATGTGGGTGACATGGTGTTGCAGTTTTTTGCCGAGTTATTGCGGCAGGCCGTTCGTAAGGAAGACGTGGTCGCCCGCTTTGGTGGTGATGAGTTTGTAGTGCTGATACAGGATCTTGGCACAAAGGCGACCAAAGCACGGGCCAGAGTGCTTTCTATTGCAGATAAAATCATGGAGCTGGGTAAAACAGTCTGCAAGCAGCGGGGGCTGGAATACGAGATTGACGTCAGTGGCGGTATCGTGCTGTTTCAGGGTGATCGCTATTCACCAAATGACCTTTTAAAGCAGGCCGATCTGGCAATGTATCGGGTGAAAAACTTTGGGCGAAAAGGGTTCAGTTTCTATGATGAATCTCTCGCGGTCGAGGCGGAATACCGGGTTAGCCTGATTCGCGAGCTGCGTCAGGGTGTCGAAAACAAGGAATTTGATTTGCACTTTCAGCCTATCGTCAACACCGGTGGCGATATTGTATTTGCTGAATCACTGCTTCGCTGGAACCGCCCCTCAGAGCGTATTGTGGCAGCCAGCGAATTTATCGAGTTCATGGCAACGTTGCCGATGATGAACGAAGTAGGCCTGTGGATTTTCGAAAGTGCATGCGCCAATCTTCGCCAATGGATTGATGAAGAGCTTTGGTCAAAAGACGGGGTACTATTCGTGAACATCAGTCCGAAGCAGTTGGAAAATGAGCATTTCGCAGCCGATATACGGAAGCTGATCAGTCGATATGCCATTGACCCCCATCAACTGGTGCTGGAGATTACCGAGGAAAGCCTGATTCATAATCTTGATGAGGTCGAGGGCCAGCTCCAGGATTTACTGGACCTTGGTCTGCGGATTGCACTGGATGATTTTGGCACCGGCTATTCCTCGCTGGCGATGTTACAGAAGTTACCGGTGCACTTTGTCAAACTGGACCGGAGTTTTATTAACGATCTGGCTTCTTCGGAGAATACCTATTCCATTGTCAAAGCGGTCATCAAGCTCTGCCAAATTATGTCCCTCGACGTGATCGCCGAGGGCGTTGAGACAGAAGAACAATACCGTATTCTCGCCGATCTGGGCTGTGAGTACTTCCAAGGTTACTATTTCAGCAAACCTGTTGATCCCGGGCAATTCAGGTCGTTGGTCCGGTCTGCATCTGAGGATGCCCTGTTGCGTCTGGTTAACTAGATTGACTGGCGCATCAACTGTAGCGGTAAAACGTGCACTGAATGACCGGGAACCGGTATAGTCACGGAGCATTTTTTACGAGGTGAACTGTGGACAAAATTCCGGTGGGGATCAGTGCCTGCCTGATGGGCGATGAGGTGCGCTATAACGGTGGTCATAAGCGGGATGCCTATATCAATGGGACTCTGGCGGGCCACTTCAGTTTTTATCGATTCTGTCCGGAAGTCGGTATTGGTCTCGGCGTTCCCAGGCCCACTCTCAGACTGATTGCCACAGATGATGATACCAGGGCGGTGCGCACAGAGGATCAGGCGTTCGATGTCACCGAGCAGCTGGTGAGCTACAGTCGGGAACAGTTTGCCGAAATCAGTCAACTATCCGGACTGATTTTAAAGCGGGATTCACCCAGTTGCGGCATGGCGAGAGTCAAGGTGTATGGCGCGGCCGGGGCCAGGCCAGAGGGGCGGGGCGTGTTTGCCCGCACGGTGATGGATCAATTTCCCTGTCTGCCGGTAGAGGAAGAGGGCCGGCTGGGGGATCCCGGGTTGCGGGAGAATTTTATTCAGCGGGTGTTTATCTATCATCGCTGGCGATCTGACTACTTCCCGGCGCTCAGTGTACAGAAACTCACGGATTTTCATGCCCGACACAAACTGATCTTCATGAGTCATGACCAGAATCAGTGTCGGGAACTGGGTCGTATTGCAGCGCTTGCCCGTCCTGATAATCTGGGTATGGTTGCCTCGGATTACCTGTCACTGGCCATGACCAATCTGAAAAAAATTGCCACGCGTAAAAATCATTTGAATGTCCTGCAGCATATTCAGGGGTATCTGAAAAGGCAGCTCGATGCCGCAGACAAACAGGAACTGATTGAAATATTTGAACGCTTCGAACGAGGGGAGTTGCCATTGATCGTGCCTGTCACACTCCTGCAGCACCACTTTCGTAAAGCTCCGGACGAGTATATCAATCGGTCCTGGTACCTGAACCCCTACCCGGCAGAATTGCGCCTGATGAATCTGCTATAAAATCGGGAAGTATGATCATGAGCAACAGTAAACCATTGAAAGTTCCCTATCGCCTGATTCTGCTGGATCTGGTGGGTGCCGTGCTGGCGGCAATGGGCATCCTGCAGCTGATTGACGGTGGCAGTGTTGCCGCCTGGGTCATGACAGTTGTGGGTTTTTTGTTGATGATGCCTCTGGTGCTGGCGATTTTTCGTTTACTGGCATCCCCCGGGTCCAAGCAGAATGATCATCGAGGAGATCGTTAATGGAGATTGTCTACTGGCACTGGCTGGTGTTGGGTATTCTGCTGGTGATACTGGAGATCGTCGTGCCCAGTTTTACCATCCTCTGGTTTGGTCTCGGTGCGGTTGTGGTGGGCGTATTGTTATGGCTGGTGCCGCAGTTGCCGATCGTGGGTCAGCTGTTGGTCTGGATGCTTGCTTCCGGCGGGTTCGCGCTGTTCTGGTTTAAATACCTGAAACCGCGAATGGTGGATAAAACCCTGGCTGGACTTTCCAGGGAGGCCGCCATTGGCGAATCGGGCCGTGTCATAAAACTGCCGGTTGAACACGGCCGGGGGGTAGTGCGTTTTACCACGCCACTGCTCGGTGCTGATGAATGGGAGTTCATCTGTGACCAGACGTTATCACTGGGTGACCGGGTATTCGTCAAGGAGTTTTCCGGTAATACCCTGGTGGTGGTGAAGCTCGATTGAGTAACTGACCGGAATCGACCGGTTTTTGGAACGTTAACTTTTTTCCGGAGTGGGTGGTATGGGCGGCACAGTCGTTGTTTTGGCAGTTTTGGTACTGCTGGTTATTACCGTTGGGTTGGGTGTCCGGATTGTGCCCCAGGGGAGCAAACATGTGGTGCAACGGCTGGGCAAGTTTCACAAAATACTGCCGCCGGGGCTGAATATCATTATTCCCTATATCGATACCGTGGCCTACCGGGTTTCCACCAAAGATATCGTACTGGATATTCCCTCACAGGAGGTTATTACCAGGGATAACGTGGTTATCGTTGCCAATGCCGTGGCCTATATCAATATCGTGGCGCCGGAAAAGGCCGTCTACGGGGTCGAGGACTATGAACTGGCGATTCGCAACCTGGTTCAGACATCACTGCGTTCCATTGTCGGCGAGATGGATCTGGATGATGCCCTTTCTTCCAGAGACCAGATCAAAGCCAAGTTAAAAACCTCTATATCTGACGATATTTCTGACTGGGGTATTGTGATGAAAACGGTGGAAATTCAGGATATCAATCCCTCCGGAACCATGCAGCAGGCCATGGAAGAGCAGGCCGCTGCCGAGCGCCAGCGCCGTGCCACAGTGACCCGCGCCGACGGCGAGAAAACCGCGGCCATTCTCGAAGCCGAGGGCCGGCTGGAAGCGTCTCGACGGGATGCCGAGGCCAAGGTGGTACTGGCAACGGCCACCCAGGAAGCGATCGAAAAAGTGACCGCAGGTATTCAGGACAAGGAGTTGCCAGCGGTATATTTGCTGGGTGAAAAATACGTTGAAGCGATGCGTGAACTGGCCGTCTCAGAGAATGCCAAGCTGGTACTGTTGCCGGGTGATATTCCCGCTGCGGTCAGGGGACTGATGAGTACGGCGAAATAATCCCGTTGAGTTAATGGGGAACGGGTTTCTGTCAACCGATTCTGCGCAAAAACGTTTTGTACGGGTAAGGTTCGAACCTCTGCCATAGGAGCTGACGGGAGAAATGACTTTGGAGAGCAGGACATTGATGTTGCGACTACCACTCATTTTACTGTTGTCCGTCATGGCAGCGGGTTGTAGCAGTCAGCGCCAATCCGGTTACGGTGCAACGGACGGTATTATTATCGATACTCAGGGCGTAGACATGTCCTATTACCGCGCGGACCTTGCCGATTGCCAGCGCTACGCTTCTGAGGTGCCTGTGGCGGAGCGAACGGCAACCTCCGCAGCGGGTGGTGCGGTGGTCGGCGGTGTTGTCGGGGCCATCGTCGGTGATTCCGGCACAGCCAAGAAAGGGGCTGGTGTCGGGGCCGTCACCGGTGCTATCAAGGGCGTGTCATCCGGTAGCGCTGAACGCAAACGCGTGGTCAAGAACTGCCTGAGGGGCCGCGGTTATCGGGTGCTGAATTAGCTGGTAGAACTTTCTTTTTGATGGGTTGGACCCGTCAAGCAATCAGCATCAAGGGGTAAGGCAGTAAATCGGGCAGGTCGGCCAACTCCGTGGCCGACAGCTTTTCGAAGTTCATTTTTGACATCATGATCAGTGAACCTGCCGGTAGCCTCAGGNACGTTAAATCTCCTGGNTGAATGGATTCGACNCGCTGAAAGTGCACTCTAATGCCATCAACCGGCAGTTGGTCAGCAATCTCANGGGGCAGTGCTGTCTCGCTCAACAGGGTGACATCCGATACCATTCCGTTGGCTGCTAGCCGTCTCACNACCTCCAGCGCCCGATGAAATTGTGGGGAGGCATCGTAAACCAACACCAGTGGTTNGCTGGGTCGTGAGGATAGNCCTGGTGGGCGAGGTCTGGCCGAAGTGCGGATTCGTCCCGGAAAAAAAATATCGTACCCCTCGTGGGATAATGCACAGGGCGCCAGCATCCCGCTCTCANTATGGAAGGTNCAGGNCACTTTCTGCTGTGAAGATAACTGTTCCAGTAGCTGCTGTGCTCTGGATGACGCCATNCGGCTGGATCTGATCATGGCATCTCGACCGAACAACCGCTCTTCGCCCGAGAGGCTGGAAATTTCTCGGGCAAAGGGCAACCCCGCCGCNGCCAGCAAGCGNCTGTCCTCNATATACAGGCCGGCGAGCGATGCGTTCAGCCATCTCGCCATCGTTACCAGTGACAACAGGCTGGCTTCGGTGATACTCAGNGCATCCAGCGCGATTANAATTCTGCGNTCAGTCTGCACGNTCGNCACCCTGCGTATNANCGACAGCAAATTTTNGGGNGACTTNNATCCACGCTTCAATCTTTGCCATCACNTTGCCGTTCACGGAATCAGNCGGGTACTCANCCTTATCATCGGGTTCACCCGCAGGCAGTCCCGTGAGTAACGTCAGGGCCTCATCAATCGTGGANATGGCATAGATATGAAANGCGCCCCGTTTAACGGCATCGATCACNCGNTNCTCCAGCATCAGGTGCTGGGTATTGGCNGCGGGCATCACCACCCCCTGGTCANCGGTCAGCCCGCGGGCATTGCAAATATCGTAAAAGCCNTCGATTTTCTGGTTGATNCCGCCAATNGCCTGAANCTGCCCATGTTGNTTANTCGACCCGGTCACCGCGAGNGATTGNCTGATCGGGATGTCNGCTATTGCCGAGAGCAATACAGNNATTTCCGCCACAGAGGCGCTGTCGCCTTCNATCCCGCCATANGATTGTTCAAAGACCAGNCTGGCGGAGACNGGTAGCGGTCGGTCTCTGGCATAGCGATTGGCGATAAAGGCAGAGAGAATTAACACGGCTTTCGAGTGAATATTACCGCCCAGTTTTACCTCGCGCTCGATATCCAGNACTTTGCCGTGTCCGAGCCGCGCCTGGGCAGTAATGCGGGTNGGGCGGCCAAATGTNTACTCACCGAGCTGGTAGACGGAGAGCCCGTTGATCTGGGCCACGTGTTCGCCGCGGGTGTCCACTAACTGTATTTCCCTGAGGATGCTCTCGTGGACCCGCTCTCTGAATTGGTCCATTCGTCTGGAGGCNGCCTCTATTGCAGCCTGNACGTGCACGATGCCAATCTGTTCTGCANTGGCCTGCCCGGCAAAATAGTCACTTTCACAGAGCAGNTCCGTGAGGAGGTTGAGNTGCAGGGGNAGTTTCTGGGCGTCNTCAAGCAGACGGGAGCCCTGCTCAANNACCCGNGCCACGGCGCTNTGGTCGAGTGGNCGAATTCCCTTGCGGTGTTGCAGTGAGGCGATCAATCGGGCGTAACCCAGCGTATTGGCATCGGTGCGAGGTAGCTCCTCGGACAGGTCGGCGGGGACTTTGAAGAGCAGGTTGAAATCCGGGTCGTANGCCTGCAACAGGTAGTAGACGGTTCTATCACCCAGCAGNATAACCTTGATGTCCAGCGGTACCGGTTCTGGCTCNAGTGATTTGGTGCTCACCAGGCTGAGCAACTGGTCGATCGACTCGATCCGNGCTTCCCNGGACTGTAGTGCGCGTTTGAGNGCATCCCAGGCAAAGGGGTTGGTGAGGACCTTAATGGCATCCAGTAGCAGATAGCCCCCGTTGGCGCGGTGTAGNGCACCGCCTTTTATCAGGGTGAAGTCGGTGGTCAGAGTNCCGTATTGCGCTTCGTGTTCGACCCGGCCCAGCAGGTTGCTNAGGGACGGGTTGTTTTCATAGACGATGGGCGCCGTGCAGGCCCCNCCGTTATCCACCAATACATTGANCCTGTACATCGGGAATTCGTGTANCCGGTTTTTCAGGTTTTCGGGGACACTGGAACGTTCTTCCTCTTCACGGAATGCATCCACATTTTCAATCACATCCTGTTTCACCAGAGCGAGAAACTCGACCACATCNGGGTAATCGGCGTAACGGTTTTGCAGTTCTCTGAATATCTGGCCCACTGCATNCTGGACGATGGACTGGTTCAGTTTTTTGAATTGTTCCCGNCTTGCTTTCACCCACATAGGCATTTTTTGCACAAGCCCTTTCAGTTCTTCCTTAAGCTCGTTAATTTTCTGCTCAATGGCAGTTTTTTCGTCGTCNCTCAGGGCTTCAAATTCTTCCGAGGTAATGATTTTGTCATTGACCAGTGGCGCGAGTGTGTAGCCAGAAGGTGTTTCGAGCATTGAGATATTTCGTGCTTTCGCTTTTTCTTTTAATTCTGAAAATGCCTGTNGTTCCTGATCGTTGAAGGCATCGNTAATGTCGTTAAGTCTTGCCTTGTATTCTGCACTTTGAAACACGCCGGGAATGGTGACCAGCAANTCTTCAATGCANTGCTCCATATCCTTGCGNAACTGTTGTGCCAGGCCACAGGGCAGCCTTAACACTTTGGGTTGATGGGGTGCNCTNAAGTTATTGACGTAGCACCAATCGCTCGGNTTCGGCCGGTCNAATGTCTGTTGGTGCANAAAATCCTGNANCATTTCGTGTTTGCCCATGCCGGAAGAGCCCAGCACGTAGATGTTGTAACCCTCGTGTCGGATTCCCAGCCCGAAGCGCAGGGCGTCAAGGGCGCGATCNTGNCCNTAGTAATTGTCGAGGTGCTCGAGTTCAGTGGTATCACCGAAGGGCAGGGTGGCTGGATCACAATGCCGGTANAGNCTGTCGGCNGGTAAAGGCAATGGCTGTTTGTTATTCACTGATTACTCTCTGATGCGTCAAATCGGGTGTGAAAAAAAGTGGCTTTANGNTGGACGAGCCGGNTNTANTCTCAGTTTAGTGTCCGGATACACGGTTGACCATATTGCGNATGCCACAGCAGTTAAAGCANCCTTATANAGGCTTTATTGGCTCAGGGATGGGTGGTACCCAGATAGTCAGAAACAGGCGGCCGGGTAAGGCTATTGTTTTACCGGCCGTTTTTGCAGTTTGCGCTGCAGGGTTCGACGGTGCATGCCCAAGCGACGAGCTGTGGCGGAGATATTGCCGTCATTTTCTGCCAGAACCCGCTGAATATGTTCCCACTCAAGACGCTCCACCGAGGGCGGACCTTCGCTGATCCCGGTTGTCTCGGGGGTGGCATCGGTATCGAACGTCGCGAGGATATCCTCCACTGAGGCGGGTTTGCAAAGATAGTTCAGGGCGCCCAGTTTGATGGCCTCCACCGCCGTGGAGATACTGGAATAACCGGTGAGGATCAGCACCTCGAGTTTGGGATTGATCCGGATCAGCTGTGGTAGCAGATGAAGTCCTGACTCGGATTCCAGTTTAAGGTCCACCACAGCCCGGCGGGGATTGTGTTGCCGACACAGGTTCAGGGCCTCGGTGACGGTGCTGGCGGTGAGTACCTGATAGCCGCGGCGGGTCATGGCGCGCCCAAGAATACGGGTGAACGTGGCATCATCATCCACGATAAGCAGATAGCGGTTATCGGGCATGGACATCCTGTATTGGCAGAATCACTTTGGTCTCGCTGCCGGATTCCCGACCGGGTTTGATGTCAACAGTGCCGCCGTAGCGTTGCAGTGTGGCCTGGGTCAGAAACAGCCCAAGCCCCATTCCCTCTGGTTTGCTGGAGGTAAAGGCGGTACCGAGTCTGCCCCGCAATTGTGGCGAAACACCGTCACCATAATCCTTGATACAGAGTTCAATGTGTTGCCGATCCCAGCGTACCTGTATATCAACCCGATCAGGGCTGGCATCGGCCGCATTGTTGAGCAGGCTGGTCAGTGACTGGGCGATGGTCGGGTGCAGGCGAGTGTGAATATCCGGCAGGTTATCCGGATAACGGATGTTGGCCTGTACGCCGGGACGCATCAGCTGCCAGCGTTCGAATAACCTATCAAAGTAATGGCGCAGGGCAATGTCTTCGCCGCCGTCGGCACTGCCTTCCGCAGTGGCCACCAGCTGCTTCAGGGTAAGTCGACATTGTTCAATCTGTTGCTGCAAGATGTTCAGATCGTCGTTTGAACCGGACTGGTCTGCCACCATTTCGTCCACCAGAATTTTCATGGTGTTGAGTGGAGTCCCCAGTTCATGGGCAGTACCCGCAGCCAGTGAACCGATGGCCAGCAGCTGTTCATCCCGCAGCTGATTTTCCCGTTGTATGGTCAGCTGTTCCTCCTGCTGTTTCAGGGTGCGGGCCATGCGGGTCACAAAATAGGTAATCAGCCCAGCGCTGACCGCGAAGTTAAGCCACATGCCAAGAATATGCAGATTGCTGACGCCGTCGTGATGATGGCCCGGTGCCAGGGCAGGAATGGGTAGGTAAAAGTTCAGCAGCCAGCTGTAGGCCGCCAGTGAAAGTATCGTGATGGCCCAGGTATAGCGCAGGGGCAATGTGGTTGCCGCAATGCTGATAGGCACCAGATAGTAGGAAATAAACGGGTTTGAGGCGCCGCCGCTGAAAAACAGCAGAGCAGTAAAAAACAGGATATCCACCAGCAAATGGCAGAAAAATTCCAGTTCGGTAATGACCGGGTAACGGAAGGTGCGCCACCATGTGGTGGTAATGACAATGGCGTAGAGGGCGAGAATGGCTCCCAGTACCAGTATAGGTAAACCGATATCCCGTATCTGACTAAAAAAAATGAGGGCCAGAATCTGGCCCCCAAGAGCGATGTTGCGGATGACACTCAGCTGGCGCAGGTTTTGCCGCGCTGCCGAGTGTATGAATGAATCAAGGGTGGGAGCCATGACCGGATATTACCAGAATGGTCAGGTTACCAGTGCAGGGTTGCTGACAGATAAATATTCCGGCCTGCCCCTGGCAACCGCTCTCCCAGGGCTATATCGCTGTCGCCATTGCGGTTGTAACCGGCCAGGTGATCCTCATAGCGGTTATCGAACAGGTTTTCCACGCCGCCGGACAGGATCAGTTGCGGTGTAAGCCGGTAACTGCCGGACAGGTTAAGTATCCCGTAGCCGGAAGTTTTTTCTTCCTGGTTAAAGTCGGACACCTTGTTCTGACTGGCGTAGAGCACCGATTCTAGGGCCAGCATGACGGCGCGCTGTTCATAAATCAGAGACAGGCGGTTGTTGAGGGGTGCCACCCGGTATAGGTCGTCGTCCTCGTCCCGGCGCTTGCCGCGCACGTAGCTGAGGTTGCCCTCCAGGCGCAGGGTGGTGGAGATCATGTAACCGTAGCCCATGTCCGCGCCGTACATCTTGGCATCCACGTTGTCGAACATCAGTGCCGCCTCACCACTCATCATGGTGCTGAGCATATTGGCGGTAGCGTTGTCGGACGGCACGCCCTGGATATAGTCATCGATGCGGCGGTAGAACAGTTGTGGTGTTGCCCAGGCCTTCGCAGTTTGCCAATCGATACCGACGGTGACCTCGTGGGCGGTTTCCTCGTCCAGGTCGAGATTGCCGATATAGTTGCGACCGTCCGCCAGGCCGCCGGTAGCCGCCAGGGGCAACCAGAGGTAGCGTTCCTGGTAGGAGGGCGCGCGGTTTTTACGCCCCAGACCCAGGTTCAGTGTGGTGTTATTGGTGAGGGGGCGGCTCAGGTTAAGAACCAGGTCAAGGTAGGTAAAATCTTCGTTCAGATCGCCGTTGTTGAAGGTCGTCGCTAGCATATTGGCATTCATTGCCATCATCCCCATCATACCGCTGGCGCCGACGGGGTCGCTGTCCATTTTTACACGGTTGACTCGCGCACCGGTCTTTACATGCCACTCGCCGATACTGCCTTCCCACTCGGTGAAAATACCGTAGGTATCCCGTTCCGCATCGTTGAAGTTGGCCAATTCAAACATCGCGTTGTTGGGGTTGGAAATGGTGGCAGTGTGCACCGTTTCGTTGCCGTCCGAGCCCACGGTTAGAAAGCCGCTGGCCATCGGCCAGCGGGCCTGCAGGGACCATGCAGTGTTGTGGGCGGTGGCATTGTTGGCACGATAACTCATCGGCGATGCCGGTGCTTCTCGCTGGGAGAAGTTATCCATCAGGTGGTCGACATGGTTGTAGGAGAGGTGACCGCTGATCACTATCTCACCGAGGGTGGTGCTGACATTGGCGCCCGCGGTGTCCCCGTCGATGTAATTGATATCCATGGGCAGGGCGGGTGTGCCTGTGTCCCGGGTGTCCAGCTCGCCGATGTAGATTTCGAGGCTGCTGTTGTCGTTGCGCCAGCCATAGCTGAGGTCGTATCGGCCCCGTCGGTACTGGCTGCCACCGATCTTGTCGTCGTCACCGACGCGAGTATCGTCGCCTTCGTCGTGGCTGAAAAGTGCTGACAGTTTGTGGTGATTGTTGGACAGTGTGGATTTCAGGGCGGTGTTGGAACCATCGCTGTTGCCGTTGAAGCGACTGGCAATGGAGCCGGAGAAAATAAAGTCGTCACTCTCGCCGAATTCGCCGCGGTCCAAAGTCGCGGTGATGTGCCCGCCGATGCTCTCTTGGGCGGCGCTAACCGGGGCGATGCCGCGATCCACCACAAGGGACTTCAACAGCAGTGGCGGCGTGTAGGTGAGCGGTGCATCCATAGCGTTGGGGCCGCCGGTGAGAGTCGGTGCGTGGTCGATGTGGATGCTGACACGATCGCCGTAGAGTCCACGGTATTGCGCGATTCCGGTTACCGGACCGTTGCTGTTGACGTTGGCGCCGGGTACCCGTTTTAGCAGTGCTGAAGTGTCCACCAGTGGCAACTCTCCAGGTTCTGTGTCCAGTGTCAGTCGGGTCGTGGGCTGTACGCCGGTCACTTCGATTTCTTCGGGGGTGGCGTGATCCGCCAGCGTCGGGGCGGTTAGGGTGCTCAGCAATAGCGTGGCTATAACGGGAATGTCGCGCTTCACGGGGCCTTTCTCCTGGGTCAAGTCGAATGGCCGGCATCTTACTGTGGAAGCAACCCTTTGGGGATGTGACAAATTGTCGCACTTGCTGGTCCGTAGCCTTCAATGGCGGGGGGTATTGAACCGGAAGTGATGGTGGATTGGAAATTCGCCATCACAGGTGACCGCTGCAGGCTACAGAAAGCTGCCAGTAATGAATGCCTTTGCCGACTTCTTCGGCGAGACCGGCGATTAGATTATCCACCTGTTGTTCAGGCAACAGGATTTCAAACTGCACCCGCTTCCGACGTCCACTGACCTGTTCGGCAATGGAGAGGCGGCCCTGTTCACCGTGGCCGTGCACTGGGTAGGAAGTAAAGCCGCCGACCTTTTCACAGGACAACAGGTAGTCCACCAGCTCCTCTTCCAGTTCGGGGGTGATATTGAGTACCAGCAGGACGTTCATACAAGGTCTCCTGACAGATTGTGGTCAGTGCTGTGAAAAAAATAGCGATAGATCACCGGTAGCAGGAACAGGGTCAACAGGGTGGAGCTGATCAGCCCTCCAATCACCACGATGGCCAGGGGCTTTTGTAATTCAGAACCGGGGCCGCTGGCTGCCAATAGAGGCAACAGACCAAAAGCACAGGTGCTGGCAGTCATCATGACCGGGCGCAGGCGTCGCAGTGCGCCCTGTTTCACTACCTCGGCCATGGGCAGCCCCTTCGCTTGCAGGTAATTAAAGTGAGACATCATCACCACGCCGTTCATCACCGCGATACCGAGCAGGGCAATAAAACCCACCGAGGCGGGAACCGACAGGAATTCGCCGGTGAGCCACAGGGCCAGCAGGCCGCCGGTGAGGGCGAAGGGGATGTTGGAGAGGATGATGGCGGTTTGTTTCAGGGAGCCGAAGGTAATGAACAGCAGCAGGGTGATCAGACCCAGCGCCACCGGCACCACCAGCGTCAGCCGGGCAGCGGCTCGCTGCTGGTTCTCGAACTGGCCGCCCCAGGCCAGGGAGTAGCTCTGGGGCAGGTCGATATCTGCGGCGATGGCGGCCTTGGCCTCATCGACGAAGCCCACCAGATCGCGTCCCTCCACATTGGTGCGCACCACTGCAAAGCGCTGACCGGACTCGCGGGAAACCCCAACCGGTCCTTCGATACGGCGGATATCTGCCAGCTCTGCAAGGGGAATGGTGCCGCCGTCAACCAGGTTGATGCGGCTCCGTTGAAGTTGCATCACGCCGTCCCCTTGGGGTTTGTGATAGCGCAGCATCAATGGCACCCGGGCGGTGTGTTCAATAATGTTGCCCAGGGGCAGTCCCTCTATTTCCGCCCGCAGGCGATTCTGCAGGGCTTCCACGTCAATGCCCAGCATGCCGGCCCGCTGGCGGTTCACGCTCACCTGCAGGTACTGGGCTCCCTCGTTAATCGTGGCAGTGGTATCCACGGCGCCGTCGATGGTCTCCACCCGCGCGGAAATAGCTTGGGTCAATTGGTTTAAAGTGGCCAGATCCGGGCCGAACACCTTGATGGCGATGTCGCCCCGGGAGCCGGTGAGCATCTCCGAGACGCGCATGTTGATGGGCTGGGTGAAGCCGTAGTTGATGCCGGGAAAGCGCTCCAGTACCGCGCGCAGTTTCTGCTCGATTTCCGCCTTGCTGTCGGCCTGCCATTCCGCCATCGGTTTCAGTTGCAGGAACACGTCGGTTTCGTTGAGGCCCATGGGGTCCATGCCAATTTCATCAGAGCCGCTGCGGGAGACGATGCGCTGAATTTCCGGCACATTACTCAGCAGTTCCTTTTCCACCTGTTTGACGATGCGGGTATTGTTTTCCAGATTGATGGAGGGAATCGATTCCAACTGCACGATGATGTCGCCCTCATCCATGGTGGGCATGAAGGTTTTGCCCACCAGCGGGAACACCAGCACCGATACCACCAGCAGTGCCGCGGAACCGCCCACCAGCCAGCGCGGTTTGGCAAGCGCCTTGTCCAGCAGTGGTTCATAGGCTCGCAGTAACTGACGGCTGAGCCAGGGTTCGCGTTCACCGCCCTTGTTGATCATGAAGGATGCCAGCACCGGGATGGCGGTGAGAGACAGCGCCAGGGATCCCACCAGAGCGAACACGATGGTCAGGGTCACCGGGCCGAACAGTTTGCCCTCCAGCCCCTGCAGGGTCAGCAGTGGCAGAAACACGATGACGATGATGGCGACACCGGAGGTGACCGGCACCGCCACGTCCTTTACTGCCCGGAAAATGATGTGCAGGCGGGGCAGGGGCGTGCCGCCGTTTTTCTGTCGCGCCTGCTGTTGGCCCTCTTGTCGGGATAGTGCCGAGACAATGTTCTCGACAATAACGATGGCGGAGTCCACCAGCATGCCGATGGCAATCACCAGGCCGCCGAGGCTCATCAGGTTGGCGGACATGCCCATGCGGTCCATCATGAAAAAGGTGAACAGCGCTGACAGGGGCAGGATCATTGAGACAGTTACCGCGGCGCGCCAGTTGCCGAGGAAGAGCACCAACAGAATCACTACCAGCACCACCGCTTCCAACAGTGCCAGGCTCACTGTGCCCACCGCTCGCTCAATCAACACGCTGCGGTCGTAGAATACATTGATGGCAGTGCCTTCCGGCAGGCTGGCTTGCAGTTCTGCCAGTTTGTCCTGTACGCCGGCCACTACGTTTCTGGCGTTGGCCCCGCTCAGGCCGATCACGAGTCCCTGTACCACTTCTTCCTCGCCATTGGCGGTGACCGAGCCGTAGCGCTCCAGGCTGCCGAGGGAAATGTCGGCAATCTGGCTGAGGGGAATGGACTGGCCGAGGGCGTTGTCGAGGCGAATGGCGGCCAGATCGTCCAGGGACGTGAGGGCGCCCGCTACCCGCACCAGGATGGCTTCCTCTCCCTGATCCAGTCGGCCAGCCCCGTCGTTGCGGTTGTTGGCCCGCAGGGCGACGACGATATCGGCGCTGGTTACCTGCATTTGAGCCATCGCTGCCCGGCGCGGCGCCACCTCATAGGTTTTGACAAAACCACCCAGCGCGTTCACGTCCGCCACGCCGGGCACCGTGCGCAGAGCGGGACGGATGGTCCAGTCCAGCAGGTAGCGACGCTGTTGCAGGGAGAGATTGTCGTTGTCCACGGTGAACATGAACATGTCACTGAGCGGTGTGCTCATGGGGGCCAGTCCCCCGCTGATATTGCCGGGCAGATCGCTCCAGATATTGTTCAACCGCTCGGTAACCTGCTGGCGGGCCCAGTAGATGTCGGTTCCCTCGGCGAAGTCCAGGGTGATGGCGCTGAGGGCGTATTTGGAAATGGAGCGCAGCACTGTCTGGTCGGGGATGCCGAGCAGTTCCACTTCGATGGGCTGGGTTATCAGTGATTCCACTTCTTCCGGGGTCATGCCCGGCGATTTGATAATCAGTTTTACCTGGGTGGGAGAGATATCCGGAAAAGCATCGATGGGCAGGTTCAGCATGGCTCTGCTACCGAAACCGATCAGCAACAGGGACAGCAGACTGATCAGCAGTCGCTGGCTGAGGGAAAACTGAATCAGGCGACTCAACATTATTCGGTGCCCCCGAGTCCCAGTTGGATACCTTTCAGCAGGGCGGCGCCCTCTACCACCAGTTCTTCGCCGGGGGAAATGCCTCCAGTGGCCAGGTAGTTATTGCCCATGGGTAACAGAGCGACAGCTCGGGCTTCAATGCCATTTTCACTGCGCACATAAATAGTGGTGGCATTGCCTGAATGGGTTACCGCTGCTGCGGGGACCAACACACCCCGGGCCAGGGGCGGCAGGGTAAGCATCAGGGTCTGGCCCGGCAGAGCGGTCTGTGATTGCTCCAGGGCCGCCATGATATCTACCATCTGGGTGGTGGGGTTTACGGCGGCATTCTTGTATTTGAGGATCGCCGTTCTGTCTGTGTCCGTCAGTTGCAGACGGTCACCCACTTCCAGGCTTGCTGCCAGCACTGCGGGTACAGCGGCTTCGAGCCATAGCTCGGAGTCCGCCTGCAGGGTGGCGACCGGGGTGTTGGCGGGCACCGCCTGTCCGGCATTGAACAGGCGTTCACTGAGTTTTCCTGCAGCCGGAGACTTGATCGGGTATTCACCGGGTTGCCGTTTGCCGCTGGGCAGCTGGGCCAGGTCTGTGTCAGTAAACCCGGCCCTGGTGAGTTGTTGCCGGTGGGATGCCAGGGTGAATTCCACCTGCTGTAGACGGCGTCGGGTTTGTTGTAGCCGCTGTCTGGCGATGATGCCTTCCTTGAACAGTTCGTTATCACGGTCGAATTCATAGCGGGCCTGTTCCAGGTCGTGGTGGGCTTTCAGCCAGGATTCCTCCACGGCCATCAGGCCCGGACTACTCAGGGTGACGATGGGTTGTCCGGCGCTGACAGCATCTCCCGGAACCCGGTGCCAGCGAGTCAGGGTGCCGCTGTAGAGAGCAATGGCCTGGGCGCTGTGTTCGGGGGAGTTGATGACCGTCGCGGGTATGCTGTTGCCGTCGCGCAAGTCGGCGCTGCGGGCGGGTTGGAAAACCAGCTTCATGCGGACCGCTTCATCCCGGCTCAGGGGGATGGCCTCTGCTTCTTCTGCGTTCACTTTGCCGCCGGTCATCAGTGCCAGAGACAGGGCCAGTGGCAGGGCGAAAGAGAACCGATTAGTGGTCAGTTCCGACGGTTCCTTGGGGGCTTTCATGGCAGTACTCCAACGGTTTGATTGAATTCGGAGGCCAGTCGCTGTTGATCCAGCTCCGTCAGTTGGTATTGCAGGCGACTCTCCCGGTACCGCCGCAGGGCTTGAATGGCGGGCAAAATGTCGGTTTCACCCAGGGAGAAGGCTTTCTTTGCCATCTGCCAGTGCTGCCGATGCAGCGCCTGCCGCTCCTTGCCCAGTTCAAGGGAGCGGCGGGTGGATTCCAGCTGGTGCTCCACCTCGTGCAGTTGTTGTTGCAACTCTCGGTGGGTCTGCATGACACGGACTTCCGCTTCCGTGGCGGCGAGGCGCGCGGCACTGCTTTTTGCGGAAATATAGTTGCCGCCGCCAAAGGGTACGGTGATGGCGATGCCGAGACTGTCGATATCCTCCTCGCCACTGCTACCGCGTTCCCGGCGCATGCCCATGAACAGGGTGGGGTTGCCGGCGCTATCGTGTCGCGCCAGTTGTGCCTGCAGTTGTCGGCTTTTCGCTTGATCCTGCAAGAAGCCCAGCAGAGGGTGCCCGGAGTCGATGACCTGTCGTTGGCTACGTTCTTCCGAGAAGGCCACTGACGGGCGCCGATGGAGACCGGTGACTATCTGGTAATTGCGTTGGGCATCCACCAGCGCCGCCTCACTGTCCAGCAACCGCTGCTCAGCCTCCAGCACCAGTCCCCGGCTTTGCATCAGCGCGGAATGGCGAACAGCGGTAGTTCAGGTCCTCGCCTACAAGGGAGATGAGCTCTATAACCAGGGCTCTGGCGTGGTGGTTGCTGATGGCGGCGTGATTATCACCAGTGCACACCTTCTTGAGCATGCTGACAAATATGTTGTCCTTGATAGTCAAGGGCAGAAACTGCAGGCCGTGATGGTCAAGGCGGACGCCGCCAGTGATATGGCAGTCCTGCGAGCGGCTTCTCTGACGTCTTCTCCTCTGATTTTTTCCCAAGATACAGCCTCGGACAAAGGCACGCTGGAGGTGGCTGGGTATTGGCACAAAACCGAAGAAACGCCACGTAGTACCTTTTTTGGATTTTCGAACAAGCCCAAGTTTGTTGCAGTGATTGTCCCAGAGCTGAAATGGACCAAAGCGCTGTTCGATACATCCCAAGAGGAAACTGGTTATGTGAAGTTGGTGACAGCTATGGGTCGCGGTGGCTATGGTGCCCCCCTGGTGAATCGCTGTGGTCAACTGTCTGGGGTGATCAGGAGCAAGCCAGGGGCAACTCTCAAAGAGCTTTGGCGAGCTCACACCCCTGTGGGTGCTACTGCTGTGCCACTCTCCCGTCTTGAAAGTTTTTTGGCCTCGCTATCTATTTCTCCACTTAAAGCGGATTCCCCTTGCCTAAGTGTCGTGGAGCAGCAGAAACTTGCTGAAGCCGCCAAACAGCAGGAAGTCGAAGCGGCTAAAAAACAGGCGAAGGAAGCGGAAGACGCAGCAAAAAAAGCCAAGGCTGATGCGGATAAAGCCAAGGAGGATACGCAACAAGAACGCCAAGCCCGCGAAGATGCGGAAAAAGAGCGAGAGGAGATCACGACCATTGTTGCTGATATCAACAGCAATGCAGAATTGATCGATTCGGAAAATGCCCATATCAAGAAGCAGAACCAAACATTGTTCTGGGGCGCTGTGGCTGCGATTGTGATCGGGGTGCTAATTGCGGTATTACTGTTAATCAAGCGCCGCAAGGACTTGTCTGTTGCTAGCAAAGCCCTGTTGGCGGCATCCGCCAGTTTTGGTGACTGCCGTTTTGAAGGCCGTGACTCTTCTAACGCGCCCATTGCTTTTCTGGTGCTGGGTAAAGATCTGATGCAGCGTCAGAATGGCCTAGTCGTGGGGCGGAATCCTGAGCTAGCGCAAGTAGTGATTGCCGATGACACGGTGAGTCGACAGCACGCCCAACTTTATATTAAAGAAAATTATTTGCATATCAAAGACTTGGGATCAACAGGTGGTACCCGGGTCAACGGTGTGGCTGTGTCGGAGGAAGGCGCGGCACTGATTACCGGAGATAAAGTCGATTTTGGTCAGGTGCAGTGCACATTGACAGTTTTGGAGCGCACGAAGTCGTGATGCTAATCAACGAGCGCAATAAAGTAGCTACCGTATTCAGTGTTGCCTGTCTTATTGGTGTCGTTCTGTTCTTGGCCGGAGGGCGTTTGGCTTTTGCAGGTAAGACCTACGAAAATCATGTGGTCAAGGTTAATGTTCTCACCGTGGACCGCAAAGGTAATGTCGGTATGGGACATGGTACGGGTTTTGTGATCAACGATGAGGGACATATAGTTACCAACTGGCATGTGGTGAACAATGCAGCTGCTATTTTTGTCTTACGGGATGGTCAGCGTATTGATGCCATGCAGGGATTTGATGTGGCGAATAAATTTGTCGGAACCAATGTGGAAGACAATCCCTGGACATCGAAAGACCTCGACTTGGCTATCCTCAAAGTCAAGCCAGAATACTGGAACCAATTAAATTTGGAGCCAGTGACTCTAGCCAATCAACGACCGCTACAGGGCAGTATAGTGGCAACCCAGGGCTATCCGGGTATTGCCGATCAGACGGCGGTAAAATCTCAGGACATTACCGCCTATTCAACCTATGCCGCGCACAATCTTGCCCGGATTATCGAGGGTGGTCGGTGGTCTGGTACCGAACAAAACATTGTGCAGTTGCTGCACACTATTCCGACCTCTGGGGGAAACAGTGGTGGCCCCGTTTTTGACGAGTGCGGGAGGGTGGTCGGTGTACACAGCGCATCTCCTACGGAGACTGCACGCCTGTTTGACTCGAAGGGCCGTCAATTGGACGCGATGGGTGTGGTTTCCAACGCTGCCTATGGGCTGGCCTCAGATATTTCAGAGTTGATCCGGGTTTTGGACAGTAAGGGCATAAAATATTTTCTTGATGAAAGTGTCTGTTACTCCAAACAGGATCTGTACGAAGAAGAAAATAGAAAACTTTCCAAAATACTACAATTTTCTCTCTATTTTGGTGGTGCGGCACTGGTCATCATTGGCATTATTCTGGTTCATCTGTTGCGAAGCCCGGCTGCGCGGCAACAGATTAGTCATGCGGTGGAAAGCTATTCTCGCTCACTTCGTGCCTCTCGTCCCCAGTCGAAGTCTCCTTCTGCCGGTGCAGTGCGCTCTTCCCAACCGGCGGCGACTGTGCTGGATGCTCCCAAGATAAACCTGATTCTGGATGGGTATGGAGCAAACCGGCAACGTTACCGCTTGGTGATAAGCGGAGATCAGTTATATCGAGGTGATGTGGTGGTGGGCCGCAGCCCTGATGATTCTGCCTATGCCGTTAACGAAGACAGTATTTCCCGTCGGCACTGTGCTTTCTATGCACAAGGTAATAATCTCTATGTCCGGGACATCAATTCCACCAATGGTACATTCGTAAATGGCAGGCAGCTTTCATCAGGTGAAAGTGTACCGTTGGAAAATGGCGCGGAAGTCAGGTTGGGTGGTGTGAAATTTAAGGTGATTTCCGGTTAATTTTGATGATGAGTGGAGATGGAGAAAAGACATGAAACTGAAAAGGAAAGCCTTGGTCAGTGGCGTTGTAGCAGTATCCTTGACTCTGGGGGGGTGTGCTTCTATGACGGAAGAACAAAAGGCTTCCTGGGGCAAGGTAGCCGGTGCAGTGGGTGGCGGTGTGATTGCGGAAAAGCTCTCAGAGGATATGGATAACGATGCCCTTCGCGCGGCAGCCATCCTCGCTGGTGCGGCGGCAGGTGCTTATATTGGTGACCAGTTTGCCAAAGTGTTGAGCCGGCGTGACCAGGAAAAGTTGTTTGCTGCTCAGCAACAAGCGGCTGGAACTGGTCAGAGAGTCACTTTTTCCGGTGATGATGGAGTCACCGGTCAGGTCAGTGTGCTTGACGACCAGCCTGTGAGCCGAGAAGAAAAAACGGTTAAGCTTAAAGTGTTGAAGCAGAAAGTAGAGCAGACTCCACCGCTGAGCTTGATCGGTGCACCCTACAGTCCGAAGAGTGTTACTAATGTGCGCAGTGGCCCCGGGACGGACTATAAAATAGTTTCCCAGTTGGCCGGGAACCAATCGGTTCAAGTGATTGGTGAGGCCCTGCCGGATAAAAAGTGGTACCTCATTTCCCAGCTCCCTGATGGCACTGCTGGAGGTTATGTGTACCGTCCATTGATGTCCCCATCGAACCAGCCGGTAAGTTATGCCCAGGCTTCCACGGAATCTGTATCCGAGGTAAAAGTACAGGCCAGCAGTGTTTGTAAAACAGTCAGACAGGAAGTGACCACAGCAGATGGAACTATTACAGAAGATTTGCGGGTCTGTCAGCAGGGCGATGGTACCTGGAAGCTGGTTTAGGCTATTAACTGAAGAATGCGTATGAGCTTGATAGGAATCTTTCTTCGTAACCCCGTTATCCACTGGCAAGTCACTGCATTTTTTTCAACGCTTCTGCTTTTATTGACAGTTAGCCCGGTACAGGCCTCGGAGCGTCTACTGATGTCTCACGCAGGAATGGAGGCTTTCATGCTTACACTTGATTGTCGCTCAAAAAATGAGGCGACCCTGGAAATTCGTTCATCGACTCCGGACGTTTTTGATGGTGAGCGGATCGAGCTACAGCGCTTAATCGGGCAAGTCAGGGCTGTGGTTAGCATAGAGTGCCCTTCCATTCAGCGTATAACAGCCAAAGGAACAGTACGTCGACAACTATACTTTGCCGGTGCTACCGAGAAGGCTTGGGGCTGGCGAATTATCGGCCTTTTTGCACCATTAAACGAAGGTTAGGATCTTTCGGAAAACGTGATGGAGAATAGCAATTTCACTACTGATCAGTCATCCTCCCAAGTCCTGCCGGCGGGATACGAACTTGATGAATATGTGATCGAGCAAGAAATTGGTGCTGGTGGTTTTGGTATTACCTACAAGGCCTATGACAAGCAGCTTGATCGTTATGTGGCCATCAAAGAGTATTTTCCTTTTAACCTTGCTTCCCGTGATGAGGGAATGCATGTCTCTCCGAAGACTCGGGTCGCTCAGGATGTGGATGAATATCAATGGGGGTTGAGCCGTTTTATTCAGGAAGCGCGGACACTGGCGCTTTTCGAACACCCCAGCATCATCCGGGTGATCCGTTATATCGAACGCAACAGTACTGCCTACATCATCATGGATTTTGCCGTGGGGCGCGATGTTTCGGAAGTTTTAAGAAGGGACGGCCTGTTGTCGGTGGAGCAGTTGAAAGACATTTTACTACCGATTGCTGAAGGTTTGGCGGCGGTACATTCTGCTGATATGTTGCACCGGGATATCAAGCCGGGCAATATTCGTTTGCGGGATAACGGTACGGCAGTGTTGATTGATTTCGGGGCTGCCCGGCAGGCCATCGGGGTTCGCTCCCAGTCCATCTCAACCATTCTGACTCCGGGTTATGCGCCGATTGAACAGTATTCAACTCGGGGAAATCAGGGCCCCTGGACGGATATTTATGCACTGGCTGCCGTAGGCTACGTTTGCCTTACCGGAGAAAACCTATCCCATTATGAGGCAACTGAACGAATCCGAAATGACCAGCTCCCCAAGTTGGTAGACCGTATAAAGAGCATTGATACGGCTTTTTTGCATGCGCTGGATTGGGCCCTGAGTCCTGAGGAAAGTGATCGGCCACAGACAGTCAGTGAATGGCTCGAGGTCATAAGAGGTGGGGTCCTCCCCACTCTGGATTCATCGTCAGTGGATGATCAGGCAACAGTCCGGTTATCTTCTCCCGCGGTGGATGAGTCGGTTGACAAGCGTGGGAAAAACTCCAAAAACACGAATAATCAAGGAGAAAAAAAATCCTTCCACTGGGGTATGGTGGCTGTGACGTTTGGAGTTGTGGTTGGTTTTGTCATGTTTTTCATGGCATCGGGACTGGATAAGTCGGAGTCCGATCATCGGATTGTGAAGAATGCACCAGATAGTACGGTAAGTCATGATGAGGGAGTAGCTGAAAACCGCACTGAACCATCTGAGCCGGATCCGTCAGCGGTGAGAGCACGGGTGGTGGACAGTAAGCCCAGAGCACCTGCCGCTGCTTCTAAAGATTCTGTTCAGGATGATCGTGATTTTGAAATTGCCAAGCAGATCAATACAACAGAGGCATTTGAGATTTATTTGCGGTTACATCCCGATGGCCGTCATCGGGAAAAAATTAGCGCTACCCGACAATAAACTTTTTCAGGAGAATCAGCATGTCAAATGATGATGGAAATGACCGAGGTTTTTTTAATAACCCGACTAGACGGGTAGGAGGGGCAACGGATGTGACTGTGAAAAAGAACCCAGCCGATTCCTCACCCTCTTCTCCAGCTGCGGAAGCCACTATTTCCGGTGGGTTGGCGGGTGATCTGAATCCGGTAACGCGCCGGGTTCGACCGGGTGCCGGTGGTGAAGAGGTCTCGTCCACTCCTGTTTCCAGCGGTACTGCCTATCACCCTGAATTTGTGGTGGGGTGGTTGGTGGTGGTCGATGGTCCGGGGCGGGGTATGAGCCGCCCTCTTGGTTATGGGATGAATCCGGTTGGTAGAGAGGAAAGTAATGGCGTAGAACTGAACTTTGGCGATGAAGAGGTTTCTCGCAAGGCTCATTGTCTGATCGCCTATGATCACAAGAACAAAAAGTTCTATATCCAGCATGGAGGTGGTCAGAATCTCACCTATGTTGGTAACGAACCGGTGCTGTCCTCCTGTGAGTTAAACAAAGATGCCATGATTTCTCTGGGGAATACCACATTAAAGTTTATAAAGCTCTGTGGTGATGGCTTTGATTGGGAGTAACCCTCCATTGATGATGGGCTATTGCTCATGAAGCTTGATATCCACGGAGAGGCTATTCAGGGCGCTCGTCACTACCAAGAAGACTGCTTTGAAATCTGCGTAGAGGAGGTGTCTGATCCTGAGGGATGTCTGGTAGTGTTGTGCGATGGTATGGGGGGGCACAAGGGCGGAGCTGTAGCCAGCTCAGTTGCCGCCACCGCATTTATCAATCATTTTTTGACTCTGTCAGGACTCCCTCCCACCGAGGCGTTACAGTTATCACTAGATGCAGCGCACCAGGCCATACGAAATGAAATCGCTGAGCAGGGTGCACCGCCCGAGATGGGAACCACTCTGGTTGCAGTCTATGTCGTTGGTAACGATGTTCATTGGGTGAGTGCCGGGGATTCCCACCTTTACTATTATCGCAAAGGCAGGCTCGAGAAACTCAACCAGGATCATTCCATGGCTGCAGTACTTGATGAGTTGGCCGAGATTGGTCGTATCAGTCCTGAGGAAGCAAGAATGGATCCTCAGCGTAATGCCTTGAGAAGTTGCCTGTCTGCTGATGATATTTCGTTGATGGATTTGCAAAGCCGGGAGGGGCTGTTGAGGCCAAGTGATAAACTATTCTTGGCCTCCGATGGGCTGGATACCCTTGAGGGCCATGAGATCGAAAAGTTGGTGACCAAATACAAGCGTAAAACCTCGTCTCTGCTGGTATCCAAGCTCCTGAAAACAGTGGAGCAGGTCAACAAGCCAAACCAGGATAACACGACAATTGTTATCATCTCCGCCAAAGGTAATTCCTGGTTTTGACATTGTCGCTCAGGAATTGGTTTTGATCGTTTAAGGCCGAGTACGTCCTTAGGGGAGAACTCGCAGTCATATTCAACAACACACAGCTTTTGGAGACATTGTGGCTGGTTTTTTTGCGAGTGTGCCTGCTGTTGAGTAGCATTAGTCAGTAGGGGACTAATATCGGGCTTTTCTTCTATTCCCTTGTAGGTGGTTTACATTGCTATCTTCCAATAGCGCTCGACTATATACCTGAATTATTCCTATTAGCCGTATCAACGCAGCAACAACAGCGGAATTTTTGAATTGATCAGCATCCGCTGGGTCACACTGCCAAACAGCAGTTCACGTATACGGCTCTGGCCGAAGGCACCCATGACAATCAATTCGATGTTGTTTTCCCGGCAATATTGTTCGAGTTGTGGCTGAACATTGCCATGCAAACTGGTGGAAACCACGTCCAGTCCGGCATCTTGCAAGGTGGCGGCAGCTTCTTCCAGTTGTGCCGAGGGAATATCCGCTGAGTCGCTGACATGTACGATGTGGCAGGTCAGTCCCCGGTAAAGGGGGCTGAGGCTCACCATATCCAGTGCCTTGCGGGAGGCCTCGTTGCCGTCATAGGCAATCATGATACGCTGTGGTGGCTGCTCGAACGGCCGGTTAACCACCAGTACGGGACGGTGCATGGCACGAATCAGACTTTCCAGGTGCGCACCCAATTGTTTTTCCTGATGTTCGTGCTCCTCGCCGCGAACGCCCACCACCAGTACCCGGATTTCTTCTTCCATTTCCACCAGAGTTTCTTCCAGGCTGCCGTGGCGCTGCAGGGTCTCCGGCGTGCTGCTGCCCATCGATATTGCGCGTTGGTGGGCACTTTGCAACATCAGCTTGCCCTGCTCCAGCAAGATCTTGCTGCGGCGTTCTTCCATGCTGGTGAGTTCTTCCAGCAATTCTTCCCGGCTGCCGAGGCCGATACTGCCGCTGAGATCCATCAGCGGCGGGGTCTCGCGGTGTTCAATATTGTGCAGCAGCTTTAGCGGTGCACTGAGCTTTTGGGCCACCCAACTGGCGTAATCCGTGACCGATTCCCGGTAGGTGGAGCCATCAATACAGGCCAGAATGGTCCGTCTGTGATTATTGTTATTCATTAATGTCCCCCGAGTACCTTGTCGATTTCTTCCGGCTTGTCAAACACACCAAAGCGGTCGACGATGGTGGATGTAGCGTCATTGAGACCAATTAACTGCACATCGGCACCATCGCGACGGAATTTGATCACCACTTTGTCCAGAGCGGACACTGCCGAAATATCCCAGAAATGGGCGCGGCTCAGATCAATGATGACCTTGTCCAGCGCTTCCCTGAAATCGAAACAGGCATTGAATTTATCGGCCGAGTTGAAAAACACCTGACCCACCACCCGATAGGTGCGAGTGTTGGCCTGATCATCCAGTGTCGAAGTCACATACATAAAATGACTGACCTTGTTGGCGAAAAACAGTGATGCCAGCAAAACCCCGACCAGCACACCATAGGCGAGATTATGGGTGGCCACAACTACCACGACAGTAGCCATCATCACGATATTGGTGGAGATCGGATGCTTCTTCAGGTCGGTAATTGACTGCCAACTGAAAGTGCCGATAGACACCATAATCATCACGGCTACCAGTGCCGCCATGGGAATAAGGGACAGCCATGGGCCGAGAAACACCACCATGATAATCAGAAGCGCCCCTGCAGTGAGTGTGGACAGACGGCCGCGGCCACCGGATTTTATATTGATTACCGACTGGCCAATCATTGCGCAGCCCGCCATGCCCCCCAGTAGGCCCGCACCGATATTGGCGATGCCCTGGCCCTTACACTCGCGGTTTTTGTCACTCGGGGTATCAGTGAGATCGTCCACAATAGTGGCAGTCATCATCGATTCCAGCAGGCCCACAACCGCCAATGAAACAGAGTAGGGCAGGACAATCATCAGGGTGTCGAGATTGAGTGGTACCTCTGGCCAGAGAAAGATCGGCAGCGTATCGGGTAATTGACCCATATCGCCCACCGTGCGGATATCCAGACCAATCAGCAGGGCGACTCCCGTCAGCACCACTATGCAGATCAGGGGTGAGGGGATCGCTTTGCCGATCACCGGCAGCAGCGGGAACAGGTAGATAATACCCAGACCGGCAGCAGTCATCGCATAAACGTGCCAGGTGACGTTGGTCAGCTCCGGCAATTGCGCCATAAAAATCAAAATAGCCAGCGCATTCACGAATCCCGTCACTACCGAACGTGAGACAAAACTCATCAGGTTGCCGAGTTTCAGGTAACCGGCTGCAATTTGCAGTACCCCGGTCAACAGCGTTGCCGCCAAAAGATATTGCAGGCCGTGTTCCTTCACCAGTGTCACCATCAGCAGCGCCATGGCCCCGGTGGCGGCTGAGATCATGCCGGGTCGACCGCCGACAATCGAAATGATCACAGCGATACAGAATGAGGCGTAGAGGCCAACCTTGGGATCAACCCCGGCAATAATGGAAAACGCGATGGCTTCGGGAATCAGAGCCAGAGCAACAACTATCCCGGCCAGTACATCAGCGCGGATGTTGCCCAGCCATTGTTGGCGGGTGGAATGAAATAACATAACAATAATTCCTGGTACTTTTTTTGGGCAGCCCTTTTCCGGAACAGCTCACTCCCGAGAGAGGCAAAATGGCTCTGCCCGCTATTCGGGATGAAAATTTTCAATAAACCCAGAAGCGGTGGCTGTTCGCCAACCACTTGGAAAACGCAGTGCTTGGTGTTTCTTTGAACGGAATGGCTGGGCTAAGCGTGTGTAGAGGACCGATAGCGTTATGTCAGGGTGGCGTGGGTATCTGATTAAAACGCATTGGCTGGCCTGATTCGAAGCGGGCGCGAATTATAGCTTTCTGTCAGGCATTGGCAATGTCTGTGTTGCCTGCTAGCGGTATCAGCTGGTTTTACCTGGGGTATGGGGCACGGTGGAGTATTTCCTCGTGAAAGCGGATCATTCGCCATTCCAGAGAGGCAGTTGTCCACCGTAGCCCCCGACAGGTTTGTCATCCCATCACATGAAAGCTGCCGGCATTCAGCCACATGTGGGTGGCAATGCTGGCAAAGTAGCCGAGCAGAATTACCGGTGCCCATTTCAGGTGGCCCATGAACGTATAGTAGCCCCTGGCCTGGCCCATTAACGCGACTCCAGCCGCCGAACCAATCGACAGCACACTACCCCCGACGCCGGCAGTGAGCGTGATCAGCAGCCAGTGCCCATGACTCATTTCAGGTTCCATGGTCAGTACGGCAAACATCACTGGAATGTTATCGATAACGGCGGAGGCCAGCCCGAGAAAGATGTTTGCGTAGGTTGCGCCCAGGTCAGTATAGAGCGTCGTGGATAGCATATGCAGGTAGCCCATATAGCCGAGTCCACCGACACAGACCACGACGCCATAGAAAAACAACAGTGTGTCCCACTCTGCACGGGCGACCCGGTTGAATACGTCAAACGGAACGATGCCGCCGAGGCGATTGAGTGCCTCCTCATCGCCTTTCTGCAGGGCTATTGCTCTCTTGCGTTCCAGGGACTTGGGCAGTGTGCGGCGCAGAAAATAACCGAAAAATTGTAGATAGCCCAGGCCGGTCATCATGCCGAGTACCGGCGGCAAATGCAGCAAACTGTGGCAGGCCACGGCAGAGGCTATGGTGAGCAGGAACAGGACGATAATACGGCGTGCACCGCGTTTCATCTCCACTGCTTCATAGACGGTGTCGGGTTTGTGCTGTTGCACAAAAAAACTCATGATGATTGCGGGAATCAGATAGTTCACCAGGGACGGGACTGCCAGGGTAAAGAACTCATTGAATTTGACAATGCCCGCCTGCCAGACCATCAGGGTGGTAATGTCCCCAAAGGGGCTGAAGGCCCCGCCGGCGTTGGCGGCAATCACGATATTAATGCAGCACAAATTGATGAAGCGGCCGTGACCCTCGGCGACTTTCATGACCACCGCACACATCAGCAGGGCCGTTGTGAGGTTGTCGGCAATCGGAGAAATAACAAAAGCGAGGCCGCCGGTTATCCAGAACAGGGACCTGTAACTGAAGCCTTTGCGTACCAACCAGGCACGCAGTGCATCAAAGACGCGGCGCTCCTCCAGGGCATTGATATAGGTCATTGCCACCAGCAGGAACAGCATCAGTTCACTGAATTCCAGCAGGGTATGACGAAATGCACCCTCGGCCTCATCTGGCATGCCGTTGGCGACATAACTGGTGCCGATCAGTACCCAAATAATGCCTGCGGCAACCAGCACGGGTTTCGACTTGCGCAAATGCAGTTTTTCTTCACCCATCACCAGAATGTAAGCCAGCGTAAAAACCACCAGAGCCACCAGACCAGTTGTTGTGCTGGTCAGGTCGATAGGGCCCGCTGCCGCAAAGGCGGCGGTGGGAAGAAAGAAGAGTAACAGGCTGAATAGCAGTGATTTGACGCAAGCGGTCCGTGTCATGTTCAGGAATACCTCGGCATGTGTGGCAGTAATGATTGGGGTCGTGAGGAGCTCTTCCAGGGTACGCCGCTGGCGCGTGCGATCCGGCGGGAAGGTAGGCGACTTTACCAGAAATGATCGATTGATTCATCGTCCGAAGCGGCGTTTTTTTGCGCGCAGGTAGCCATCAGGCTTATTCGTTGTGGCTGTTTAACAAACTGTTGATGCAGATCAGGATCCCCTGATAAGTAAAGTTGATGTCTTTTGTCGGTGTTTTGAATTTCTCCGGGAATGACCGGGTGCGAAGTGTTGCTGTTGTTGTCTGAAAACTGTAGCGGTTGGGTTCTTGCCCTCTCTCAGAGTATGAAGACATTCAAAGTGCGCAGAAATTGCGTGCTTTATCGAAGAGCACGGCGAAATAACAGGAGAGTTGATAAGCCATTTTTCGACGATTGACGAAGTCCAGAAAGCCATGAAAGAAAACTATGCAGGTTGTCATGAGGGTGTGGCCGACTTTGCCGAGGAGCTGACAACGGACACAATAGAGATTCCCGAAAGCCTCGCGTTCTATATCGACTATGAAAAGATGGGGCGTGATATGGAGCTTGGCGGTGTATGATGCGGCAAAGCCGCCCGAAGTTTAAAATATCCATTATTTCGGTACTTGAAGTACCGAAAGAAAGAAAAATATAAACTTCTCGGTTGAGGCAGTTTAAAAAATATAATATATTGGTACTATGAGTACCGAAAACGAGTCAAAATTGAACCATTTGCTCAGCACTCAGCCACTAGGCGTCGTGCTTTCTTCGGCATGGCTTGCTAAACAAGGTCCTAAGATTTGGAAATGGGCAAATAAACCAGGAAACAATCCTATTGATTTATATAAAAAATATTTAAAAAGTGTTAAAACGAGAGCTCAAGCAGGAGACATGAAAAGTTTAGCTCCAGAAATGGG
>PANQ01000006.1 GCA_002707685.1 Porticoccus sp. | reverse complement strand
TGGCATTGCTGATAGCCGGGTCTCCGTTCCAGCCAACCTGATTCAACCTGTGTTTGATGTAACCCTTGGTTTCCTCTTCATTCAGGGATGCCAAATGGCAGGCGGCCACGAGTCGCTGGTGCACTTGTTCCATATTTGGCTGCTGAACAATATCCCTGAGCTCTTCCTGGCCCAAAAGAAAAATCTGCAGCAGAGGTTCTCGGCTCATCTGCAGATTGGTGAGCAATCGAAGTTCTTCCAGTGCGGCTGTGGAGAGATCCTGAGCTTCGTCAATGATCAGTAGGGCGCGCTTGCCAGTTTTGTAGTCGTTGACAAAAAGCCGGGTCAACTGTTGCAAGAGCAGTGATTTATGGTCTGTGTTGGATGACAAGCCAAAAGCATCGGCAACCATTCGCAACAGGTCGTCTGCCCCCAGCTGTGTGCAGACCAGCATGGCGACATTCACTTGATCTTCCCGAAGACTTTCCACAAGATCACTGACTAGGGTTGTTTTTCCAGTGCCGGGCTTGCCAGTAATCATCACAAAGCCTTCGGCGCGCTGAAACGCATACTGCATGTAAGCCTTGGCTTTGGCGTAACTGCGGTGGTTAAAGCAGAACCTGTGATCCGGACTTAGTCGGAAGGGCTCGGCCTTGAGGTCATAAAATTGTTCGTACATGGGAATTGGCCGAATTGTATTTTTGGGTTTGTGAGCCCCCGGAGTATAAATTGAGCAAATAAAATCAGCAACTTAATGCTTTTGCGCTTATGATTTATTCGCTATAACCAAAATTGGCGGGATTGAAGCAAATGGTAGCTGTCTATCGTTAAACGTGACGTGAGGAGCGTTAAGTGAGAATTCTATCGAACATAGCCACAGTGGCGGGTATTGCCGGTGTGGTCATCTGTCTGCTCGCTGGTGTGATTCGTCTGATGGGCGATTACTACTTTGTGGGTTTTGAAATACTGACCCTGTTTAATATCGGTGTTGCAGCGATGGTTTTTAGTTGCCTATTAAAGCTTGAGTATATTGTGTATTCGCTCAAGCGATGATAGTTGCTGTAGCGGACAATGCTGTGAGAGTGCTTACTTTTCCTGCCTGATCGCTTTTCTGAGCAGGTGTGGAATCAGTAGCCGCATGGGCATGCGAAGATAGTGTGACCTGATAAATAAAATAAAGCGGGCAAGCCCCAGTAAACGGGTTTTTTGACCAAGACAGTTTGGCATCATGGCTTTCAGTAACATCTTGTCCATGAGGTACCTGGATAAACAAAAGGGTTCTGCCCCGGCGGCAATTTTTCCTGTCAGCTCCTCGGGAACAGGCGTTTTCAGAAGCATCTTGGCATAGCGCAGTCCGTAATAGAGTGATCGTGACAGGTGGAGTGTCTTTGCCCGGGTGAAGAGGCCGGCCCAGGCGTCGCCACTCTCCAGAGCGTACTCACGCAGTAGCGCGTCCAGATCGACAACATCGCGTAGCCCCTGCTCGAAGTCCCCTTCATGAAAAAGGTGGGCGGCACTGTGCAGAATCATGTCCTGGAGAGATAGAACATACATTCCCGGGTAATCCTTCAGCTCAATCACCTGCTCCCATATTTTATTGATATCAGGTTTTGCATCGGCAGTAGGCGGGAGAATGGTGTGGTGAACATCCAGGTCTGTTTGTCTTTTCAGGTGTTTCAGTGGCGGTAGCTCATGCATCCATGTGCGATAATATTTCTGGTCATAGGGATCTATCTTTGTGCAAAACCACCCGTGTTTGATAAGTGCTTTTTCAGCTTCTTTTAACTGCTCATTCCTGACCAGAATATCTATGTCGCCAAACAGTCTACCTTGGGATGCATCGCGCTCACTCATGACATAGGCAGCACCTTTGAGCAAGGCAAAGGGAATGCCGGCTTCGCTCAGTGCAGTATAAATTTGCAAGATCTCCCACTTCACTGAGCGGAGGTTGCTTGATGACACCAGTTGGGCGCTGTGCAAGTGAGACTGAAGATGCTCAGGCACAAAGGACAGAAGATCGAATATTTCGACGAGGTGCGCCATGCGGCTCAATAAATTGCTGCGTCTCGCCTGACGAACAAGCATTTGCCATTCACCAGGTGAAAGTCTGGTGGCACTGTGTTGCGGATCACGAAGGAAGCGAACCAGGCAGCATTCCATGATTGACTCAGGCATCAATCAGATTCCCTAGGGTGGTATAGGCGTCATCCAGATTCTGGTAGTTCAATCTGAAGCATTCGCACTGGTCGAGCATGGCTGTCAGCGCACCAAAGGCGGTTGAGCCAAGTATGTGGTAATTGAAGCTGTTTTCTGCCAGTTCGAGAAACGTCCTGCCCTTACTCAAAGGTGATAATTCAATGTTCGCGCCCTTGCGGTATTTTGGAAAGATGATGGCGGTCGGCACAGCTGGCTCATCACTTCTTGCTACGCTGCTTGTGGGTGCGCACATGTGGGCAACACTGCCTTTGGCGGTATCGTGTACTGGTTTCCCCACAAAAATGTCATCATTTGCAAATGACCTGACGAGATCAATGGACTCGTTTTTAAGGCTTATCGGTCTTGGAATCGGTGTGATTAAGCCGGTTTGCGTCGAAAGCAGTGCCATTTCATCGGACAGTAGCCGCCACCCCTGGCTAACAAGGCCCGCACAGAGAGTGCTTTTGCCGCTACCTGGCGTACCCGGAAAAATGATCGCCTTGCCATTTTTTTCCACAACTGCGGAATGGATAACCAGATATTGGTGTGCATTGTTGGCTACGCACCAGTTGAGTCCCCATTCGAACATGGCAAAAGATTGGGTTTGTGGTAGGGGCTTGAAAGGCAGGTAGCCGTCAAAGGAAAAAATGGCCTGCGGACGAATCCAGCGTCTGATTAACGACGGAGATTGCAGTGCGATATGGAAATCGACCCGGTGGATATCTTCCAGAGTGTAGGCGCCGTATAGCTCGCTGAGATTTTCTGCAACGTTTGGCAGGGTTGACGACAGGTTGACTACGAAGGGGCCAATTTTCAGGTTGATACCTTCTCCTGCGAGCTGTTGTTTTAGTTTTCGAAGCGGTATCGATGCGAGCAGCAAAGGAGCTATTCCCCTGTCGCTGAAATTAAGTGCATGTCCTGAAGTTTCTGCAGGGTAGTGCAGAGATATTCATCTATTGCTGTTTCAGAAACATCATCCAGCTGCTCTTTGAGCAAGAGGCTGAGTTGGTCGTATCGGGTTGGTGCTGCTGCAATGGTGATCAGAATCCTGGCGGCCGTTGCTTCCAGCAAATGGGTTTCCCCGGAAACCGGATTGTACATGACACATTCCTCCTCCCATTGGCGATAGAGGCAGGACTGGCAGGAGGAGGAGAAAGTATCGGCATTATTCATGCCGATACTTTAAAGCAAAAACTTACCAGGTTGAATCCAGAAATGATCCGATGCTCCCTGTATAGGGCTCCGGTATGGTTGATGGATCGTTATAAAGTCCAACAAGCTGGCTGGGAGTGATGACATAGGTAATGCCACTGTGCGAGGCATTCAGGAGTGCGGCTACAAAATGGCCTGCAAAGTTGCCTGTGCTGCCACCGGGATTTTCATGCAAAATAGTCGCCATTGGCAAATGGCAGACGCTGGCGAGCCCGGAGGGACAGCCTAAGCCGTAATAACCCAGGGCTTCAGAGAGTGTTGTCCCTTCTACATAGCATTCGGGTTCATTTTTTTTGTTCCTGCCACATTTTTTCTTTTTCCCGCTGCCACCCTGGGTGTAGGTTGCTTTCGGGTCATAAATGCCATATTGAAACGGGGTGCTGTTCCAGTCGGGTTCACTGCCCCCTACGTTTTTCCAGCCGCCGGGGCTCCAGCCGGGGCTACATTGACCTCTGTCCTGATACAAATGTCCGGACATCATGTTGGACAGGCACGGAGCCCCCAGCGCAGAGGGGCTGGCGAGAGACATGAGAATCGGCGCCGCAGCACCGATGCGGGAAAAATTGCGGCGTGAGATATTTACTGAAGAATTAGGTTCAGCACCCTTCTTGGTTGCATGATTTTGTGAGTCGTTTTCCATTGCTCCAAACCTGTATCTACGGGGTTTTATTTGATATGAAAATCATTCTGCAATAAATGGGCCATCGTTTTTAAGTCTTTACTAATCAGTGCGTTGCGATCATAAAAACGAGTTTTCTTTTTGGCAAGGTAGTCGGCGACCCCTTGATGTAAAAAAACCTGACAGCTGCAAGGGGTCAGACAATCTGTTTAATGATGATAGTCGATACAATGCTTTCTGGTATGACCTTTGGGGCGCCTAGAGCCGCCATATATCGATATTTTTCTCTTCAAACAATGACCTGTCGAGCATTGATTTAACATCAATGATGGTAGCGTTTTTAGCCATGATGGCGCCAAGTTCACTGGCAGATAGCTTCTTGTAGTGCTGGTGGGCAACCGCCAGAACCACTGCATGTGCATTTTTGATTTGATCCCAGGGGGTAAGTTCCACGCCGTATTCCTCAATAGCTTCGCTACTCTCTGCCATGGGATCATGAACAATGATATTGCAGTGATATTCCCTGAGTTCTGCGATGATATCTGCAACTTTTGAGTTTCGGAGGTCGGGACAATCCTCTTTGAATGTTAGTCCCAGGATCACTACATTGGCACCACAGACCGGGTGACCTTTCTTGACCAGTTGTTTTACAGTCTGTTCGGCAATGTATTTGCCCATGCCATCGTTAGTTTGTCGGCCAGCCAGAATAACCTGGGGGTGGTGGCCCTCTGCTTCGGCTTTAAAGGTGAGGTAGTAGGGGTCGACGCCAATACAGTGCCCACCCACCAACCCGGGGCGGAACGGCAGGAAATTCCATTTTGTTCCCGCTGTTTCCAGAACATCAAGCGTGTCTATACCGAGTTTATGGAAAATAAGGGACAGTTCGTTCATCAATGCAATATTAAGATCGCGCTGAGTATTCTCAATCACTTTTGCTGCTTCAGCTACCTTGATGCTGGCAGCTCGATAAACTCCGGCCGTAATAATCTGTTCGTAGGTTTGGGCCACTTTTTCCAGGGTTTCGGGGGTGTCACCAGAGACTACTTTGACGATGGTCTCCAGCCGATGAACTTTGTCACCGGGGTTGATGCGTTCCGGAGAGTAGCCAATAAAAAAGCCATTTTGTCCGTCCTTACTGACTGCGCCGGGCTTGCCAAGCCAGGGCATCCCGGATACCGACTCCAATATGGGTGCGCAGGTTTCTTCAGTGCAGCCCGGATATACGGTTGATTCATACACGACAGTGGTGCCTGGACTGAGGTGCGCTGCAATGGTTCTGGATGCCCCGTGAACAGCCCTCAGGTCAGGTTTGTGAGCCTGATCAATGGGGGTGGGGACGGCGATAATGATAACGTTGGCTTCCGCTAATTTGGCGGGATCATCAGTGAGTTCAAGGTGGGAGGCTGCGGCCAGGTCTTCTGGTGCTACTTCTCCACTGGGGTCTTTCCCCGAAAGATAGGCGGCCAGCTTTTTCTTGTCGAGGTCAAAGCCAATGGTTGGCAGTTTTTTGCCAAATGCGACGGCCAGAGGCAGACCTACGTACCCTAATCCAACAACTGCTACTTTCTTCACAATATCTCCCGTGTCCCTATGAGACCGTTGACGAATTATTTTTAATCCGCTGTCTTTTTTAAAAACCAATCCAGCGTAGCCTGTAACCCTTGGTGGACGTTATGAGAGGGCTGGTATCCGAGCAACGAGTTGGCCTTTTCGATGTTTGCCCGTGAGTGTCGAACATCGCCAGGGCGCAATGCCCGGTGTTTGGCCGTCAAACTGTTGATATTCGGGTAATGACTCCCGAGCAGCATTTTTATCGAAGAAAAAAGCTCGTTCAGGCTGGTTTGATCGCCGCACGCGACATTATATATCTGATTGATGGCGGTCGGATTTTCAGTGGTTGCGGCCAGCAGGTTAGCTTGAACGGTATTGTCGATAAAACAAAAATCCCGTGATGTTTCCCCGTCACCATTAATAAAGCAGTCTTCTCCGGACAGCAGTTGCCCGAACCACTTGGGTATGACAGCGGCATATGCGCCGTTTGGATCCTGTCTTGGCCCAAAAACATTAAAGTAGCGGAGACCTATGTTTTCCATGCCATAAGTTCGGGCGAAGACGTCCGCATACAGTTCGTTCACGTACTTGGTGACGGCGTAGGGTGAAAGTGGGCGTCCAATTTCATCTTCGACTTTGGGGAGTCCCGGATGATCACCATAGGTGGATGACGAAGCTGCATACACAAAGCGCTTTACTTCGGTGTCTCTCGCTGCCACCAGCATGTTCAGAAAGCCATCAATATTTGAGCTGTTGGTTGTAACTGGGTCTTCAATAGATCTTGGTACGCTTCCCAGAGCCGCTTGATGAAGAACAATATCGACACCCTTGCATGCATTTATGCAGTCGTTCAAGTTGCGGATATCGTAGGGGTAAAAAGTAAACCTGCCCCAGTTTTCGCCGCTTTCGGCTTGCACGTCGTCCAGATTGGATTGATGTCCGGTTGAAAAGTTATCAATGCCGACAACCCGTTGCTCCAGTTCAAGCAAGGTTTTTAGAAGGTTGGAGCCGATAAACCCTGCAACACCAGTAATTAGCCAGGTTTTCGGTTTTGATCTTAGTGATTGCTGTAGATCGCTGTACGATGTCACCGATATATTCCTTGATTCGTGGGTGGCTAATCCATATGTTGCGATTGTCTCGTCCACCACAAAGCGGTAGATGGAAGGGCAGTAACTGATAGCAGCCAGCTGGGTTTTTTGGTTGAATCGCCTTCGGGCAAAAACACCGCTTCGATTAACTCAGCTGCATGTCCGACTAAATTTAAGGTGCTGAGTATAGTGTTAAAGGCAGTTCTGATCCAGAATCCGCTAGTGTGCAAAATCTGTTGCTGAATGGAGACGCTTTATGATCGACGGGATCTTGAAACTAGACCTGCAGGTTCTCGCATGAATGTGGGTGTGCCCAGCTATCTGTTCGCATTTTTTGCCTATTTGGTACTGACAATTCTGATCAGTGTTTCATGGCGTGGACGACCACAGGGGATTCTGATCATTCTCGCTGCCGTCTGTTCGACTGTTTGGGCTGGCGCTATTGCAGCCGGCGAGTTCGGTGCCCGGGTTTCCTTTGAGATGATACAGCTGGCTGAACTGTCGAGAAACCTGTCCTGGTGTCTGTTCCTGTTGGATGTTCTCTGTAAAAAAGATGGTGAAAGTGCCCGTGGGGCCCTGGTGTTCCGGTTTTCATTGGGCTGCTCGGCAGTGCTTATACTTTTTGGCGTTCTGTTTAGTACGCCATTTGCTTCCGAGTATTTGTCCGTATCAGAAACGCTGTTCCGAGAAATTGTGTTAGTGCTATGGGTGGTACTTTCACTCACGGGTCTGATTCTGATTGAGCAAATTTTTCGCAACTCTGGCGCTACCCAGCGGTGGTCGACAAAATTCTTGTGCCTTGGTATCGGCAGTTTTTTTGTCTATGACTTTTTCATGTACTCGGATGCACTGCTTTTCAAACGCATCAGCCTTGATTTATGGGAAGCCCGCGGTCTTGTGAACGGGATGGCTGCACCGCTTATCGTCATTGCCATCGCCCGAAACCCCAAGTTTGAAATGAATATACACGTGTCAAGGCATGTGGTTTTCCATACCGCAACGATCATGGGGGCGGGTGTTTATCTGTTACTGATGGCCACTGCCGGTTACTTCATCCGTTATTATGGCGGGACTTGGGGTGGTGTGCTGCAAATCGTATTTTTCTTTGGTGCGGCAGTCCTGCTGGTCACCCTGATGTTTTCCGATAAGATTCGTGCTCAGGTAAGGGTCTTGCTGAGCAAGCACTTTTTTTCCTACAAACACGATTATCGGGAAGAATGGCTTAAGTTTACCCAGACGCTTTCAGGTAGTGATGACAGTGTACCGGAGCGGGTGATTCAATCCATTGCGAAGCTGACGGAAAGTCCAGGTGGCATCCTGTGGGAAAAAAATGATGCTGGACATTTTAGTGTGCTGGCTCGCTGGCATATGCCTGAACCTGATTGTGCGGATGCGAAATCGTTAGATTCTTTGACGTTATTTATGACGCGGACTCACTGGGTTATCGATATCGATGAATATAATGAAGATCCCGAAAAATATGCGGGTTTGGTCCTGCCGGAGTGGTTGCTGAAGATTCGGAATATCTGGCTGTTGGTGCCCCTGATACTTCGGGATGAGTGCCTGGGGTTTGTGCTGGTCAGGCGCTCGGATTTGTATCACGCGATTAACTGGGAAGATCGGGATCTTTTGAAAATGGCAGGCCAGCACGCGGCCAGCCATTTGGCGCAATATCGGGCAGATCAGGCCCTGATTCGTTCGCGACAGTTTGAAGCGTTTAATCGGCTGTCTGCCTATATTGTTCATGATCTGAAAAATATCCTGGCCCAGCAATCGCTGATTATCACCAATGCAGAAAAGCATAAACACAAGCCCGAGTTCATTGACGATGTTCTTGCAACTGTCAAAAATTCCGTTAATAGAATGACCCGGCTTATGGAGCAGATGAGAAGCGGTGTTCGGGGCGATTTGGCCGAGGATATCGAGCTTGGCAGTTTGCTGACGAAGCTGGTCAGGACCGCCTCTGCTAGGGAGCCTAAACCTGTACTTGAATCGGTGGTCGGTGATGCGGTGGTGCGTGCGGACCGTGAGCAGCTATCGACTGTATTTGGCCATATCATCCAGAATGCCCAGGACGCCACCCCGGCAACAGCAAGAGTTGCTGTCAGCGTAGAGAGGCAGGGGCAGACTGTTCATGTCATTATTGAGGATGCGGGTACGGGAATGGATAGGACTTTTATCCGCGACCGTCTTTTCAGTCCATTTGATTCCACTAAAGGTTTGACCGGCATGGGTGTGGGCGCATTTGAAAGTAGAGAGTATATCCGTTCTGTCGGCGGGGATATTCTGGTTGCCAGTGAGCCGGGGGTGGGTTCTCAATTTACTATTATCTTGCCGTGTAGTCCGATTGATGGTGGCGAAGCAAGTACCGAAAATGAAGGAAATCAGTCGTGAAAGAAACCAACAGACCGCTGCTCGTGGTTGAAGACGATACCGGCCTGCAAAGTCAGCTGCGCTGGTGTTTTGATGACTATGATGTGGTCATCACCGGTGATCGTGAGGCCGCCATAGCTCAGTTGCGCCGTCATCAGCCATGGGTGGTATTGCTTGATCTGGGGCTGCCGCCGGACCCCGGTGGCGTCACAGAGGGTTTTGCCACGCTGAGTGAGATCCTGGTGATTTCACCGCAAACAAAAGTGATCGTGGTGACGGGTGACAATGATAGATCCAATGCGGTCAAGGCAATTGGTCTTGGAGCCTACGATTTTTATCAAAAGCCGGTTGACCCCGATATCCTTACATTGATTGTCGACCGGGCTTACCGTGTTTATGAGCTGGAGTCTGAAAACCGTCGACTTCAGGAGCAGGGTGTGGAGTCCCCTTTGCGAGGGGTTGTTACTGCCAGCCCGGAAATGCTGAAAGTCTGTCGCACAGTTGAGAAAGTAGCGCCCTCCGATATCACGACCTTGCTGCTGGGCGCCAGTGGCACTGGCAAAGAGGTTATTGCCCGGGCATTGCACGAGCTGAGTGCCAGGGCAAACCAGAAAATGGTGGCAATCAACTGCGCTGCGATACCGGATAACCTGTTGGAGAGTGAGTTGTTCGGCCATGAGAAAGGTGCCTTCACGGGTGCGGTTAAGCAGACGCAGGGGAAAATAGAGTATGCCGACGGGGGTACCCTGTTTCTCGATGAAATTGGTGACTTGCCATTAGAGTTGCAGTCCAAATTATTGCGTTTCCTTCAGGAAAGAGTCATTGAGCGAGTAGGGGGTAGGACAGAAATCCCCATTGATGTGAGGATTATATGTGCCACACATCAGGATTTGACCAAATACATAGAGGAGGGGAAGTTTCGCGAGGATCTTTATTACAGGGTGAGTGAGATCACCATCCAGATACCGTTGTTGAAAGATCGTGAAGGGGATGCCCTGCTACTAGCAAAGGCGTTTTTGGCACGTTTCAGCAAAGAGTCAGGGAAATCGTTACGTGGATTTGACAAGCAGGCAGCTCAGGCGATCGAATCTTACGATTGGCCTGGCAATGTCCGTGAGCTGGAAAGTCGAATCAAACGGGCCATTATCATGGCCGAAGGTACCCACATCACCCTGGAGGACCTTGAGCTGTCGCCAGCGGGCGAAGAGGCGGCACCGTTTAACCTCAGAGAAATCAGAGAGAAAGCTGAAAAAGGCGCTATTCAGAGAGCGTTGCTGAATGCGGGGGATAATGTCTCGGAAGCGGCCAAGATGTTGGGAGTGACCAGACCAACCCTCTATAACTTTCTCGAAAAGTACAATATTCGTTCCTAGGTGGCAGGACGTTACAAAGTACGATAGGGGGTGATTACCGGCCCTTGCCAAAAAGAACAATCTCAACGGTTCTGATGAGAATGTTGAGGTCGAGCAGGAAGCTGCGGTGCTTGACGTAGTAGAGGTCGTACTTCAGCTTTTCCATGGCGTCCTCGTCTGTTGCTCCATACGGATATTTAAGCTGAGCCCATCCGGTTAAACCGGGTTTAACATTGTGCCTTTCGTTATAGTAGGGGATGCTGCGAACCAGCCCCTGAACAAACTCGGGTCTTTCCGGCCTGGGGCCGACAAAGCCCATTTCTCCGCACAGCACATTGTAGATTTGTGGTAATTCATCGATTCGGCATTTTCGAATAAAGTTTCCTATGCGGGTTATTCTGGTGTCATTGACTTTGGCCCAGACGGCTCCGTTGCTCTCGGCATCCGTGCGCATACTTCGGAATTTGATGATTTTGAAGACCTTGCCGTCGAGTCCTACCCTCTCCTGGCGATAAAAAATGGGCGCCTTGATGCCATCTTCAATTTTAATCACCAATGCAGTGATGAGCATAATTGGCCAGGTGACGAGCAAGAGTAGAATAGCGATTGATGCATTAAAGAGCCAGTCTACCGAATTTCTCAGGTAGTGGATTGAGGCGAAACCATTGGAATAAATGATCCAGCTGGGATAGATGAGGTTGACCGCAATTTGTCCTGTTTCCCGTTCGATGAAATCCAGAATATCAATAACATTGACGCCACGAATTTTACAGGCGAACAGCTCATCAACAGGTAGGTTAGCCCTTCTCTCGTCGCTGGCAACAACAATTTCGTCAATATTGTGTTCGATAACAAATGACAAAAGCGCACCTTTTTCAAGGTTGATGCGTCGTTCCTGTTTAATGCCATCGGGCAAGTCGCCCTCCATCACCACAAACCCCTTGAGGGTAAAGCCATGGCGGTCAACAGCGCGTCTCATCCTTCTCTCAACGATCGATGCCCGTTCTCCAGAGCCAAGTATCAGTACGTTGATCTTGTTAAAGCCAAGCAGGTCGAAACGGTTGAGGGTATGTCTGATGAGACTGGTAAGAATCAGTCCTATACCCGCTGCTGTGAGCACAACCTCAGCAGTGAAGGGCTCCGTGTTGATAAGCATAAAGAGAATCGCAAACTCGGCAGAGCCGAGTGCGACGGCAAGCACGAGCCTGCGAAATACACTGCGATAATTTTCTCGCATTCTGGGGTTGTATAGCCCCAGTGAAAGGGAAGTGAGCAAAATGAAAAGAGCAAAAACAAGAGAGTAGGCAGCGACTATATTTGTTTCGAGGTTGCTTTGTTGGGACCAGCCAAAGAAATTATTGGCAAGGATGGCAAAAAATACCGAACCGAAATATACGGAAAGCTCGACGATTACGAGCACCTTATAACCTGAGGACAAGTCGCGAAAATTCGTCTTTTTCATTGCCTGTAATAAACCCCTTCCATAAGGTAGGTTTGGCTTCTGATTGGAGAAGCCAGTTGCTTTTGATGGGTAACCGTTGGGCCGGTCTATCAGTATCTGCAGCCGGAATCATCACAGGCTGTGCCCGCCAATAGCAGGAAATCCTATGCCGGAAATTTGCAGTATATGGCTGACGGTGGTTGGTAAGCCCTTACACTACAAATAGTTAGCCTTAATTGTTTGTTGCGGAGCAGAACCCAGCCTTATCGGGGAATGGTACCAGTTAATTAGGACTAGGGCCGAGTATATTTTGCAGGTCAAGCCACGCAACCGGCCGTTCGTCTAAATGATTCGTCCATAAAGCGGAGCTTCTGTTTAAATCCCGTCACGGGCTGGGGTGGCGTGGCCTGAAGCCCGCTGCTAGTCATCGGTTTTATGTGCATGCTACACTCAGCCGGGATTTATATTTGAAGCACTCAAGGGAGGAGCTGAATCGTGTCTGGTCTTATTTCTTACGTATCAAGAACTTCATCTGTGATTGGTCTCAGTCTGGCTCTAGTGGCTCTTTCCGGTTGCTCGTCATCAACCCACACCGAGGTGCCCGATGACCTGCGTACAATGCCGGCCGACTATACCTATGTAATTGGTCCCGGGGATAGTATGGAAGTCTTCGTCTGGGGTAACGAAGAGCTGACAATCAACGGTGTCAAAGTACGTCCTGATGGGAAAATCAGCACCCGGTTGGTTGAAAACATCGAGGCAAGTGGGAAAACGCCCTCGGAGCTTGCCCGGGATATTGAGGAAGCCTATTCAGAATATGTCAAGAGTGCTGTTGTCAGTGTTATCGTCGACGACTTTGTGGGCGTCCCCTCTCAGCAGGTCAGAGTGGTTGGTGAAGCTGCAGAGCCGACAAGTATTCCCTTCAGAAAACATATGACGCTGCTTGATTTGATGGTGGAAGTCGGTGGCCTGACGGAGTTTGCCGCTGGCAACAAGGCTGTGTTGATCAGAAGCTTTGGTGGTGATCAAAGCACGTATAAGCTTCGCCTGGATGATCTGCTCAATGATGGGGATATTTCGACAAATCTTGCCCTCTTTCCCGGAGATATAGTGATTATCCCTGAGGCTTGGTTCTAAGTCGTTGCCACGACGTAACCCGGAAACTTAAGGAAGATCAGCTATGCAAGAAATGTTGGCGATGCTATTCAGCTATCTGTCGGGCCTTTGGCGTTTCAGATGGGCGGCATTGGTTATTGCATGGCTGGTTGGTGTCGTTGGATGGTTTTCGGTATCACAGGTGCCCGATCAGTACATGGCTACAGCCAGGATTCATGTCGACACCAATACCATCCTGCGGCCACTGTTGAGGGGATTGGTGATACAGCCGGATATTGATCAGCGCGTAGAGTTGATGAGTAGAACATTGCTTAGTCGACCCAATCTCGAAAAGCTACTCAGAATGACTGATATGGACCTCCGGGCCCAGACAGAAAGAGAGAAGGAAAAGCTTTTCAGCAATATCCGGAGAGCGGTATCGCTATCTGGCGATCGGCGCAATTCATCCCTCTATTCGGTGTCTTTCTATCATGAGGACCGCGATCTTGCCCGGAAAGTTGTACAGGCGCTAATCACCGTATTTATTGAGAGCGCAGTCAATGAAAAGCGCGGCGACTCGGATTCAGCCCAAACCTTCCTTGATAAGCAAATAGCCGAGTATGAAAAACGTCTGGTTGAGGCCGAATCTGCGCTGGCTGACTTCAAGCAAAGGCATGCGGGGAACCTGCCGGGTGAAGGCGGTGGCTATTATCAGCGTCTGGTGGCTAGTCAGCAGCAGTTGAGTGAGGCGCGTTTGCAACGTAGTGAGATGCAAAACCGGCGCGATGAGTTAAAACGTCAATTGGCTGGAGAGCAGCCGGTCTTTCTGGCTAGCGGNGCCAGTGAGCAGAGCTCATCCATTGATGGTCGCATTAGCTCGCTGAAAGCCCGGCTGGACGAGCTGCTATCCAAATATACTGATCGCCACCCCGAAGTTGTGCAAATCAACAATCTTCTCGAAAGCCTTGAGCAGGAGCGAGAGTCGGAGCTCGCGAAACTGGCAACCGGGGAAGCATCCGATCTGTCGGGCATGAATACCAGCCCTGTTTATCAGCAAATGCGTTCGATGCTGGCGGAGGCGGAAGCCAAAGTTGCCGAATTGAATGTTCGTGTGGCTGAGTATCAACGCCGTGTTGATAAGCTCAACAGTATGGTGGACAAAATACCCCTGGTTGAGGCCGAGCTGGTTCAGTTGACCCGCGACTATGAAGTCCTCTCCCAGCAGCACACCGGGCTTCTGGAGCGTAGGGAATCCGCTCGGATCTCTGAGGATGTCGAGCAGCAGGCAAATGACCTGGTGTTTAAAGTGATCGATCCTCCATTTGTTCCCTTAAAGCCCAACAAGCCCAATAAAATACTACTTAATACCGGTGTTCTGGTGGCTTCCCTGGGCGTAGGTGCGGGGTTGGCATTACTTCTGTCATTGCTGAGACCGGTCATATCTGACCGGCGCAGGTTGACCATGGTTACCGGGTTGCCTGTATTGGGCTGTGTGATGCACATTCCTACGCCTGCACAGCAGCGAATGGCAAAAATGAACAAAATACTGTTTGTCGTATTGCTGCTGTTGCTGGTTGCTGTCTATGCCGGTGTCACTTTTCTTGAAGAGCTGGCGTTGACATGAGCTCGGTGATATTTGTTCCATGCGGCGCTCACTTGGAGAGCGATGTAAATTGTTTGGTCATCATCCGGAAACCCTATGAGCACAATTGAAAAAGCAGTTGAAAAGCTGGGGAAGAAGAGTCAGAAAAATGATTCGGCAGCTCCCACATCAAGCTCACCTGAGGCAGGGGTCAACCTAATGTCCGATCTGGACAGCCGGGAGGAGGTTAGCAAAGCGGTTGCTCCATCAGTAACACGCTCCGCAAATAAAAGTATCGTTCTGCCTATTAAAGAGTTGGAGGCAAAAGGTTTTGTCTCCCCGTACAAGCCGAGGAGTTATATTGCAGAAGAGTATCGGGCGATCAAGCGTCCGTTATTGCAAAACATAGACACCAATATGGCTCAGGGTACAGACCATGCCAATCTGATTATGGTGACGAGCTCTTTTGAGGGAGAAGGAAAAACGTTTTCAGCCATTAATCTGATGCTGNGNATCTCCNTAGAAAAAGATAAAACAGTTTTGTTCGTGGATGCCGATATGGCAAAGGCCACTGCTGGAAATATATTGGGTATTCCCGATGATACGCTAGGGCTGATTGATGTTCTGGAAGACGAAAATATCGGCATCGAAGACGTATTGTTAAACACGGACCTGCCCAATGTGCGCATTATTCCAGTGGGTGTTGCCCATGAGCGGTCCACAGAACTGCTTGCCAGTGAGCGGATGAAGCAATTGATGGCAGAGTTGTCAGCGCGTTATCCGGATCGGGTTATTATTTTCGATTCCCCACCGTTCCTTCAGACGAGTGAGGCAGCAGTGCTGGCCGACTGTATGGGGCAAATCGTGTTTGTGGTCGAAGCGGAAAAAGTTTCACCGGATGTTGTGAAACAGGCGGTTAGCCGGATCAGTGACGATAAAATTATCGGGATGCTACTCAACAAGGCCGTAAGATACCCTTGGGACAATTATACCCATGGCTATGGTTATGGGTATGGACACAGTTATGGGGCAGGTCGAACAAGGATAGGTGGCGGCCAGAATGAATAACAGCACACGGGTTTCCCTTTGTAAAATCAGCCGTGTGGCATCTATTGCCATGGTCGTGATATTGGCCGCGCCGTATTCGCTGAATGCTGGCGAATGGAAAAGCAAGGGGAGNATTACTTTTGGTGAAATTTACACGGACAATGTCGAGCTGGACGATGACAACAAGGAGAGCAAATTTATCAGTGTGGTGCGACCTACCATCGAACTTGAAGGTAAAGGCAGACGCGCTGAAATGTCACTGGTTGGTGCTTTTGAGTTTAACAATGTAGGTGGTGGCGCAGACTCCTTTAATCCCAGGGTGCGTGGTGACGGCGCTGTTGAGTTACTGGAAGATTTCTTTTTTGTTGAAGGCGATATCTATTCCAATCAGACGCTTATCGACCCTTTCGCCGCTTCTGGCAGCACTCAGCTCAACAGATCCGACAACGTTACAACCACTTATGATTACAGCATAAGTCCCTATCTTGTTCATCGCTTTGCACGGTTTGCCGACCTTCAGGTGCGCTACACCTATGATGATCAGATCAACAAGGGTGATGAGCTTTCCGACAGTGTTCGAAAAATGTCAGCGGTGACACTCAACAGCGGTCCGGATTTTGGCCCCCTGAGCTGGACCCTACGTGCCGACCACCAGAAAACGGAATTTGATGGCGATGGCTTCATGAATCAGGACGGGGATAATGAGCGCTCTACGGCCAGTGTCAGGCTGGGTTATGCCCTCGATCGAAAGTGGCAGTTGAATGGTACTTTGGGTCAGGAGTGGAATAACTTTCAGACTTTCGATGACGACAATACCGATGGTGATTTCTGGGATGTAGGTCTGGTATGGACCCCAAACAGACGAACAACTTTTGACTTCGGCTACGGAAAACATTTTTTTGGTACCACACCCCGCTTCAAGTTTAGCCACACCACCCGTCGGACATCTCTTGCCGTCAACTACAGTCGTAGCATCACCGANACCCGATCAGAGAGACGTGCTGCCAGCCTGTTCCCGGGAGAAGACCCCTTTGGAGACCTGATTGATCCAATTACCGGAGAGCCGCTATTTCTGACAGATAACCTCACTTTCCGGGATCAGGGAATTTTTGTTAATGAGTTGTTTGATGCTTCGCTAACACTGAAAGGCAAGCGCAGTGATCTGACCTTCTTTGTTCGGGAGTCAAAGCAGCTCCGAGAGGACATCGACAGTGACGCAAAGTTTACTTCCACGGGTATTCGGTTTAATCGAAAACTGTCTTCAAAAATCAGTGTTACCTCAAGATTGAGTCTGGATGAAAGAGAAAACCGGGCCACTTCAGAGTCGGAAATTACCAGGTTTTATCTGAGCATTGATCGTCAGCTGGGTCCCAAGACCTCTGTAACGCTTGGCTACAGTTTTTCTGACAGGGACGCAGACGGTTTTGGGCGTGACTATAAAGAAAACCGGTTAAACCTGGGCCTGACAATAGATTTTTAGGATATATCATATGGTCAGGAAGCCACAGCCTCCACAGATCCTCTGTGTCGTAGGTGCAAGACCAAATTTCATGAAAATAGCGCCGATTATGCGAGGGTTAAATCACCCGCAAGCGGGCCTTTCTGGCAAGCTGGTTCATACCGGGCAACACTACGATGCCGCCATGAAGACAACCTTCTTCGAGCAGTTGCATATCCCCCAGCCCGATATTGATCTCGAGGTGGGGTCCGGCACCCATGCCACACAAACGGCAGACATCATGAAACGTTTTGAGCCGGTCCTCGATGAGCAGCGGCCCCATGCAGTACTGGTGGTGGGCGATGTGAATTCCACCATTGCCTGTGCGCTGGTCGCCGTGAAAAAGGGTATTCCGGTGATTCATGTGGAAGCAGGGCTGCGCAGTGGGGATCGCACCATGCCCGAGGAGATCAACCGGGTATTGACGGACCAGATTTCGGAATTGCTGTTTACCACGGAAAAATCGGCTGCTGACAACCTGCTGCGGGAGGGCATTGATCCGGATCGCATACATTTTGCCGGAAATGTGATGATCGACACGCTGCGTTATAATCTGACACAGGCGATACCGGCGATGACGACCACTTCCGGGCTGAAAAAAAATGGCTCAAGGCTGGGTCTCACCAACGGTTATGGCCTGTTGACACTGCACCGTCCAGCCAATGTTGATCACCCCGAAGTGTTGCAAAGCCTGCTCAGCGTGTTGGTTGACATCAGCCGGGATATCCCACTGGTTTTTCCCGTCCACCCCCGGACCCGACAACGCATCATTGATGCCGGGCTGGAGCCAATGATTGCCTCCTCTGCGCTATACATGACAGGCCCGTTAGGCTATCTCGAGATGCTGGGCATGATGAAAGACGCGCGGCTGGTGCTCACCGATTCCGGAGGAATCCAGGAGGAAACGACAGCGCTGGGTATTCCCTGTGTCACCCTTCGTGAAAATACCGAGAGGCCCATTACAGTGGAGCAAGGGACCAATACCATTGTCGGTACCGATCCGTGGGCAATCCATGCCTGTGTCGCAGATATTCTCAGTACCGGTGGAAAATCGGGTTGTATCCCCGAGCTTTGGGATGGCCAGGCGGCAGAGAGAATCGTGGAAACAATTGCTCTCTGGTCTAACGGGAGCCTGTAGTGAATCACGCAACCTCTATTCGCAATGCCATGTCGGTCGATGTGGAGGACTATTATCATGTCTCCGCCTTCGAGGGTTGCATCAATAAAAAACAATGGAATGAGATGCCCTGTCGCATAGAGGCCAATATGGAGCGAATCCTGGCCCTATTTGAGCAAAAAAGCATCAAGGCAACCTTCTTCACCCTGGGTTGTGTGGCCGAACGTTACCCCGCTATGGTCAGGGAGATTGTCGACCAGGGGCACGAGCTGGCCAGCCATGGCTGGGAGCATATTCGGGTTACCCAGCAAAATCAGCAAGCCTTTACCCAGGACATTACCCGAACACGCCAGTTGCTTGAAGATCTTTCGGGCCAGCCCGTGATTGGCTATCGCGCCGCCAGCTATTCCATCTGCGAGGAAAACCTCTGGGCGCTGGATTGTCTCGCCGATGCAGGCTACCAGTATAGTTCCAGTATCGTACCCATCAGACATGACCATTACGGCATACCGGGCGCTCCCCGGTTTGCTTTTCCGGCGGCCAATAACAGGTTGTTGGAGATTCCTGTTACCACTATTCCCGTCGCAGGGCGCAACATCAACTGTGGTGGCGGCGGCTGGTTTCGTTTATTTCCCTACAGTTTCACCCGGTGGGCGATCAATCGTGTTAACCGGAAAGAGCATCAACCCTGTATTTTCTACTTTCACCCCTGGGAAATTGACCCTGAGCAGCCGCGTGTGCCAAACGCCGGCAGTAAAGCCAGATTCCGGCACTATTTGAATTTGCATAAAGTCCATCATCGACTGGAGCAGCTTGCCGATGACTTCCTGTGGGGGCGAGTTGATGAGGTGTTCCTGAAAGGCTTCCAACAAAAACAAACCGGCAATGATCAGTGGGGTTTGCATGGCGCTTGCGATTCATCAGCTGTCTGACGAAGATTTGTCCCAATGGGACGCGTATGTTTTAAAAACGCCAGCGGCAACGTTCTTTCACAGGGCCGGCTGGAAAACGGTTCTACAGCGAGCCTTCGGCCACCAGCCCTATTTTCTCTATGCCGAGCACGAGGGAGAAATAGTCGGCATACTGCCGCTGGCACACAATAAAAGCCTGCTGTTTGGCAACAATCTGGTATCCACACCATTTTGCGTCTATGGCGGTATCGTTGCCGACACCGATGAAATTGCCGCAGCACTGAGAACCGCCGCCTGCGATCTCGCGCAGACACTTCATGTGGATGTGCTGGAGTTGCGAAACCAGCACCGTTCAGCTGAAAACTGGCCGACAAAGAGTATTTATGCGACCTTTCGCCGCTCTATTGATCGGGATCCCGAGGTCAACATGCAGGCGATTCCCAGCAAGCAGCGGACCATGATTCGCAAGGGAATCAAGAATGGCCTGGTGAGTGAGCCGGGACAGGACTGGGAACGAATTTATCGAATTTACGCAGAAAGTGTCAGAAATCTCGGCACGCCGGTTTTCTCCAAAAACTACTTTTCGCTTCTCCGGGAAGTGTTTGGCGATGACGTCGACACTCTGATGATTACCCATGAAGGGCGCGATGTGGCAGGTGTGTTGAGCTTTTACTTCAGAGATGAAGTGNTGCCCTACTATGGNGGNAGTATTGCCGANGCGAGGNAAATCAAGGGCGTNAACGATTTTATGTATTGGGANTTGATGCGTCGTTCAGCTGAGCAGGGTATNCAGGTGTTTGATTTTGGTCGCAGCAAAGAGGGCACGGGTCCCTACCGTTTCAAGCAGCACTGGGGATTTANCCCNGAGCAGCTGTATTATGAATATCACTTGGTCNGGGCGGACAGTNTTCCGGATATAAATCCCCTCAACCCAAAGTATCAGTACTTCATCAGGGCATGGAAAAAACTGCCATTGCCTCTGGCAAATACCGTTGGGCCACTACTGGCAAAAAACCTGGGTTAGGAATTTGTCAAGCATGAAGCCAGCATTGTTATTTCTATCTCACCGGATCCCTTTCCCCCCCAACAAAGGCGACAAGATACGCTCCTTTCACTTGCTCAAATATTTGAGTGAGCATTATCGTGTTTACCTTGGCACTTTTATCGATGATGCAGAAGACTGGCAATATCGGGAGCAGGTTCGGGAATATTGTGAAGATTGCTTTTTTGTCAGGCTGAATCAGCGCAAGGCCCGGCTGAAAAGTCTGTTCGGACTGATAGCTGGTGAACCGTTGACCCTGCCTTATTTTTTCAGTGCCGCGTTGGCCCGCTGGACTCGCAGTGTAACTACTGAGCAGGGTATTCAGCGAGCCGTCATTTACTCCGCCGCCATGGCGCAATATGTTTCCGGCACAGAGCTGCCTATTGAGCGGAAGCTGATTGATTTCGTGGACATTGATTCCGATAAGTGGCGACAGTATTCGGCGAGAAAGCGCTGGCCAATGAGCTGGATTTATCGCCGGGAGGCAAAGCGGTTACTGGCTTACGAGCGTCATGTGGCGGCTGATTTTGATGCCAGTCTGTTTGTCTCTTCTGCCGAAGCGGGCATGTTCCAGAGGCTCGCCCCCGAAGTGGCCAGTAAAACCGGCTTTTACAATAATGGCGTGGACGTGGATTACTTTTCGCCGGACACTGATCTGGTGACGCCATACAGTCCTCAGGACAAAGTCCTGGTTTTTACCGGTGCGATGGATTACTGGCCCAATGAGGATGCGGTCTGCTGGTTCGCCGAGAAAGTGTTCCCGGGACTCAGCAGGATTGATAGCAGTCTGAGACTGTATATCGTCGGCAGTAATCCTACCGAAACTGTTCAGTCTCTGGAGAAAATTTCCGGGGTTTGTGTCACCGGTCGGGTGCTGGATGTCCGCCCCTATCTAAAATTTGCCATGGCTGCAGTTGCGCCGATGAGAGTTGCCCGGGGTATTCAGAACAAAGTGCTGGAAGCCATGGCCATGGCCAAGCCGGTTATCGTCACCCCGCAGGCATTGGAAGGCATCGCAGCTGAACATGGTCAGGACGTATTGGTGGCTGACGATGAAGCGGCTTTAAGAGCATTGGTCGAGCAGGTTCTGGCCGGTCAGTTTTCCTCAATCGGCAAGACGGCCCGAGAAAAAGTCACCCGTGATTTCAGTTGGGAAGACAACCTGCCCAACGTCACCAGCTGGCTGGAGTATGGCAGGAACTCAGTGAGTGGGGATGCCAGTCATGAAGCCTGAATCGTCTTTAAGTAATGCCTGGCAACAGTACACAGGTAATGGACAATTGCTTGTCCCTGTTTTTTTTATTGTCTTGGTGATGGCATTTTTAGGTCTTTTTTACGAAACCACCTGGTCGATGGTGTCCACCTGGTATGTGGCTGAAACCTATACCCACGGTTTTCTGATCCTGCCTATTGTCGCCTGGCTGATCTGGCGGCGCAGAAATTTTCTGCAGAACCTGCGGCCCACTCCGCAATTTTTGGCGTTGATCCCCCTGGCTGCTGCAGGGTTTCTCTGGATGTTGGGTAATCTGGTGGATGTTCAGGTTGTTCAGCAGTTCGCGCTGATCACCATGGTTGTCGCTGCGTTTCTGACGGTTATGGGGATCGATATCTCCAAAGCACTGATTTTTCCGCTGGCATTTCTATTTTTTGCAGTCCCCATGGGGGAGGAGCTGGTTCCCCCGTTGATGGAATACACCGCAACGGTAACAGTCGCTTTGGTAAAACTTAGCGGAATCCCCGTTTATCGCGAGGGCATGTTTATCGCACTGCCCTCCGGAAACTGGTCAGTCGTGGAAGCCTGCAGCGGTATTCGGTATCTGATTGCATCGGTGACCCTGGGATGCCTGTTTGCCTATATCAACTACTCAAGCATGAAAAAAAGACTGGCATTCATCCTGGTGGCGTCAATTGTACCAATCATTGCCAACGGACTGCGCGCCTACATGATTGTCATGATTGGCCATCTCAGCGGCATGGAGCTGGCGGTAGGCGTTGACCATCTGATTTATGGCTGGGTTTTCTTCGGGCTTGTTATGCTGATTTTATTTGTGATTGGGGCCAAATGGAGCGACCTCGACCAGCTGCCTGTGCACGCAGATAGCCTTTCTGAGACGAATTCCAACCAGCGATCACGTTTGCCCGGCTTGGCTCTTATTCTGGCGGTTTTCGCCACACTGGCAGTGGCAGCTATCTGGCCCGCCTGGGTTTTTGCGTTGAATCAGGGGGGGCAGTCCAAACCAACTGCCGCCGAGTTTGCACCAGAGCACCTCGGCAAGTTTACCCTGAGTACGGATATGTTCTGGGACTGGTATCCCCAGCACCGGGGCAACGATAGTCATATAAAGCAGTTTTACGTGTATCAGAATCAAAATGACGCTGAAGGGCAGCCCGCTGTAATGCTCGATATTTCCCAGTATCTGCGACAGGAGCGGGGTGCGGAACTGATCAGTGGTCAGAACCGTCTGTTTAATCGCGATGTTCGCGACTGGCGGGTGTTTCCCATGGGCGGAGAATCCGTGGACCTCAACGGTGAAACAACCGGGGTTTTATCCGCAGTGGTGAAAGGACCCGGTCAAAATCTGCTGGTTTGGCGGTGGTATCGCATTGGTGACCAATATACGGCCAATGACTATGTGGCCAAGTTCTATGAATTGAGCGCCCGGTTGCTGGAAAACAGGCGGGATGGTGCCATTATCACCCTCGCGGTACCGATAGATTTCCCGGGCGAGAGCGAACAGATGGCCGTTGCTGAAGAAATGCTGCAAAGGTTCATCCATACGATGTTGCCGGAACTGGAAAGCTCACTCGATCGGGAATTTTCCGGGGCAAAGCAACCGTGAAAACCACTCCTCTTGTGGCGCATATCATTTATGCCCTGGGCACCGGCGGTCTGGAAAATGGCCTGATCAACATCATTAACCGGACACCGCCAGACCGTTATCGGCATGTGATTATTTGTCTGACAAATGCAGATGAGTTTGCCAACCGGATTACCTTGCCGGGTGTACAGGTTATCCAGCTGCATAAACCCGCTGGTCAGAATTTTCGTGTTTTTTGGGATTTATGGAAAACCCTGCGGACCCTGCGGCCCGACGTTGTTCATACCCGCAATCTGGCCAGTCTGGAGATGCAGTTAGTCACGCTGTTGATGCCCGGTATCAAACGTGTACACGGTGAGCACGGGCGGGATATTCACGACCTCGATGGCACCAATAAAAAATATAATCTGTTGCGCAAAGCAATGCAGCCTTTTGTGCATCGCTATATCGCGGTTAGCCGGGACTTGCTGCAGTGGTTGAAGCATACGGTCTCTATCCCCGAGAAAAAATTGCGCCAGATTTACAATGGTGTCGATGCGGGAAAATTTTCACCCCGACAGGGCAGTCCACTGGTGGGCGATCTGGCCCCTCCGGGATTGTTGCCAGAGAACGCCGTTGTGGTTGGTACTGTTGGACGGCTCGCCGAGGTAAAAAATCAGCAGCTGCTTATTGAGGCGGTTGGCTATCTGTTCACAAAGAGGCCGATACTGCGGGAAACACTGCGGCTGGTCCTGGTGGGTGACGGCCCGCTCAAGCCGCAACTGGTTGAGCGGGTAAAACAGCTTGGTCTCTCCAATGTGGTGTGGTTTTCCGGTGACAGGAATGATGTCCCGGCATTAATGCAGCTGATGGATATCTTCATCCTGCCATCCCTCGCAGAGGGTATTTCCAATACCCTGTTGGAGGCGATGGCTTCCGGCTTGCCGGTCATTGCCACTAGCGTGGGTGGCAATGTAGAGCTGGTAGAAGAGGGCGTTAACGGCAGGTTGGTGCCGGTCAATAATGTGGTAGCAATGGCCGACGCTTTGGCTGAACTGGTAGATGACCCCACCCTCCGGCAGTCCATGGGTGAAAAGGGGCTGGCTCTGGTGAGGACAACGTTCAATTGGGAAAAGACAGTGGCGGATTACCTGGCTGTTTACGACACCCTGCTGGGTGTGGATAGTGCACCATTGAATAGCAACAGAACTCAGGGCAATTAATGCATGTGTGGTATTGCGGGAATTTTTGATTTAACGGGCCGTCGGGATTTTGATGGTGACCTGATCGGCGCGATGAACCAGACTCAGTTTCATCGCGGCCCCGATGAGGGTGGCCAGCATCTGGAGCCGGGTGTTGCGCTGGCCCATCGCCGTCTGTCGATTATCGATCTGTCCTCCGGGCAACAGCCCATGTTCAGTGAAGATGGCAATCTTTGCGTCGTTTTTAATGGCGAAATTTACAATTTTCACACATTGTCCGAGCAGCTCAGGGAAAAGGGCTACCACTTTCGTACGCGCTGTGACACGGAGGTTATCCTCTATGCCTGGCAGGAGTGGGGAGAGCGTTGTGTGGACCACTTTCGCGGCATGTTTGCCTTTGCTGTCTATGACCGCCGGGCAGAATCGGTGTTTCTCGCCCGGGACCGGTTTGGTATCAAGCCGTTGTTCTACTCCATCCTGCCCGACGGGCAACTGGTGTTTGGCTCCGAACTCAAGGTGCTCAAAGCCCACCCCGACCTGCCGCGTTCGCTGAATGTGCGGGCGGTAGAAGATTACTTTGCCTTTGGCTACATCCCCGAGCCAAAAACCATTTATCGCGATGTCTTCAAGCTTCCACCCGGGCATACCCTGCTGCTGCGCCGGGGTGAACCGGTGCCGGAGGCTCACGAATATTGGGATATCCCCTTTACACCGGTCCAGGCAGGCTCGGAATCTGAGGTGCAGGAAGAACTGCTGGTGCGGATGCGGGAAGCGGTGGAGGTGCGCATGGAGGCCGAGGTGCCATTGGGGGCATTTCTGTCGGGTGGTGTGGATTCCAGTGCCGTGGTGGCAATGATGGCCGGATTGCAGGATAAACCGGTCAACACCTGTGCCATCGGTTTTGATGTCAAGCAATTCAATGAGACCGAGTTTGCCCAGCAGGTGGCCACCCGCTATCAGACCAATCACTTCGAGCGCACCGTCAGTAGTGACGATTTTGACCTGCTGGATATTCTCGCCGACCTCTATGATGAACCCTACGCAGACAGTTCGGCGATCCCCACCTACCGGGTTTGCCAGCTGGCCAAGCAGCAGGTAACCGTGGCCCTGTCCGGTGATGGCGGTGACGAGGGTTTTGCCGGGTATCGCCGTTATCGCTGGCACATGAACGAGGAAAAACTGCGATCCAGGCTGCCACTGGGGTTGCGCAAACCCCTGTTCGGTACACTGGGCCGCCTTTATCCGAAGGCCGATTGGGCGCCCAGAGTGTTTCGGGCCAAAAGCACGTTCCAGTCTTTGGCGCGCAATTCCGTCGAAGCGTATTTTCACTCGGTTTCACTGGCCAAGGACGATCAACGGGAAAAACTGTTCAGCGAGAAAATGAAAAGCCAGCTGGCGGGCTATCGTGCGGTGGATACCTTTCATCACCATGCCGCACGTGCTCCCACCGATGACCCACTGTCGCTGATTCAGTACCTCGACATGAAAACCTATCTGGTGGGGGATATTCTTACCAAAGTGGACCGTGCCAGTATGGCCCATGCGCTTGAAGTCAGGGTGCCATTGCTGGACCACAAGCTGATGGAGTGGGTTTCCGGTCTGCCCTCCAATATCAAATTGAAAGGACAGGAAGGTAAATACATTCTCAAAAAATCCCTTGAGCCGCACTTGCCTGATGATGTGCTTTACCGCGACAAAATGGGTTTCGGCGTACCGCTGTCAAAATGGTTTCGCGGGCCGCTCCGGGACAGGCTGCGGCGTACAATTACCGGCGGAAACCTGGCTAAAACCGGACTGTTTAACCAGCCCTATCTGGAAGAGCTGGTCGACCAGCACCTCTCCGGTCGCCGTGACCACAGCGCTGTTTTATGGTCGTTGTTGATGTTTGAAGCCACCACCAAACACGATCAATTCGAGCTATAGATTACCATGCGTATCCTCCATATTCTCGACCACTCGATTCCCCTGCAAAGTGGTTATACCTTCCGCACCCGCAATATTCTCAGGCAGCAGCGTGCGCTCGGCTGGGACACGGTTCATGTCACCGGCTTAAAGCATCCCGGTTCTTCGGTGCCGTATGAGGAGGTCGACGGACTTCGTTTTTACCGGACCCCGGCCGGGAGTGGTTTGCTGTCACGGCTGCCGATACTCAACCAGTGGCAGGTGATACAGACGCTGGCAAAACGTATTGCCGAGGTCATCGAAACGGAGAAGCCGGATATCCTCCATGCCCACTCCCCGGCGTTAAATGGTCTGGCAGCATTGCAGGCGAATAAAAAATTTGGCCTGCCACTGGTTTATGAATGCCGTGCTTTCTGGGAGGATGCCGCCGTTGATCACGGTACCAGCAGGGAGTTGGGTGTTCGCTACCGGTTGACCCATGGCATGGAAAGCCATGTTTTTCGTCGCGCCGATGCCGTCACCACCATCTGTCAGGGGCTGCGAGACGATATCGTCCGTCGCGGCATTGAGCCATCTAAGGTTACCGTAATCCCCAATGCGGTAGACATTGAGCACTTCAGTGTGGAGGCCGGGGCGGACCCGGAACTGCAGCAGACCCTTGGCTTGCAAGATAAAACGGTACTGGGTTTCATCGGTTCATTTTATGCCTATGAAGGTATTGTGTTGTTGCTTGAAGCCATGCCGGAAATGATTGCCAGCTGCCCCAATTTGCGTCTGTTGCTGGTGGGTGGCGGCCCACAGGAGTCACTGATCAAGACAAAGATTGATGAGATGGAGCTGCAGGATGTGGTGATCATGACAGGCCGGGTTCCCCATACCGATGTGCAGAATTATTACAATCTGGTCGATATCTTCGTCTATCCGCGGCTTAGTATGCGGTTGACAGATCTGGTAACGCCCTTGAAGCCACTGGAAGCCATGGCTCAGGGTAAGTTAGTGATCGCTTCGGATGTAGGCGGTCACCGGGAGCTTATTCGAGAAGACGAAAATGGCTGCCTGTTTACCGCTGGCAGTGCTACATCATTGGCTCGCACCGTTATCGGATTGCTCGATGACCGGCAGCGATGGCCTGCCATACGCAGCAATGGTCGCCGTTACGTGGAGGAAGAGCGGAACTGGGCCAACAGCGTCAGCCGATATCGGCAGGTTTATGGCGATCTTTTAGGATGACGGCTCAGCCAGGAAAAAAATTGCGTCTGGGGGTGGTTGGTCCTCTGCCCCCTCCGGCAGGTGGCATGGCCACCCAGACCAGCCAGCTGGTCAAGTTGTTCAAAGAAGAAGGCGTAGAGGTTTGCCTGGTGCAGACCAATCGGCCCTACCGTCCAAAGTCAGTGGAAAAACTCAGGGGCGTTCGCGCACTGTTCCGTCTGGTACCCTATCTGGTGGCCGTCTGGAAAATGGCTGGCAAAGTCGATGTCATCCACCTGATGGCCAATTCCGGTTGGTCATGGCAGCTGTTTTCCACGCCCGTGGTCTGGCTGGCATGGTTGAAAAATACCCCGGTTATCGTGAATTACCGAGGGGGGGAAGCGGGCAGTTATTTCGAGCAGTCTTTTCGGTGGATCAGGCCAACCCTGAACCGAGCCACGCAAATTGTTGTACCCTCCGGCTATCTTCAAGAGGTGTTTGCCGGGTTCGGCGTTGAGACCACTGTGATCCCAAATATCATAAATCTGCAAAGGTTCAGGCCGGTAGCCATGGTCGATGATGTGCCCGCCACAAAGGGGTTCAGGGTGATTATTACCCGCAATCTCGAAGCCATTTACGGCATTGCAACAGCAATCAAGGCTTTGGCAATCGTGCGCAGGGAGATCCCTGCAATAGAACTGGCCATTGCCGGTTCCGGACCGCAGCTGGCCGAACTGACCGCCCTGACCGATCAGCTGGGTCTACAGAAACATGTTCAGTTTGTCGGTCGACTGGATGCACAGCAAATCGTGGATTTTTACCAGTCCGCCGACCTGGTTCTGAATCCGACCACCGTAGACAATATGCCGAACTCCGTTCTGGAAGCACTTGCCTGTGGTGTGCCAGTGGTGACGACGGATGTGGGCGGTATTCCCTATATCGTGTCGCAGGAAAAAACCGCCCTGATGGTGCCTGCAGGAGACGCAGCAGCCATGGCGGCGCAGATAATCCGCCTGTATAGGGAAGAAGAGATGCGGCAAAGGTTGATTGACAATGGACTGGACGCGGTCAGGCTCTACGCATGGCCAGTGGTAAAAGAACAGTGGCTGACACTCTATCGATCACTGAGGTCAGGGTTATGAGGTCAGAGCAATGAGTTGGTATACCCGACTGGTCTCCGGCGTTTTGTTCCCGCTGCACGAGCGGCTGAAACGTCACAGCACGGTGCGTGTTCGTCGCGATATGGAGCGAACACAGTGGCTGACGGCGGCGGAACTGGAGCAGCTGCAGTTGCAGCGGCTGCGGGAATTTCTCGTTGATATTGGCCGACATGTGCCCTATTACCGGCAACTGTTTGCTGCGCTGGACATCAAGCCGAATCAAATAACCTCACTCACTGAGCTTCAGCGTCTGCCGCTCATGGGTAAACCGGAAATACGAGCCAACAGTGAGAGCATGAAGGCTGAAAGTGCGGTGGGATTGTCACGCTTCAATACCGGTGGCTCCAGTGGTGAACCGCTTATATTTTTCATTGGCAGTGAGCGTGTTAGCCATGATGTGGCTGCTAAATGGCGGGCTACCCGCTGGTGGAATGTGGATATTGGGGACCCGGAGATTGTGGTCTGGGGATCGCCAATAGAGCTGGGTACCCAGGATCGCGTGCGGCAGTTGCGCGATAGGTTGTTCAGGACCCGCCTGTTGCCGGCCTTCGAAATGTCAAAAACAAAACTGGATGATTTTGTGGCTACTATCCGCAAGGTCAAACCAGCAATGCTGTTCGGTTACCCCTCGGCACTGGCGCATATTGCCGGCCATGCTGAAGACAGCGGTATCGATCTTTCGGGACTCGGTATCCGGGTGGCCTTTGTCACCTCTGAGCGGCTCTACGATCACCAGCGGGAGAGAATAGAGCGGGTGTTTGGTTGTCCCGTCGCCAACGGCTATGGTGGCCGGGATGCCGGATTTATCGCTCACCAGTGTCCGGCGGGCAAGATGCACATCACGGCCGAAGACATTATTGTCGAAATCGTGGATGGTGATGGCCGGGTATTGCCGCCGGGCGAGTCTGGAGAAATTGTCGTGACCCATATGGCCACTCGCGACTTTCCCTTTGTTCGCTATCGCACCGGTGACATTGGTGTGCTCAGCGACTCACCCTGTAGTTGTGGCCGGGGGCTGCCGGTGATGCAGGAAGTCCAGGGGCGTTCGACAGATTTCCTGATGGCCCAGGACGGAACCCTGCTGCACGGCCTCGCCCTGATTTATATCCTGCGTGACCTGCCCGGTATCGCCTCGTTCAAAATCACACAGGAGTCACTTGACCTGACACGGGTAGAGATTGTCCGCGGCGATGATTATGTCATCGCCAATGAGCAGGCAATCAGCGATGTTTTTAAAAAAAGGCTGGGGCAGGCGGTCACGGTTGAATTTGAATACTGTGACGAGATCAGGCCGGAAAAATCAGGCAAATTCCGTTATGTGGTCAGCAAAGTCACCTGACCAGCCCACAGTCAATTGACGGATAGGTTGATGCCTGTCCGGGGGAGCTAACACGCAACCGTTATGAGAGATATCCTGGTTACCCTTATGGTGTTTGGCAGCCTGCCATTCATTTTGCGCCACGCCTACATAGGTATTCTGGTCTGGTGCTGGCTCAGTTACATGAACCCACACCGGTTGGCCTGGGGCTTTGCCTACAACATGCCGTTTGCCATGATCGTGGCGCTGACCCTGTTTGTTTCAGTTCTGTTCAGTACAGAAAGGCAGCGCCTGCCGATAAACGCCACAGTCGTGATATGGCTGATGTTTATCGTCTGGATGGCGATCGCGACCTTTAATGCGGTCTATCCCGACCAGGCCATGGAATCCTATATCAATATACTGAAAATTCAGGTGATGACGTTTTTGACCCTGATCCTGATAATTGATGAAAAAAAGCTCAACCTGCTTATCTGGGTGATCGTCCTCTCCGTAGGGTTCTTCAGTTTCAAGGGCGGCATTTTCACACTTATGACCGGTGGCGCCTTCCATGTTTTCGGGCCGCCGGGCAGTGATATTTCAGAAAACAATGCGCTGGCGGTTGCGGTGTTAATGGTCATGCCGTTAATGGTGTATCTCTACCGAATAACGCCCCATAAATGGGTACGTTACGGGATGGGCTGCGCCCTGTTTTTCAGTCTGATTTCAGTGTTTGGCTCTCAGTCGCGTGGTGCCTTGCTGGCGATGGCAGCGGTGGGCTTCTTCTTCTGGCTGAAGAGCAAAACCAAAATACTCAGTGGTTTCCTGATAGTAATTGCGGCCTCGCTGATTTTTGCCTTTATGCCGCAAAGCTGGCACGAGCGTATGGAGAGCATAAAAACCTATGAGGAAGATGCATCGGCCATGTCCCGGATCAACTCCTGGCAATACAGCATTAATGTGGCCAATGACAGGATTACCGGTGCCGGCCTGTCGGCCTGGTCAAAGGAGATGTTCGCCATTTATGCGCCGAACCCCAACCAGGTATTTGTTGCCCACAGCATTTATTTTTCAGTCCTGGCAGATCATGGCTGGCCGGGGCTGATCCTCTTTTTATCGGTACTTGGGTTGACCTGGCGAAATCTCACCCAGGTGATCAAGCGCACCAAAAACGACCCGGACTCGCCGCATTCAAATTTGCTGGCCCGGATGCTCCAGGTCAGTCTGATTGCCTATATGTCAGGTGGTGCCTTTCTGAGTCTGTCGTATTTTGATTTGCCCTGGCACATCATCGCCATATCGGTACTATTGAACTACCAGTTTGCCAGCCGGGAAGTGGTGGGCCTGGGCCAGTCGGGCGATATTATCCAGCGGCCCAAAGCCCCTGCCAATAGAATGCGCAGCCGGCAACGGATGCCGCCAAGCTAGTTCGGGGCCCGTTCTCGCAATAATCAACAGCTACTCTTTTGAAAGCCGGATTAAGCCTATGTCAGCAACGCAACCCTTTATCAGTGTTATTGTCCCGACGCGCAACAGAGTCGATTGGCTGCGGCGCTGCCTTGACGGCATTGCTGAGCAGGATTTCCCGGACTACGAGGTGGTGATTGTCGACGATGGCTCCAGTAGCGATGTGATTGTCGCCTATCAGCAAATGATGGAGGCGTTCGGTCCTCGCTATCGTCTGTTGAAGGCCAATACCGAAGGAGGGCGACGTCTCGGACCATCGGTGGTGAGAAACATCGGGATCGATGCGGCAAAAGGGACCTATATCGCCTTTTGTGATGACGACGACTACTGGTGTCAGCCAGACCTACTTTCTGTTGCAGCGGCGACTCTGCGGGAAACCGATGCCGATCTGCACTTTGCCAACCAGAAAATAATGCACGGTGACACCGTTTTTTCGAAAACCAGCTTCAGGCGTGTTGAAGCCAGCCTGCAGCAAGATCAGCAGTTGGCGGGTGGGCCGGTCTATCAGATAAAACGTGAGCAAATGCTCTGTTATCCCGACTATGCGCACCTCAATATCACTATCGCCAGAAAAGCCCTGCTGGAAAACATTGGTGGATTCTGGGAGGAAACCCGCTATGCCGAGGATGTGGATTTATTCGTGCGTCTCTGTGATGCAGCCGCGGGGCACATTCTGTTTCGTCCCGATGTTTGCTCGGCGCACAATGCGCCGGTAACACACGGGCACGAATCCGCATCAAAAGGTGTAGGTGATCTCAATCGACGTTTGCTGGAAAACTCGGTTTACTGGCACCTGCTCGCCAGTTGTCATACGCCAGAGGCAGTTCGTTATTCGAAACTGTCGTTGTCTTCAAACTCAAAACTACTGTCCCGGGAGTTGCAGCAAAGGGGTTCCATTCAGGCCGCTGTGGCAGTAGCCAGAATCGCGTTGGCTGCCAGACCCAGCTTTAAATGGAGTATTTATTGTGCGTGGCTCACTATCAGGGCACTGTGTAAACCCCACTGATGTCCGCTATGTAGAGGAACCCGTTACAACAATGCTTTGTCCAAGACGGGCATGGGCTTACTGGGGATGGATGCCAACCGGGTAGACGCACGCTATGAAACACCAAATATTTTCAAAAGCTCCGTTCCAATTGCTACTTTTTTTACTGTCATTCCTGTTGGTGAATATCGAGACTCAGGCCAGCAGTTCAACCACTGCCACACCTGAGCGGTTGTCTGTCGTTTTAACCAATGTCTATGCAGACTTTCCCCCGACAAGACTGGCTGAAGTGAACTGGGAGGAGTTCAAGCGAATAAAACGGGGTGCGCAATCTGGCGAGGTTGAACCGTCGGAGTCAGTGGCAGAGCCAAAGGTCGAGTCAAAACCTGCTACAAAAACAGTATCGTCAAAAAATCCATCAGTGCAGAAACCAGCAGCGCCACTGACATATCCTGTGGTCTATACCCGTGTCCCTCGCACTCACGGTGAGAACACGGTCGCACTGAGCAGCGGCGAGTACACCAGTGACAACTGGGACTATATGGACTCACTGCCCGAAGTCTCCCGTCAGTTCGATGGCTTCAACGCGCCGGGGCAGTTGGTCCTGCGGGACACTGACGGCACCGAGAAGATCATCTACGACTGTATGAACGCCGAGCGTCCCTGCGTGCCGTTTGATGCCATGCCATCGCTGGACGGAACAAAAATCGCCTTCTCTGTCTACTCGGCAGATGGGCTGAAACCCCCGTGGCCGGAAAACCGCAACTTCCCGACCCGGCAGCTCAACGGCTCGAACACCGACGCCCGCATTTACATCTATGACATCGCCACTGAGTCTCTGACCGCATGGCCGCATAACCAAGGGAATCATGATATTTCCCCTGTGTGGTTGCCCGACGGCAAGATGATGTTTGGTTCAACCCGTAATGGGTTTTTGGCTCCGATCCGTGCGCGTGTAAACAACTCACAAGACGTTCAGCCTCGCCTGTATCTTGCTGATCTCGACGGCACGAATGTCATCGACATAACCCCTCACGAAGTAACGGCGGCGCTCCATCCATACCTGCTGAACAGCGGTCGTGTTGCTTACAGCTCACAATGGCTGAGTCACAATCTGGCCTATGGCACTACTAATGGCGGCGTTAATTGGCCCGGTACAGGTGCTAATATGTGGGCAATCATGGGTATGGACTATCGTGGTGGAGACATGACAGCCCTGCTCGGTGCCCACAAGAATCGCCTCACCGGATCGAACCCCCGCAGCAATACCATGAAGGCGATGCACTTTCTGGGGCAGCGTGCCAACGATGATATTTGCACAGTAAATTACTATCGAGCCAATAACCTCGGTTTGGGCGACGTTATTTGCTGGCCTCCAGCGAAGCATGGCATTGAAGGCCCTGCCCCCGGCTTTGTGCCGAGCGGTCATTACAGCGCAGCGGTGTGGTCTACCTCAGAGGACGCGGCATCCCGCAAAGACACCAGCGGTCGGTATCTGGGCAAGGTGGGCTGGCCAGAAGGCACACCGGATAACCAGTTATTGTTGTCTGTAGGCAAAGGTTTTTGCACTCAGGTCGCGACCGGAGTACCCGGTACGCCGGATAAGATTGGTGATGACATCGGCTGTGATGTGGGACTGTATAAAACCACCGTGATTCCCAGTCAGTCGCCCGATGATCTGACGCTGATCGTTGATCATCCGGAATGGCACGAGTTTAGCGCCCGTGTGGTCAAAGTGCGCGACATTCCTACGCCTCCAGTAGCCAACACTGATGACGGCTCTTGCCAGATAGCAAGTTCCGATGCCGGGTCAACCGATGCGCTCAACTACAAGGGCTATGTGTTCAACGAGCAATACAAAACTGTCGATAATAACGGCGCGTTGATGGAAGCCGTCGACCACAGCGAAATGGCGGCAATCCGCTTTTACGAGATCGTCCCCAACACCACCACAAACCGTGACTTTGAAAACAGTATCGGTAATCGGGTAAAACTGCTGGGTGATGTGCCTCTGCTGGCAGACAAATCATTCAAGGCGGAACTGCCCTGTGAGACACCCTATGTGATGGCGGGAGTGGATTCAGACGGACGAATCATCAAGCGCGATCAGGTGCCCCAGTCATTGCGGCAGGGCGAGAAGCGCGTCTGTATGGGTTGTCACCTGCATGCTAAAGAAGGCCGCCCCTACGAACAATCAATGGCATTTTCGGCCCCGGCATTCGACCTGACCAAAGCCATGCCGGTGCCCACTTACACCAAGGACATCAAGCCTATCTTTGAGGCGAAGTGCACAAGCTGCCATGCGGTTGGTGGCGATGTGCCGCTATACGATTACGATGATCTAGCATTGGACTACGCGCAAAAGTCATTACCGGAACACCTGAAAGTTCAGATGACCAGCTCTACAAACCTGACCCGCAAATACGGTTTGCAGCGGCCCATGATGAGCAAGTACGTCAACAATATGTATGCCAGGGAAAGCCTGCTGTATTGGAAGGCCGCCAACAAACGCACCGATGGTCGCACCGATGACCAATACGACGACGATATTGATTTTGGTGCCGATCACCCGGTAGACCTGAGCTCTACAGAACTGAAAGCAATAGGTGATTGGCTGGACAGTGGGGCGGCAGAGTAATGACTCAACAGTACTCGCGTTAATACAGACATCTCAGAGCTGCCTCCCCCGGAGAATCCGTCAAAAAAGTTTTTATTAGCACTCTCTCTGCTTCAACTGTTAGGGTGTTCCTGAATTATTACCCAACTCCAGGAATCATCTATGAAGAAGAACCCTTGGCAGGATTCATCCGGTGGGGAGCGCGATCTCCACGAAGACCTTGCTGAATTGCTCAAAAAGCTCCCCAAGGGGAGCGCTATTGTTTATCTGCCGGTACTGCTTATTGTCCTCTGGGCAGTATTTTCATCGTTCTACACCGTTCAGCCAGAACAGCAGGCCGTCGTCAAACGCTTCGGTGCCGTGGTGAACATTACGGATCCCGGTTTACACTTCAAACTGCCTTTTGGTATCGACAGAGTTCAGCGTGTGGCGTCTGCCCGGGTTCTGAAGCAGGAGTTTGGTTTTCGTAGCGTGGGTGAGGTCAACAACCGGACCAGTTACTCCGAGAGCGACTTCACCAGTGAGTCCCTGATGCTCACAGGCGACCTGAATGTGATCGATGTGGAGTGGGTGGTTCAGTATCGCATCCAGGATCCCATCAAGTACCTCTACCAGCTGCGTCAACCGGACCTGACACTGCGGGATATTTCCGAGTCCGTGATGCGCAGGGTGGTGGGTAACCGACTCGGTTCAGAGGTGTTGACCGTGGGTCGGGTCGAAATTGCCCAGGGAGCCCGCGATGAAATTCAGGGCATCATGGATCTCTACGATTCCGGTATTCATGTGATTACCGTTGAATTGCAGGACGTGGTTCCCCCCAAGGCTGTGCGGCCTGCGTTTAATGAGGTGAACGAAGCTCGCCAGGAACGCGAACGAATGATCAATGAAGCCACCAAACGGGCCAATCAGCAGATTCCACGGGCCGAGGGTGAAGCCCAGCGCCTGATTTCCGAGGCCGAGGGTTACGCCACTGCCCGCGTTAACCGTGCCTTTGGTGAAACTGCCCGGTTCCGCGCGATGTTGGTGGAGTACAAGACGGTACCTGAAGTCACCCGCACCCGTCTCTATCTGGAAACCATGGCAGAAATACTGCCGAATATTGGACAGGTACTCATGGTGCAGGAAGATCAGGTAGGGCCCCTACCATTGATGAATGTGCGTGATGCGCGTCAGGGAGCAAGCAAATGAAAAAATTGGCCAGTCTTTTTGTCGTGCTTTTTGTCGCTATCATTGTCTTTTCATCGGCCTTTGTCGTTGATGAAGCCGAGCAGGCCATTATCGTCCAGTTTGGCGAACCCCAGGGGGATGTGATCAGCACCCCGGGTTTGCACTGGAAACTGCCTTTTGTCCAGGAGGTGCGTCGCTATGATCGGCGCCTGCTGGTCTGGGACGGCGATGTATCCCAGATCCCCACCCTTGGCCGTGAGTTTATCCAGGTGGATACCACCGCTCGCTGGCGTATTGTGGATCCCCTGCAATTCCTGCGCAGTGTTCGCGATGAGCGCGGTGGGCGTACCCGCCTCGACGACATTATTGACTCCGTGGTTAGAGACATTATTTCCGGCACAGAACTGGAAGAGATTGTCCGCTCAGGAGACTGGGATGTTGATGTGGATGAGCTCGATGAGGTAGAGCAGGATCGGGATGATGTCAGTCTGACCAAGCGTCCCAAACTGGGCCGTGAAAAACTGGAGTCGGAGATACTGAAAAGTGCCTCAAAACTGATGTCCGATCTGGGTATTGAGCTCAAGGATGTTCGTATCAAGCGCATTAACTATATTGACTCCGTGCGTCGCCAGGTGGAAAACCGCATGATTTCAGAGCGTCAGGCCATTGCCGAGCGGTTTCGTGCCGAAGGCCAGGGTCGCAGTCTGGAAATCACCGGTGAAATGGAGAGAGAATTACGTCGCATCAATTCTGAAGCGGCCAGGGAAGCAGAGGAAATTCGCGGGGATGCCGATGCCGAGGCGATCAGTATCTACGGCGAAGCCTTTGGTGCTGATCCGGAGTTTTATGCGTTTATACGTACGCTGGAGACCTATAAGGCGCTCGGTGATAACGCCACTTTGATGATTCGCTCGGATTCCGATTTCTTCCGTTATCTGGAAAAGACAGACCGTTAGTGGTTTTTGGGGCGGATGACAGGTTATTGATAAAAGCCTGTCGTCTGCTCACTTTTCCACCACTGCTTTTTTCATCACTGCTTTTTCAATCACGGTTTCATCAATCAATGGTGTACCGAAAAGATAGCCCTGCTCAAGCAAGAAATGATCCATAGCCAGAGTGGTGGCGCTGCGCCAGGGTTCCCGGTTAAAAAAGCCATGAGCCTGCCCCTCTGCGGTTAACAGGGTGGCGGGTACCCCTTCTGATAAAGCCTTCTCTGCAAAAAAGTTGCCCTGCGCCAACAGCCCATCCCGGTCACCAAACATCAACAGGGTGGGTGGCGTGCTGCCGTCGATATGCAGATTGGGTGACAGGCTGGTGACCGATGGCTCGGGCATCATCCCGATCAGTTCGATTTCCCGGCTGGTGAATTCCTCTTCCGCCGTGGGATTGACCAGGTTGAGCACGGGGTTGAACAGCACCAACAGGGCCGGACGCATGGATGTCATGTCGATGCCCGCCGGATGATTGCACATCGCCAGGCATGCAGCGATATGGCCGCCCGCCGATCCTCCGGACGAAACAATCTGATGCGGGTTGATACCCAGTTGCGCTGAGTGCTGGTGTAACCATAAAAGTGCATCAAATCCGTCTTCTGCTGCTTTATCCGGGGTCGTGTGGTGGCGGCTGTCCACACGATAGTCGACCCTGACTGCAACCACTCCCCGCCGGGCCAGATAGTCTGCCTGCCAGCTGAAGTGCTGGATCCCGCCGCTTATCCAGCCACCCCCAAAAAAGAACAGGACGGCGGGTCTGCGGTCATCTTCAGACCAGTCACGGGGCAGATGAATTTCCAGCGTGAGTTTTCCCTGGGGGGTCTCTTTATAGGTGAATTGTCTGACCGTGGGCCTGTTCGAGAAAAACAGTGTGTAGAGAATAAACAGGACGGTGCAGATGGCAAATACTCCCAGCAACCATGGCCAGAATTCTCTGAGCCAGCTCATAGTGATCCCTCCCTTAGCAAACCAGTTTTGACAGGCCTGAAATACACTGATCGATAGTCCGGTAGACCGACTGGTAAACTGGTTGTGATTTGTTGTAGGGGTCCGGAATTTCAGTGGCTGATTGATCAGCGAGCAAGCCGCCGAGCAGCAGTGCCTTGTCTGCGGCAGCTTGTGAAAAGGTGGACAGTTGTTTGACGTGATCCGCTTCCATAACAAAAATGATATCTGCCCACTCGGTTAATTCCGTGGTGAGCACTGACGAACGGAGGTGGTCCATAGACACTCCCTCCGCTGCGGCAATAGCCGCCATTCTGGGGTCTGCCGGTCGGTTTCCCAGCGGGTGAAATCCCGCTGATTTGAAGAAGTATTGCCCGGCATCCGGAATCCTTTTTTCTGCCAGGGCGTGAGCCACAGCACTGCGATTGATATTGCCATAGCATAAAAACAGTATATGGCTGGCTGTCGACAGGCGATCACCGATCAAAGAATAGCGACTGCGCTTGATAATCCCGTTGCGAAACTGCGTCTCGCGGTAAACACCGCTCAACCGATCCGTGTAACTGCGAACAATTTGCCAGAGGTCGACCAGACCCGGTCTCAGATCAGACAATGACTGGGCGTCGAAATAATGTCGGGGGGAGAATACCTTCAGCAAATCTTTCATGGCATCGCCCAGTCCCGGGATCGTTACCAGTCGGGGATCAGCATCTTTGCGTGCCACGGCTTCCAGCCAGCGAAGATCGCTGGACAGTTTTCGGCAGTAGATCTCAGTTCGGTAGGGCTTTGTTTCAATCGGTTGGGCGGTATAAAGCTGGTAAAGCTGGTGGGGGAAGTCCGCGCCGGCGGCTACGGCTAGAGGCAGCGAACCCCAGAAACGACCGTTGATTTCAATCAGAATAAATTCACCGCTTTCCGGATTCTGCTTGAATTCCACCATGGCAACACCGTGCCAGTTCAGCTGTCTGATCAGCCGGGCACTGACATCGAGCAAGACCGGATCAACGTCGACACTTTTCCGATAACTGCTGCCGCCCCCGCTGAGGGGCATTTCATGAAGACGCTGATGCTGAAAGGCGCTAACGATTTCACCGCGATTGGCAATTAACTCAATACCCTTGCCAATACCGGAAAAATACGCCTGTAGCACCAAATGGCCGTGCTGGAGCAGTTCCGTGCCCACCTTGATCAGCTCTTCTTCTGAGTGGGCGTAGCGGACCGACAGCGGCGTCCGTAGCGAGTTGTCTGAAATGGAGCGGCCCGGTTTAATCACCATCGGATAGCTGAATTCAGACAACGCGGACTGAAGCGCTTCAATGCTGGCAATATCCCAGCTGGCGGGTAATGGTGCATTGCACTGCCTGGCGAGCAGGGCTGTCCGCGACTTGTCCAGCACGGTTTCCAGCGCATCCAGATCCGGTGCGGCAATCCTGTAGTAGTGGGAGCTGTTGTGAAAGTGTCGGGCAATGGGTACCAGTGTCCGCTCCGTGGCCGGGATCACCAGTTGGTACTGGTGACCGGCGAGCTGATCTTCCAGCCAGTGAACAAAGCTATCAGGCGCCAGTAGCGGATTCGGATAATCGAGAATGCTCGATGCGTAACGCGAGTAGCCGGCAATGGGGTTTTGCTGGTGGGAGGCAACGACTACCGGAATGCCCCGGCTGCCCAGCGAACGGGTAATCGCCAAAGCCGGTAATGTGTCCCCATCGAGAAGAAGGATAGTCATTGGCAATCATTTCAACCTGTCTTGAAGGTTGTTCGCATCAATCGTCAGCTGGGCTAATCTTTCCAGCATCTGGCTGGCATGAGAACGAATAATCGCAGGGTTGCTGTTAAAGGATTTCCCCTCTTTGATCAGTTTCTTCAATTGTTGTCTGGCCAGAAAGGATTTGCCTTTATTGAGCAGGGTTTTGGTGGTGGTGGAGCGCCTGTCGTCGAAAATTGAGACCAGATTTGCCGGTTCATAGACCACATTGATTGATTGGCACCAGTCATGCCATTTGAACTGGTTGATGTGGGGCATGGTATTGATCGGCCGCCAGGGTATGCCATAGGCATCAGCGATAATTGCACCATGAAGCGATTCGGTAATGACGTATTTTGAGGCAATCAGATCGTTAATAACGATGAGGGGATCTTTCGCCCTTGGATCAATGTGGTGGATTCCCAGGTCATGGGCGATATTCTTCCAATAACCACTTTTTGCGGTGTCACAATGCATGATCAATGACACCTCGTGAATTTTTTCGGCTTCGGGTATAAATTCCCTTAACAGGATAGCGGGATCAGTCAGGGCTTTGGCGGGATCAATGCCCAGCTTTTTGGCAGTTTGCGGCCCCCTGACAAAGTAGATATTGTATTTTTCATCAATCGTCGGCGGGGAGAAATAACCTACCCCGGAACCTGCAATAAATTTCATTGGAAGAGGGGGGATTCTCTGGTCAAGTATAGTGCCAATCCCGTACAGCAGCGCTGCTTCCCGGTTGTTTTCCTCGTAGTATTCGTCACCATGTTTGGCGGTACCCTGAATGATACCAGGCAGCAACTTTGGCCATAACCAGGCATTCAAATCGTCTCCAAAATTACCCTCGTTGTCATGGTAGTAACAGAGCTTCATAAATTGGTTGCCTCAGGCCGTTTGTGATAGGTTGCTATGAACAGGTTTTATTGTATTTCATCTAAATAAAAGGGAACGCGTTCAGGGAAATACTCCCTGATTAGATCCTCGCAGTGGCTCCATACTTTTCTTGTCAGGTAGTGCTCATCAATTCCCTCTATAAAAGAGGCTTTCTCTGGTTCAGAGTTGGCATGTGAGGTATTGATATCCCGTGCATTGATGTTTAAAAACCGGGCAATTTCTCCAGATTCCTTGGACAGGTTGTCTGTTCTGATGTAAAGACTGGCAGCCTCGGGAAGATAGTGCTTTGCCAGCAAATAGTGTTCATTATATTGGGACAGATAAGCATCCAGAGAAGCCAACTGGTTGGCCTTGAGAACGGCCTCTTCCAGATCATACCCCCGGGTTTTGTCCATCCAGAAATACTGGCGATATTCCTCCCATTCTGGCGGATGTTTTTTGAAATGAAAGTTGATTCTGGACTTGATCCAGCTCAGTGGCTCCCTGACAGTGACTAAATATTTTGCCTCGGGAAACAGGCCAACGACTTCCTTTGCTATGTAAATTAATGAATGGGTAGATTCCATTTCAAGGTTCAGTTTTCTGTCCCGCTTTTCAATAAAGGACTGAACCTCTTCAGCCGTCATTTCATTTTTTAAATAGCTGATGATTTGATGATTGGTCTCGGAAATAGCTGGCTCGTGGGCCGAATCAAAGTGGGCCTTAAACATGGAGGATATGGACGTTGTGCCGGTTTTTGCAGCACCGATACAGTAACAATGAAATCGCCGGGGCAGTACCTTGTGGGTCCTGAGTCGCAATTGGTTATAAATAGACACAGTGGCTCCTTATCAGGTGCTTGATGCTGGTTTTCATAGCCGGCCCTTTCCAAAAAAGCTATTTATTTCATTGTAGAAGGTGTGCCTGGAAAGCTTTAAACCAACGATCCACCCCACAAATGCCGCTGCCATCAAAAGGGCAAAATGAACATAAATGCTTTCTATCTGTCCCTGCATCACGGCATTTGCAGCCAGTGTCGGCACTATTGTAAAAATCAACGGCACCAGACCCTGGACGGCAGGTTTTGCGGCATCTTTTATACCAATACCAAATATCTGGTTTGCATAAAACTGGCAGGCAATAAACCTGACAATAAAGAATCCCACCAGCGCCATACAAACCGCTTCCAGTCCTGAAAAGCATGCAATGCCAACCATCACGATTTTTGCAACGTTCGAAATGACCTGGATTTTCAGTGTAATCCCCGGTCTGCCAAAGGCAATGAACAGGTTGTCGGCAAACAAAAACGATGGCAGTAGAACCCCTGCCAGGCAGAGAATTTTTACCAGTGGAATGGCGGCGTCCCACTGGGTGCCATACAGTACCCTTATGGTCTCTTCCGTGTAGAGAAAAAGGAAAGCAAAGAAAGGCCAGGCAAAAACATAGGAATAAGTCACAGCCTTGAGATAACTTTCCCTCAGTTTGCCAGTGTGAAGGTTGTCCCGGGAGAACAGCGGCAAAATGACCCCTCGGATGCTGCTGACAAAAATATGATCGAACAGTGAAAAAGCGCCAAATGCGCGGGAGAAGTACCCCAGCTGCGCCAGCCCGAGAAGTCGAGCAATCAGGGCATCCGTAATGCTGGTGGCAAACTGGTTGACGATGTTACCCACACCAACAATGGAGCCAAACCTGAAGATATTTTTGGCGCCCTCCAGGGTAGGTCGAACACTCACATCTCTTGGCCGGAAAAACACCGACAGAAGTACGATACTTGAAGTCTCGGTAATTGCCCCGTAGGCGAGACAGAGGTAGCCGGAACCGGTATAGGCCGTTGCCAGGGAAATGCTGATACCCAGTACTGTGGCGATCAAACCAATAGCTTCTGTGATATGAAAGCGCATTTTCTTGCGCAGTAATGCCAGGGTGATAGTCCCAAAGGGGATGATAAAAAAGTTGAAGGAGAGAATCCTGATCAGTGTTTCTATGCCTTCTTCCTGAAAAAAAGCTGCAATCAGGCCCGCCGAAAAAAACAGCAAAGTCCCCAGCGTCCAGGACATCAGCAGGTTTAGCGTGAAGGTTGTCCTGATTTTTGTTTCACTCAATTCTTTTTCCTGAATAATGTACTGATTCAGGCCAAAGTCGCGAAACAGTTGGGCCAGCGCCACGATGGTAAAGCCCGCACTGAAGATACCGATTTCTTCTGGCGTCAACAGCCGGGCCAGGATCATGGTTGAGACAAACTGGAGGGAAAGCGTCAGGTACCTGCCGGTGATGCTGAATCCAATGGCTGTGCGGGTAGTGATAGTCATCAGGTCGAATAAACCCTAGGTTTGGCAGGCAATTTTATAACGGACTGCAAGTCTATCTTATATTCGACTCCGTGAAGAACTCCCCGCTGAATAAGATAATTCTGTTCCTGCGGTGACTTGTCGGATCGGCACAGATATCAGGCCAATTTTTTGCTGATATAAAATGGCCTGGCAGTCCGTATGGCTTATATCCCTCCAGCCAAAAACGTAAAAAATTCCGACAGTTGTTAGCGGCCTCGCACACTGTCAGAATCCTTGGCTTCGAGCAAACGTCCGAGGATTAATAAATGAACCATCTGCTGTACAGCGCAGTTGCCAGAACACTGCCCTTTGTGCTGCAGACAAAAAATAAACAGCGGGTTTGTATTCTCACCTACCACCGCGTGTTGCCTGAACGTGATTACATGCGCAGTTCCGAGCCGACAGTGGCGACGTTCGATTGGCATATGGAGCTGCTCGCCCGCTACTTCAATCCGCTTTCGCTGTCTGATGTCATTGCCAGACTGGACAGCAATGATCTGCCGGAAAGGGCTGTTTGCGTGACCTTCGACGACGGGTATGCCAACAACGCAGAATGTGCGTTACCGGTACTGCAACGTTGGAATATACCCGCCACCGTATTTATCTCCACGGGCTTCCTCAATGGTGGCCTGATGTGGAATGACGCGGTGATTGAGGCATTGCGAATTGCCGGGAGTGGCGAGTTTGATCTGCGTTCGCTGGGTCTGGCCACCTACGATCTGGCCGATTTTCAACACCGCAGACAGGCAGCGGGTCAGATTATTCGTGAAATAAAGCATTGGCCACCGGAAAAGCGCGCCGAGGCTATTCGTGTTATTGAGTCTATGGTGGGGCCCTTGCCGCAAAATATGATGCTGACCAATGATCAGGTGAAGCAGTTGGGCGATGCCGGTATCGAGATTGGTGCCCACACCAGGACACACCCCATCCTGGCCATGCTGAAACTCGCCGATGCCCGGCAGGAAATTCAGGCTTCAAAAGATGCGCTGGAAACACTCACGGGCAAACCGGTGCGGTATTTTGCCTACCCCAATGGTCGGCCCGAGATCGATTATCGGCTGGAACACCGCGATTTTGTAAAATCCATCGGTTTTGAGGGGGCGGTCTCTACCCAGTGGGGCGTTGCCAGCGAGTCAAGTGATCGTTGGCAGATGCCGCGGTTTACCCCCTGGGACCAGACGCCATTGCGATTTATGACGCGCTTGCTGGCTATGTTCAGGAACCCGGCTTGAGGTTTACTGGTTGTCGCCCGACGACCACTGCCCGGCCGCTTTCAGTTTGTCTCTGAGGCCGGGAAGTGGGAATCCCCTTTTGTAGAGACTGGTGGCATAGGTTCTGGCTTCGGTATATTTTTTGAGATCCACCAGTAAGAGCGCCAGATTGTACTGAATCTGTGGATTGTGGGGGTCAAGCTCAATGGCCTTTTCGTACAGCTCAAGCGCCTTTTGCTGATGGCCGGTCTGATGAAGGAGAATACCGTACAACATGTGGGTAGTTGCATCATTGGGGCTGAACTTAATGGCCCGCTGTAGATAGCACTCTGCCGGGGTGTAATGTGATGGATGGCCATCGGGCCATGTATTGATGCGATGACGAATAGTGCTGTACAGCGCCCGGTGATGGTTTGGCCAAGCCATCAGGGTGTAATCGATGTCCCCCAAAGGTGAGATACTGTTCTGCCCCTTGATCAGTTGCTCTACTTGTGGATTAAAGTGATGTTTTTCCACAATGCTCAGCTGACCGGGCAACTGGTTGCGCAATAAGTAGTCAAACGGTCCAAAATTCTCCATGCCACCCTTACAGGGTGCACCTTTGAGCGTATCGCCTACCCAGGGTGCATGGCCGACAGGCGCTGAAAAAACTGACGTGCTGTATAACATGAACACGGAAAAAAGGGATAAAACAAAACAGTGGGGCAGCGTTACTTTCGTCAATTTGTGCATGGGAAACCTGTAAAGAGCCATAGCAAGCCAAACACCCGCGAGTGTAAGTTTTCAATAGGTGATAAAGTGCGCATTAATTATACGGCGCCTCTGCCTGTAAAAGGGTTTTTGTCAGTAATCCGGCCGACAGTCACTTTGACTGCTAATACTGCCAGAGTGCAGGGTAAATGTCAGAAATGAAACAGTGGATATTTCATTTGGCGAAGTATACGGGGCTGTTTGCCCTTTGGCTGGCTGATTATTTATCCCAATTACAGCGGACTTTCTCATACGAGAAGACTACTCTCATCTCACGCAACGCGTTAAATTGATAACAGGGTAAGGGGTGTACATGACTGAAATATGTTTGAAAGGGAGCACCTTAACCCAGACAGGTCAGAAAATACGTGTAAATGCCGTTGTGGAGGGCTGTGAACCCATCTGGTTTGAATTAGATAAGCAATTCCAGTCCATGATCGACTTCGAATCAGTGGATGCCTTTTTTATTCTCTATGTCTGGATTGCCATGGAGCGGGGTTTGGGACTTAGGGTCGAAGGCAAGGTGTCCAGGCAACTGGCTGATGCTGTGACACAGGATATACAAAAGATGTTTCTCGCGTTATGCCCCCGTTTGCATGACATTGATATCGACGTGCTCAATCCAGAGTCAGCCTGGCCGCAGTCAGCGGAAATTCCTGCAACAGGGTTCAGTGGTGGGGTGGACAGTTGGTATACAGCCCTGCAAGCTGCGGAAAATGGTACGCCGTATTCGTATTATTTATTCGCGAATACAGGGCAACATGGTAAAGACAACGTTGAAGAGGTTTTTGCGCAAAGGTTTGCTGTTGCGGAAAGTGCCTTGCGGACCATGGATAAACCCCTGATCGCAGTCGATAGCAATATTGACCGTATTTTCAGAGAGCGTTTTCAGCAGCGTGATGTGATAGGCAATATCGCCTGTGCGCTGTTATTGCAGCAGGGCATCTCCAGGTACGATTATTCTTCTACCTATGCGCCTGAAGGCTCAGGGATATTCGAACACTACGACATGTCAATTATGGACCCCTATCTTTTGCCATTACTCAATACCGAAAGAATCCATTTTTTCTCCATTGGGGATGATGCTGGAAGAATAGACAAACTTGAATTTATTTCATCCAGAGATCTGTTTAGTAATGAAATATATGTATGCATAGAAAAGGCAGTTCCCGCAATAAACTGTGGTTATTGTTTTAAATGCAGAAGAACACAGCTTGCCCTGGAAAGCATCGATAGAATGGCGTTATTAAAAAATAATTTTGATTTCAGTTTATATAAAAAAATAAGACTGGGTTCAATGGTCGGGTTATTTTCAAGTGTGGATAAAAGCAATCTTGATCTTGAAATAAAGAGCGCACTAATAAAAAAATATGGCTTGAATATATTTTTTGTTCGTGTCTTTTCAGTTCTCTGGTCTTTGACAAAGAAGTTAATGCCAGAGGGGGTGAGATGGCGAACAGAGCAGAAGTTCCCCTACTTATGGTAGCTGCATTGTTCTTATAGAATTTTCTCAGGAGCTATTTGAATGAACAAAAAATTGCTTATAAGTAATATAAACATAAAGCAAGAAGATGGGTTTAATATTTTATCTGCCTATGTTGATGGCGATTTAATTTTTTTTAAAGTTCCAGATAAATTTCCCTTATACATAAATGCTGAGTGGTTTATCGGTATTTCTCTTTTGGAGGCCATGGTTTCCCAGCGGGATATAGAGGTTGATGCAGGTGTGGCTGTGTCCCGGGTGTTTTATGATCAGCTCAGTGAATTACAAACGATATATTCCAAGTGGAATCCAAAGCTTAAAAAAATCGCATTGAACTGTGAGCTGAGCAATCGCGATAAGCAGTTCACTCATATTGGAAGTTTCTTTTCTGCGGGGGTTGATAGTTCCTTTACCCTTATCGCCAGGCGTGACGAAATCACCCATCTTGTTATGCTCCGTGGTTTCGATATGGGCGATGATGATTTAGCCTGGAATCGCCGTATTGAGCACCAGGCAGCATTTGCTGAAAGCAGTGGAAAGCAACTGATCCCAGTGGATACCAACGCCCGGGACTGGACAGAGAAAAAAGAGATCGGCTGGAGTTTTGCTCATGGGCTATTAATCTCTTCTGCAGGGGGGAATCTGGGTATGAAGCGCCTTTATGTCGCTTCATCACATACTTATGACCACTTACTCCCCTGGGGTTCTCATCCATTAACTGACCCTATGTGGAGTACGGAGTCAACTCAAGTGGTCCATCACGGCTCCGGAACCAGTCGTAGCCAAAAGACAAAAACAATTTTAGAGTCTCCCAGTGTGGCTGAAAATCTTCAGGTATGCTGGGAAAATATTGATAAAAACTGTGGTGAGTGTTCCAAATGTATACGAACCATGGCAGCAGTATTCCTGCTGAATGGTGATGTTAAGTCGCTACCAAAATTCCAGATGAGTCAATTAAAGAAGCTGCAGCCTACTTCCGATTCATTAAAAACTACTGTAATTGATTTGCTTCTTTTGGCTGATGAGACAGGTAATATTGAATTCTACAAAAAACTGAAAAAATATTATTTGAAATATGAGAGAAGCAAGATAGGTTCGCTGGTCGATAAATGTTTTTTAAATAGTATATTAAAAAAGACCTACCGGCGCATTAGAAAACCAAGGTGGCTAACGTTAAGGGTGATTCCAGCCTATAAGGAAAATCACGACCTTTAAAGTCAAATTATTTAACGATTAATTAATATCAAGAGAAGGTGAAAATGCTTTTCGGTGACAGGGCCGGTTATTTCTGAGTTGAAGATTTATCGCGATTACAGCGGATTTTCTCATACAAGAAGACTGTTCTCATCTCACGCAACGCGTTAACTGGATAACGGAACAGGCTTCGTATGACTGAAATTATTTTGAAAGGATGCACTTTAACCCAGACGGGTCAGAAAATACGGGTACAGGCCGTAGTTGATGGTTGTGAACCCATCTGGTTTGAGCTGGACAAACAATGTCAGTCCATGATCGACACTGAATCAGTGGATGCCTTTTTTATTCTCTATGCCTGGCTTGCCATGGAGCGGGGCCTGGATCTCAGGGTTGAAGGCAGGGTGTCCAGACAGTTGGCTGATGCTGTGACACAAGATATAAAAAAGATGTTTCTCACGTTGTGCCCCCGTTTACATGATATTGATATCGATGTACTCAATCCGGCGTCATCCTGGCCACAGTCGGGCGACACTTCCGCTACCGGGTTCAGTGGTGGGGTGGACAGTTGGTATACAGCCCTGCAAGCTGCGGAAAATGGCACGCCGTATTCCTATTATTTATTCGTAAATACAGGTCAGCATGGGGAAGACAACGTAAAAGAGGTTTTTGCCCAAAGATTTGCTGTTGCGGAAAGTGCCCTGCGCACTATGGATAAACCCCTGATCGCAATCGATAGCAATATTGACGTTATTCTCAGAGAACGCTTTCAACAGCGCGTCGCTATAAGCAACATTGCCTGTGCGCTGTTATTGCAGCAGGGTATTTCCAGATATGACTATTCTTCCAGTTATACGCCTGAAGACTCAGGGGTATTCGAGCACTACAGTATGTCGGTCATGGACCCTTATATTTTGCCACTGCTCAACACCGAAAGAATCCGCTTTTTCTCTATCGGGGATGATGCCGGAAGAATAGAAAAGCTTGAATATATTGCATCCAGAGACCTGTTCAGCAATGAAACATACGTATGCATAGAAAAGACAATTCCCGCAATAAACTGTGGTTGCTGTTTTAAATGCAGAAGAACGCAGCTTGCGTTGGAAAGCATCGACAGGATGGTGTTGTTAAAAGAAAGTTTTGATTTTAGTTTCTATAAAAAAATACGCCTGGGTTCCATGGTCGGGTTATTTTCTAGTGCTGATGACAATAACCTTGATCTTGAAATAAAAAATGCACTAATAAAAAAATATGGCCTGAATCTTTTTTTTGTGCGTGTTCTTTCGGTTGTCTGGTCTTTAGCAAAGAAGTGGTCATACCCAAAAAAAGTAGACACTCTAACTATGCGGCTACTGCCGCAATCCTTTCAAACTCTGCCGGGCTGACATAGCCATTGGCAGAGTGCCT
>PANQ01000005.1 GCA_002707685.1 Porticoccus sp. | reverse complement strand
ACCACCGCCAGCGAAACAGCGTAGGGCAGGACGATCATCAGGGTGTCGAGATTGAGAGGGACATCCGGCCAGAGAAAGATCGGCAGCGTATCGGGTAGTTGGCCCATATCACCCACCGTGCGGATATCCAGACCAATCAGCAGGGCGACTCCCGTCAGCACCACAATGCAGATCAGGGGTGAGGGGATCGTCTTGCCGATCACCGGCAGCAGCGGGAACAGGTAGATAATACCGAGACCGGCAGCGGTCATTGCATAAACGTGCCAGGTGACGTTGGTCAGCTCTGGTAATTGCGCCATAAAAATCAAAATAGCTAGCGCATTCACGAATCCCGTCACTACCGAACGCGAGACAAAGCTCATCAGGTTGCCGAGTTTCAGGTAACCGGCTGCAATTTGCAGCACCCCGGTCAACAGCGTTGCCGCCAAAAGATATTGCAGGCCGTGTTCCTTCACCAGTGTCACCATCAGCAGCGCCATGGCCCCGGTGGCGGCTGAGATCATACCGGGCCGACCGCCGACAATCGATATGATCACGGCGATACAGAACGAGGCGTAGAGACCCACCTTGGGATCAACCCCGGCAATAATGGAAAAGGCAATGGCTTCTGGAATCAGAGCCAGGGCAACAACAATCCCGGCCAGCAGATCAGCGCGGATGTTGCCCAGCCATTGTTGGCGGGTGGAATGAAATAACATAACAATAATTCCTGGTGTTTTGTTCGGGGTAGCTCTTTTTCGGGGATAGCTTTTTCCCGAGAGAGGCAAAATGGCTCTACCCACTATCCGGGATGAAAGTTTTCAATAAACAGAGGGGCGATAGTGGTTTACCAACCGCTTGAAAAGCGGAGTGCTCGTATTTCTCTGAGTGAAGTGGGCTAATGTCGCCCCGGGTATAGCGTGTATGGATGACTGATAAGCGTAATGTCAGGGTGGCGTGGGTATCTGATTAAAACGCATTGGCTGGCCTGGTTCGAAGCGGGCGCGCATTATAGCTTTCTGTCAGGTATTGGCAATGTTTGTGTTACCTGCTTGCCAGACAGAAAGACGTTAACGGGATCGCCCGGTTTCACCCGGGACCTTGTCAGACAGTACCGGAAGCAGTGGGTCTTTAGGGCCGGAGGGTATGGTAGACCCTTCTTCGCGAAAGCCAATCATTCGCCAATTCAGGAAGGCGGTTGTCCACCATAGCCCCCGGCAGGTTTGTCATCCCATCACATGAAAGCTGGCGGCATTCAGCCACATGTGGGTGGCAATGCTGGCAAAGTAGCCGAGCAGAATCACCGGTGCCCATTTCAGGTGGCCCATGAACGTATAGTAGCCTCTGGCCTGACCCATTAACGCCACTCCGGCTGCCGAGCCAATCGACAGAACACTGCCCCCGACGCCCGCGGTGAGCGTGATCAGCAGCCAGTGCCCATGACTCATTTCAGGTTCCATGGTCAGTACGGCAAACATCACTGGAATGTTGTCGATGACGGAGGAAGCTAGCCCGAGAAAGATGTTTGCATAGGTTGCACCCAAATCGGTATACAGGGTTGTGGATAGCATATGCAGGTAACCCATATAGCCGAGTCCACCGACACAGACCACGACGCCATAGAAAAACAGCAGTGTGTCCCACTCTGCACGGGCGACCCGGTTGAATACGTCAAACGGAACGATGCCGCCGAGGCGATTGAGTGCCTCCTCATCGCCTTTCTGCAGGGCTATTGCTCTCTTGCGTTCCAGGGACTTGGGCAGTGTGCGGCGCAGAAAATAACCAAAAAATTGTAGATAGCCCAAGCCGGTCATCATGCCCAGTACCGGCGGCAAATGCAGCAAACTGTGGCAGGCCACGGCNGAGGCTATGGTGAGNAGGAACANNACGATAATNCGGCGTGCACCGCGNTTCATCTCCACTGCTTCATAGNCGGTNTCGGGTTTGTGCTGTTGCACAAAAAAACTCATGATGATTGCGGGAATCAGATAGTTCACCANGGANGGGANTNNCAGGGTAAAGAACTCATTGAATTTGACAATGCCCGCCTGCCAGACCATCAGGGTGGTAATGTCCCCAAAGGGGCTNAANGCNCCGCCGGCGTTGGCGGCAATCACGATATTNATGCAGCACAAATTGATGAAGCGGCCGTGACCCTCGGCGACTTTCATGACCACCGCACACATCAGCAGGGCCGTTGTGAGGTTGTCGGCAATCGGAGAAATAACAAAAGCGAGGCCGCCGGTTATCCAGAACAGGGACCTGTAACTGAAGCCTTTGCGTACCAACCAGGCACGCAGTGCATCAAAGACGCGGCGCTCCTCCAGGGCATTGATATAGGTCATTGCCACCAGCAGGAACAGCATCAGTTCACTGAATTCCAGCAGGGTATGACGAAATGCACCCTCGGCCTCATCTGGCATGCCGTTGGCGACATAACTGGTGCCGATCAGTACCCAAATAATGCCTGCGGCAACCAGCACGGGTTTCGACTTGCGCAAATGCAGTTTTTCTTCACCCATCACCAGAATGTAAGCCAGCGTAAAAACCACCAGAGCCACCAGACCAGTTGTTGTGCTGGTCAGGTCGATAGGGCCCGCTGCCGCAAAGGCGGCGGTGGGAAGAAAGAAGAGTAACAGGCTGAATAGCAGTGATTTGACGCAAGCGGTCCGTGTCATGTTCAGGAATACCTCGGCATGTGTGGCAGTAATGATTGGGGTCGTGAGGAGCTCTTCCAGGGTACGCCGCTGGCGCGTGCGATCCGGCGGGCGACTTTACCAGAAATGATTGATTGATTCATCGTCCGAAGCGGCGTTTTTTTGCGCGCAGGTAGCCATCAGGCTTATTCGTTGTGGCTGTTTAACAAACTGTTGATGCAGATCAGGATCCCCTGATAAGTAAAGTTGATGTCTTTTGTCGGTGTTTTGAATTTCTCCGGGAATGACCGGGTGCGAAGTGTTGCTGTTGTTGTCTGAAAACTGTAGCGGTTGGGTTCTTGCCCTCTCTCAGAGTATGAAGACATTCAAAGTGCGCAGAAATTGCGTGCTTTATCGAAGAGCACGGCGAAATAACAGGAGAGTTGATAAGCCATTTTTCGACGATTGACGAAGTCCAGAAAGCCATGAAAGAAAACTATGCAGGTTGTCATGAGGGTGTGGCCGACTTTGCCGAGGAGCTGACAACGGACACAATAGAGATTCCCGAAAGCCTCGCGTTCTATATCGACTATGAAAAGATGGGGCGTGATATGGAGCTTGGCGGTGTATGATGCGGCAAAGCCGCCCGAAGTTTAAAATATCCATTATTTCGGTACTTGAAGTACCGAAAGAAAGAAAAATATAAACTTCTCGGTTGAGGCAGTTTAAAAAATATAATATATTGGTACTATGAGTACCGAAAACGAGTCAAAATTGAACCATTTGCTCAGCACTCAGCCACTAGGCGTCGTGCTTTCTTCGGCATGGCTTGCTAAACAAGGTTACAGTCTTGATTTACAGAAGCGCTATAAGCGAAGTCATTGGTTTAATTCTATCGGTACAGGGGCGCTAATACGCCATAGCGATCAGGTGGACTATTTGGGCGGCATCTATGCCTTACAAACCCAGCTAGGGCTATCTGTGCATCCAGCAGCTAAAACAGCTCTGTCGATGCAGGGTAAAGCCCATTATCTGGAGCTGGCTACCAAGTCAGTGCAGCTTTTTGGTGGGAAAGAAGACAGTTTGCCCCTTTGGTTTAAAAAGCGGGATTGGGGTGTCAGTGTGAATTGTAAGCTGACATCGTTTTTACCCGCTGATCTTGGATTGGTAGAGGTTGGGCATAAGAGCTTTAAGGTTAAAGTATCTAGCTCAGCTAGGGCGGTTATGGAGTGCTTGTATTTGGCTCCCAAGTCGCAGCCGCTCATGGAAGTCTATGAACTGATGGAGGGTTTGAATAACTTGCGCCCAGCCACGGTTCAAAAGCTGTTGGAGGCTTGTACTTCGGTGAAGGTTAAACGCCTATTCCTATATTTGGCGGATAGAGCAGGGCATGAATGGCTTAACTATCTCAAGCTGGATAAGGTCGATTTGGGCTCAGGCAAGCGCGCCATCGTCAGTGATGGTGTATACGTGCCGAAGTATCAGATAACTGTGCCGAAAGAGTTGGAGGCTCTCCACGAATGAAGCTTATAAAAAGCCGGTGGGGCTTCTTTTGGATGTGTTGCCCGAAGTGGCCAAAGAAAAATGCTTTGCCATGCATGGTGGCACGGCGATCAATCTCTTTGTGCGGGATATGCCAAGGCTATCGGTGGACATCGATTTAACGTATGTCGAGATTGCCGAGCGTAAAGAGACGCTAGACGGAATTAATGCGGCACTTAACCGCATTAAAGGGCGTATCGAAGCACTGCGTCCATCGATACGAGCGCAGCACAAAGATAAGGTTTGTAAATTACAGCTTGGTGAGCAGTAATCGCCCGACCCATGAAATGCTTGATCCACATTTACTGGATCAGCGCACAGCGTTTGAAAATCAGTTCGAAGGCATGAGCGCGATTGAGTTTAGTTACGATGATTATGAGGCCACAAGGCTTCAGCTTATCGAAACGGCCCGAACCAGCCTGAATCATGACGACAAAGCCTTTTTGCTGAGCTTGAATCGTCTAGCGCCAGATTGGTCGATTTACGACTATCAGAGCTTTCCATCGGTGAAGTGGAAGCTTCTGAACTTAGAGAAATTCAAGAAGGACAGGCCGGATGTTTATGAGCAGCAATTAACCGAGCTGGAAAACATTCTGGAGCGGTAATTTATAGCGCGGTTGTTTATTGGTAAAATAACGCGTTTTTTCGCCCCGAAAGGGTAATGTGACGAACAAGTACAAATTTAAGTACAAACTAGGGTATGAGCAGTATGGGTGATAGCAATTTATCCAGTGAAATCAATAAGAGGCGCACGTTTGCTATTATCTCGCACCCCGATGCCGGCAAAACCACCATCACCGAGAAGCTGCTTTTATTCGGTAATCTGATTCAGGTGGCGGGTACCGTGAAAGGTAAAAAAGGTGATCGCCAGGCGACTTCCGACTGGATGCAGATGGAGAAGGAGCGGGGGATTTCTGTCACCTCGTCGGTGATGCAGTTTCCCTATCGGGATGCCATGGTCAATCTGCTGGATACCCCTGGCCACGAAGACTTCTCCGAGGATACCTATCGCACGCTCACAGCGGTGGACTCGGCACTGATGGTGATTGATGGTGCCAAGGGTGTTGAAGCCCGCACCATTAAGTTGATGGAGGTCTGCCGATTGCGGGACACGCCGATCATCTCTTTCGTCAACAAAATGGACCGCGATATTCGCGACCCTGTCGATTTGCTGGATGAAATTGAAGCGGTTCTGAAAATTACCGGTGCACCGATCAACTGGCCGATTGGCATGGGGCCGGATTTCAAGGGCGTGTATAACCTCTATACTGACACGATTCACGTGTTCAGACCGGGGCAGGGACACACCATTCCGGAGGACATTCAGATTGTGGGAATCGACTCTGATGAGGCCACCGAACTGCTGGGTTATTACGTGGATGATATCCGCGAGCAAATCGAGTTGGTTCGCGGTGCGACCCACCAGTTCGATCTCGAGATGTTCCTGGCCGGACAAATGACGCCGGTGTTCTTTGGTACTGCCCTGTCTAACTTCGGTGTTCGGGAAATGCTGGACCATTTCGTGCAGTGGGCGCCACCGCCACAACCCCGGGGTGCAGTGGAGCGTGTGGTGGAAGCCGATGAGCAGCAATTCTCCGGTTTCGTGTTCAAGATCCAGGCGAACATGGACCCGAGGCACCGGGACCGGATTGCTTTCATGCGACTCTGTTCCGGTCAATATACCCAGGGTATGAAGATGCGCCATGTGCGTCTGGGCAAGGACATCCGCATTGCCGATGCAGTGGGTTTCAAGGCTGGCGAGCGAATTGCTGTGGAGGAGGCGGTGGCCGGGGATATTATCGGCCTGCACAACCACGGTACCATCCAGATCGGTGATACCTTCACCGCGGGCGAAGATCTTAAATTTACCGGTATCCCCCATTTTGCACCGGAACTGTTCCGGCGTATCCGGCTGCGCGATCCGATGAAGATGAAGCAACTCCAGAAAGGCCTGCAGCAGCTGTCGGAAGAGGGCAGTACCCAGGTGTTTTTCCCGATACAAAGCAACGATATCGTGGTTGGCGCAGTGGGCCAGTTGCAGTTTGATGTGGTGACTTATCGTCTCAAAGACGAGTACGGGGTGGAGGCGGTCTATGAGCCGGTCAATGTATATACGGCTCGCTGGATTGAATCCGACGACAAGAAAAAAATCGACGAGCTGAAGCGCAAGGTACCGGAGGGCATTGCCGTGGATGGCGGTGGCCACCTCACCTATCTGGCGTCCACCCGGGTCAATCTGTCACTGACTGTCGAGCGCTATCCCGAGATTGACTTCAGGGCAACACGGGAGCTCTGACAGAGAGATCTGGCGGGGCTTTTCTGAGTGCCCGCCTGTCATTTTTGATCAACCCTTAGTCATTGCCCACCATCACCGGTTGTAATAGTCTGGGTGCCATTGAAAGGATGGGGAAATGCCATGGATAACCGTCGTAAAACGGTCGTCATCAACAGCCGCTTCCAGTACCAGTATGCGCTGCTTGCCGCCGCCGTTGCCGTACTGTTGGTCAACCTGACTATTATCACCCATGCCCTGCTTGCCGGCCCCCCGGGCCTGCTACTCGGGGGCTGGAATATTCTGCTGGTGGCGGCGTTGGAAGTCCTGCTGATCGGCGGTGTCTGGTGGGGTAGTCTGGTGTCGAGTAATCGTATTGCCGGCCCTGTCTTTGTGCTGGTTCGGCAGGCCGAAGCGCTGTCAGGCGGCGATTTTACTGCCAGGGTTCGTTTGCGTAAGCGGGATGTTTTTCAGCCCGAGGCGGAAGCGATTAACCGGAGCTTTGATATTCTGCAATTGCGTCTGCAAAGACTGAAACACCTGGTTGGAGAATTGGAAAAGCTGCCTGCCAGTGAACCAGTCGTGCCGGAAAAAATTGCCGAGCTGAAGGCTGAGCTCGATCAATTCAAGACCTCCTGATGCCACCATCCCGACCAAGGTCAATAACTCGAGGGCTTGCTGATTTCGATTCAGCAGGTAGCCAAAGCGTTGCCTGACCTGTCCATTTTCTTACCGCTCACTGCCATCGCCTTTGTGGCCGGGTTTATTTCCTCCATGGCCGGTGCCGGTGGCATGCTGACTTTGCCCGCTCTGCTCTGGGCAGGGCTGCCGCCCATTACTGCCCTGGCGACCAACAAGGTACAGAGCACGCTGGGTACGCTCTCCTCGGCCTGGAATTTTTTTCGCAAGGGTCATCTGGAACTCAGGCCGCTGCTGCCATCCTTTATAACAGCGCTGTTGGGTGCCTGCCTGGGCACCTGGGCTGCCCTTAGTGTTGGCAACGAATTACTGGCCCTGTTGCTACCGGTATTGTTGATTGCCATTGGCCTGTATTTTCTGCTGGCACCGAAAATGACCGACGAAAACCGTCAGTCCCGTCTGTCCCCGGCACAGTTTGCCTGTACCGCTGCACCGTTAATGGGATTTTATGGCGGTTTCTTTGGCCCGGGAATGGGGTCAATTTTTCCGTTTCTGCTGGTTTTGTTATTGGGTTATGGTTTACGTAAAGCCACGGCTCAGACCAAGGCTATGGTCCTTTCGGTGAACGGCGTATCGGCTATGATATTTATCGTCGGTGGTCATGTGAACTGGTCTTTGGCGATTGCCATGTCTCTGGCGCAGGTGGTGGGTGCGCGGCTGGGTTCCAATCTGGTGATCAGCCGGGGCTCCGCTCTGGTTCAGCCGGTGATTGTCGCGGTAACCCTGCTGGTGGCGTTCAAGCTGTTGGTGCTACCGTGAGCCTGCTGTTAACCATATTGCTGACATTTGCTGTAGTGCTGGTAGCCTTGCTGGTTTTTGTACGCTTTGGTACACCTTACTATCTGTTGAAAAAGGAGAACCTGGAAACCCTGCTCACCCTGATGGTGGAAGGGCGAGCCACCGATTCCGATTGGCAGGTATTTCTGGGTGTACCGATCCGACATAATGAGCGTCTTGAAATGATTCGTCAGCAATGTGTCGATATCGATCAGCGCGAGTATATCGGCGGCACGGGGTTTTTGTTGACCAGACGGGGTATTGACGAAGTGAAGCAGTTGCTTGATGAACTCAAGGGAGAGCAATGATGAGTGGAGAATTATCACCCATGGCCAAGGGACTACTGATCGCTGCTGCTTTCGTGGTGGTTGTAGCAGGACTCAAGGCCGCAGAAACTGTGCTGGTACCGTTTCTGTTGTCGGTATTTATTGCACTGATCTTTTCGCCGTTGCTGGCCTGGCTCAAAGAGCGCCGGGTACCCAATGTGGTGGCGATCTGTCTGATCATTGCCCTGGTGGTATTGATTGGTTGGCTGATCGGTATCCTGGTGGGTTCATCCATCAGTGATTTCCGCAAAAACCTGCCAGCTTATCAGGAGGGCCTACAACAGTTGAGCGGTGGGCTGCTGACCTGGCTGGGGGAGCACGGGGTCAAGCTGGACATGGAGCAGATGCGCAACAGCTTCGATCCCGGCAAGATCATGCAGTTGGCTGGCAATACCCTGAGTTCATTGGGCAATGCCATGACCAACGCCTTCCTGATCCTGCTGACAGTTATTTTTATCCTCGCGGAACAGGTGGGCTTCAGTGAAAAATTGCAGCTGGCCAGAAAGGACAACGGTGTCAGTCGTGACACCATGCAAAAGTTTACCGACAGCGTTAACAGCTATCTGGGTATCAAATCGCTGTTGAGCTTGCTTACCGGGGTACTGGTGATGGTCTGGTTGTGGATTCTCGGCCTGGATTACCCGGTGATGTGGGGGTTGTTAGCGTTTTTGCTCAATTTTGTGCCGAATATAGGTTCAATTATCGCGGCGGTGCCACCGGTGCTGCTGGCACTGGTACAACTGAACCCACTCTTTGCGGGGCTCACAGCTCTAGGTTTCGTGGTGGTTAATGTGCTGGTGGGGAATTTTCTTGAGCCGAGAATAATGGGCAGGGGTCTCAATCTATCGCCCTTGGTGGTCTTTCTTTCTTTGGTTTTCTGGGGCTGGGTGCTTGGCCCAGTGGGTATGTTGCTGTCCATTCCGTTGACCATCATGGTCAAGATTGCCCTGGAAAATGACCCCGATACCCGCTGGATGGGTGTCATGCTCGGTTCCGGTGAGGGTGCCCCGGTATTGACAAAAGCGGAAGCGCAGCTATCGAAGGAAACAGATAACAAGGTGACGGATACGGAAGATAAGCAGGACTGAGTATCCCGTTCCGGAAAAACGTTTCTTGCAATAAAAGGGGAGAGAGCGACGATGTCCAATCAAACCATCAGTCTCACAGACGCACTTCATCAATATCTTCTGGATACTTCCCTGCGCGAGCCAGAAGTGCTGGCGGCATTGCGCGAGGAAACCGCGACCCTTCCCACGGCCAATATGCAAATCGCCCCGGAGCAGGGGCAGTTCATGGCGCTGCTGGTGCATCTCTGCGGTGCCCGAAACATCATCGAAGTGGGGGTCTACACCGGCTATAGCTCCCTGGCAATGGCGCTGGCACTGCCCGAGAATGGCCGTTTGCTGGCCTGTGATGTCAGTGAAGAATATACCAATATTGCCCAGCGCTACTGGAGCGAGGCCGGTGTGAGCAGCAAAATAGACCTGCATCTGGCCCCGGCAAGCGAGACCTTGCAAACCCTGCGCAAGGACGGTGCCGCCGGGCGTTTTGACATGGCCTTTATCGATGCCGATAAAGCAAGTTACGACGCCTATTACGAGCACTGTCTGGCACTGCTGCGCCAGGGTGGCCTGATTGTCGTGGACAACGTCCTGTGGGGCGGCTCGGTTATCGATCCCGACAAACAGGATGAGGATACTCTGGCCATTCGTGCCTTTAACCAGAAACTGCTGGCCGATCAGCGGCTGGACATCAGCCTGGTGCCGATTGGGGACGGACTGACATTGGCGAGAAAAAGATAACGCCCGGCGGATTTGATCGTGCAGCTTCCCGATCTGTCCCAGATGACCGACAGGCCCACCGACAGGAGTGATTCATGACAACCATTGGTACCCCTCTCGCACCCCATGCCACCCGGGTGATGTTTCTCGGCAGTGGTGAGCTCGGCAAAGAGGTGGCCATAGAGTTGATGCGCTATGGTTGCGAGGTGATTGCCGTGGATCGCTATGCCAATGCCCCGGCCATGCAGGTGGCCCATCGCAGTCATGTGATCAACATGCTGGACGGGGAGGCTTTGCGCTGGCTGGTGGAGAACGAAAAGCCGCATCTGATTGTGCCGGAAATCGAGGCGATTGCCACCGCCGAGCTGGTGGCGCTCGAGCAGGAGGGCTGGCAGGTGGTGCCCTCGGCGAGAGCGGTTCACCTCACCATGAACCGCGAGGGCATCCGCCGACTTGCCGCCGAGGAACTGAGACTGGCTACCTCGCCTTACCGTTTTGCTGAAACCAGGGCTGAATATGATGTGGCTATCAGGGCGGTCGGCCTGCCCTGTGTGGTCAAACCGATTATGTCTTCTTCGGGCAAAGGCCAGAGCACCGTCAAAACCGAAGAGCAGATTGATGCCGCCTGGGAGTACGCCCAATCCGGTGGTCGCAGCGGTCAGGGTAAGGTGATTGTCGAGGGGTTTGTGGACTTTGATGAGGAAATCACCCTGCTTACGGTGCGTCATCGGGATGGCACCAGTTTCTGCGCACCCATCGGCCATCGTCAGGAGAAAGGTGATTATCGCGAGTCCTGGCAGCCCCAGTTTATGGATGCCGCTATTCTCGAGGAAGCGCAGCGGGTTGCCGCCGCCGTCACCGGCGCGCTGGGTGGCTATGGCCTGTTTGGGGTAGAACTGTTTATCAAGGGCAATGCCGTCTATTTCAGTGAGGTATCACCAAGGCCCCACGACACCGGTCTGGTGACACTGATGTCCCAGAATCTGTCCGAATTCGCCCTGCATGCCAGGGCCATTCTCGGCTTGCCGATTCCTGTGATCCGACAGCTTGGGCCCTGTGCTTCCGCCGTATTATTGGTGACGGGCGAGTCCAGCGACATGCGTTACGGCAACCTGTCTGCAGCGCTGGCCGAGCCGGACACGGAACTGCGCCTGTTCGGTAAACCGGCGGTTCGTGGTGAACGACGTCTCGGGGTTGCACTGGCCCGGGATAGCAGCACTGAGGCAGCTGTGGCGAAAGCCCTGCGGGTTGTTGGGCAGATCGAGGTAACCCTGTAGTGAATACTACACAAATCAGCGGTTGGGCCTGCCTCTGGCAAACCCGGTTTGTTGTGTTTGTTCAGCCCATCAAATGTTGATCTGGAGTATCCCTGTGAGTGGTGTAAACAGTGATCAATTAATTGTCTTTGCGGTGCTGGCCGCTACCTTGGGTATGTTTGTCTGGAATCGCTGGCGCTACGATATCGTCGCACTGATGGCCCTGCTGGTAGTGGCGCTGGTGGGTATTGTGCCGCCTGATCAGGTCTTTATGGGGCTTGGTCACCCCGCAGTGATTACGGTGGCGGCAGTGCTGGTGTTGAGTCGTGGACTGCTCAATGCCGGGGTGGTGGATACCCTGTCCCGGCATCTGATGCGAGCGGGCGATGCACCCTGGATTCAGGTGGCGGTGCTGACCGGTATCGTGGCCATCTGCTCCGGTTTTATGAACAATGTCGGTGCGCTGGCGCTGTTTATGCCAGTGGCAGTGTGGATGTCCCGCCAGAGCGGCTTTTCTCCCTCCCTGCTGCTGATGCCTTTAGCGTTTGGCTCGCTGCTCGGCGGGATGCTGACCATGATCGGCACCCCACCCAATATCATCATTGCGTCCTATCGGGCAGAGGCCGGTGGTACACCGTTTGGCATGTTTGATTTTATGCCGGTGGGGACGCTGGTGACGGTGGTTGGCGTGGTCTTTATCGCGCTGATCGGCTGGCGATTGACGCCCCGGCGTGAAGATCAGGATGACTCGGAATCGCTGTTTGAAATCAGTGCCTACCTGACGGAACTGCGTATCCCCGAGGGCTGTAAATACGCGGGGCAAACCCTCTACGATCTATTGTCCGTCGTGCAAGACGATTCTGATGTGATGGTGGTGGGCCTCTACCGCGACGAGCAGCGTCAGGAAATGCCGTCCATCTACAAGGTGCTCAGGGAGCAGGATATTTTGCTGGTGGAGGCGGACTCGGACAGCCTCAAGTCATTGATCGATGAGACCGGGCTCGAATTGGCAGAGGGGAGCAACAAAGAGCAGGATCTGGCAGAGTCATCCAAAGATGATCAGGAAGAATTACAGGTTGCTCTGGAGCAAACGCAGGTCGACAGGAGCAGCGATGCGGTTGCTGAAGAAAAGGTCGAAGACAGATCAAAGACCAAACCCGGCAAGCTGACGTTGGCGGAAGCTATTGTTACGCCCGGCTCGGTTCTGCTGGGCACAACCGCCACCGGTGTTGATTTACGCAAGCGCTTTAGCGTGAACGTGCTCGCTGTGGCCCGGCAGGGCCATCGGCTGCGGCAACGGATTGGCAAAATCCGCTTTGTGGCGGGGGACATACTGCTGTTGCAGGTTCAGGAGGAGAATATGTCGGCAGCTCTTTCCAGTCTGGGTTGCCTGCCACTGGCTTCCCGGGGGCTGGAGATAGGTCGGCCACGCAAGGTTTTTCTGGCCATCGCGATCTTTGCCCTGTCGTTGGCGATGATAGCCCTGAATCTGGTATCTGCCGCCACTGCACTGGTGTGTGGCGCATTGGTGATGGTGCTGGTGAATCTGGTGCCGCCGGGTGAAATCTACAAAAGTATCGATATGCCGGTGATTGTATTGCTGGCCGCGATGCTGCCGGTTGGTAATGCACTGGAAACGACCGGTGGCTCCCAGTTGATTGCCGACGGACTATTGAATATTGCCGGCGCTGTTCCGCCGATAGCGACCCTGGCGATACTGATGACGGCGGTCATGCTGCTATCCAATGTAGTCAATAATGCCGCCGCTGCTATTCTGGCTGCTCCGGTAGCCATCAACCTTGCGCAGGGCATGCAGGTCTCGGCGGATCCCTTTCTCATGGCAGTGGCAATTGGTGCCTCCAGTGCTTTTTTAACACCTATAGGACATCAATCCAATACTTTGGTGATGGAGCCGGGTGGTTATCAGTTCGGTGACTATTGGCGTATGGGGCTGCCGTTATCCATACTGATCGTGGCTAGTGCCACGCCCATGATTCTTTGGGTCTGGCCGCTCTAAAACAGGACAGGAATATCATGGGACTTACCGAGATTATTTCCCTGGCGGGATACGCCATCGAAGCTGCCGGTGTGTTAGTGGTGATGATCGGCTCTGTTCTCTCCACTATCAATTTCCTGCGGGGTTATCGACATCAGTCGGAGGGCATTGCTTACCGGGTGTATCGCAGGCAGCTGGGACGCTCGATAATCCTGGGGCTGGAGTTCCTGATTGCCGGGGACATCATCCGTACCGTGATTGTAGAAACCTCATTGGAGAATGTCGCCGTGCTCGGTCTGATCATTCTGATCCGAACCTTCCTCAGTCTGACCCTGCACCTTGAAATAGAGGGCCGGTGGCCCTGGCAGCCGGAGGACAAGGGGTCTGCACAATAGGCCCATAAACGTCATCCTGTCGAGTCATTGCGCATTCGAGCGATTGGTTAAAAATGCGGTCAGGAAGAACAACTGACACTCAACTGTTGGCTCCAGGCCGGTGGATGCCTGGCGTATTCCTCGCAGTCCGGATGCTCGTCAAAGGGCGTTTGCAGTAGCTTGAGCAATCGGTCGATTTCACGATAATTCCCTTCATCCTCGGCATGGCGAATGGCGATTTCCGCCATGTAGTTGCGCAACACATACTTGGGATTGGTTTTCAGCATGGCTTGTCGGCGCTCAGCCTCTGAGATCTGTTCAGGCTCTCTGGCGAGTCGCTGATGATAGCGTTCAGCCCAGCTATCGAAGGCTGCGCGATCCAGAAACAAGTCGCGCAGTCGGTCACTGGCACCTTGCTCCTGAAAGGCGCAGAGTTTGCGAAAGTAAATAGTGTAGTCGACGTTGCTGGCTGTCAGGGTTGCCAGCAGGTCATCGATCAGGGCCTGATCGCCTTCCTCTGTCGTAGTCAGCCCCAACTTTTGTCGGTGAAGTTGCAGCAGGCTGTCAATAAACAGCGGCTCGTATTCTTCCAATACTGCGGTCAACGCTTCCACACTGAGCAGGCTGGTGAGGGCATTGGCCAGGGCATTGCAATTCCATAAACCGATAACGGGCTGTCGTTTGAAGGCATAGCGCCCGCTGTGATCGGAATGATTGCAGATAAAGTCCGGGTTGTAGCCATCGAGAAAGCCGAACGGGCCGTAATCCAGCGTGTCGCCAATAATCGACATGTTGTCGGTGTTCATCACACCGTGAGCAAAGCCCACTGCCTGCCACTGGGCAATCAGCCGTGCCGTACTGTGAACGGCATGCCGGAACAGACCCAGATAAGAGTCATCACAGCCAGCGAGTTCAGGCAGATGTTGTTCGATCACATGGTCAGCCAGGATCTGGACCTGTTCGGTTTCACCTCGATGATGAAAATATTCAAAGGAGCCGAAGCGGACATGACTGCGGGCCAGCCGAATCAGCATGGCGGCCTGCTCGGTGGTTTCCCGGTAGACGGGTTCGTTACTGGCGGCGATGCTCAGTGCCCGGGTAGTGGCAATGCCCAGACCGTGCATGGCTTCACTGCACAGGTATTCGCGGATGGTAGAGCGCAATACGGCGCGACCATCGCCAAAGCGGGAGTAGGGCGTTTGTCCGGCGCCTTTGAGATGGACGTCCCATTTGCCCTGTGGTCCCTCCACTTCACCCAGTAACAGTCCGCGTCCATCACCCAATCGAGGTACATAGGAACCAAACTGGTGGCCGCTGTACACCATCGCCCGGGGGGCACTGCCCGGCAGGGTGAGGTTGCCGCTGCACCACTGTAAAAACCAGTTCTGTTGCAATTCTGCCGTATCAATACCCAACAAATCGGCGGCGTCCTCGTTGACGCTGACCAGCCAGGGATTCTCAATGCCACTGGGTGTAACCGGGGTGGAGAAGTTCTCACCCAGTGCGGCAAAACTGTTCTTGAAGTGCAGTGTACTGATAGTCTGGTCATCCATTGCAGGTTAAAAAGTATCTTGGCAAAAAGCGACAGGGCAGGTTTTGACGCCGCTACTGTATGGTATCTTGGTTGCCGGTTTGTCCCGGTTACTGTAACAGCTGTCTGCCGGTTGTATCACCCCGGTGCCCTGTTCCTACGTTAAATACGCTTAAACACTGGCTATCCGCCGCAAGGGGTATGATAATTTGCCCAGCAACCAGGGGAGCTCTATTGATGCCTACGAACCCGGCATTGCAATTGACAGCAGAAGAGCTGGAAAAAAAGGTCGCCTCACTGCATTTTTTCAAGGAAGTCGGCCGTCACGATCCGCAGCAGCTGCAGATACTGATTCAGCAGTCCCATCTCTATTCGGTAGCACCCGGTGAGACGTTCCTCAAGGCCGGTGAACAGGGCAGTTGGATGTACTTCCTGATGCGGGGAAAACTGCTGGTGTGCGACCCGCTTGATCACAGCAAAGTGATTGGGGTTTTGATTCCGGGGGATGTGTTTGGCGAAATTGCCGTGATTACCGGCCATAAAAGAACACAGGATATCGTTGTGCCGGGGCTGATTCGTGAAGCCGTTGTGTTCGCCACGGACCTTGCCTGCCTGCATGCCAAGCCTGAGCACAATCCGTTGACGTTGCCGACGCAACTGATCGTCTATCGGCAGATTGTACATATCCTCCGCTGGCGCATAGAGCTCTATCGCTCGCAGTTTCCCGATCACCCGATGGTGCGGGTACCGTTTAACCTTATCCACCGCTCTCCCGCAGGTGATTCAGAAGCGGAGTTGCAGGAGCAGCGGGACTACGCCCTGTTTCTGGCTGACCGCCTTCAGCAACTCAATACAAAACTCGGGCCGATCAACAATGATGTTGGGATGTCGTGAGTTGAAGCTCTCCGTGATTCGCGTTTCATCCTTTTATTGGCTCGGCTACCATGGCTGTTGCGGTGCAGAATGGTCTGCGTGCGAGTTGTGCTGCTCTGTGGGGAGAACATAATTGAATGCCAATGTGAAAATCGCGCTGGTGATCCTGGTATTAATCATCATCTGGTTTGTCAGTGGACTGGTGACCGGTAACGACGGGATCACACCAGCGGACGACCCGGTGGTTGCGAGTGAGTTGACCAAGGTCAGGGTTCGCTGGGTGGAGGCAGAGGACTATTCCCGCCAGATTTCCGCTCGGGGCAGGACGGTACCGAATCGCCATGTGACCCTGCGGGCTGAAGTCAGTGGTCGGGTGATAGCAGTGCCCGCCGACAAGGGACAGGCGGTTGAGGAAGGCGATATCGTTTGTGAACTTGCCAAGGAAGACCGCGAGCAGCGGGTGCTGGAAGCCCAGGCAGCCGTTGCGCAGGCTGAAATCGACTATCGCGGTGCCCTGAAGCTGAAAGAAAAGGGCTATCAGTCTGATTCGGCTATCGCCCAGGCCAATGCGCGTCTGGAAAGCGCCAGGGCCGCACTTCGCCTCACGGAAATCCATTTAGCCAATACCCGTATTGCGGCCCCTTTTGCCGGTTTTGTCGATGACCGGCCTGTGGAGGTGGGCGATTACATGGACCGCAATCATATCTGTGCCGAGATAGTGGAAATGAATCCACTGAAAGTGGTTGCGCGCCTCTCGGAACGCGAAGTCGTTCGTGCGGAGGTTGGTGGTAAAGCCTCGGTACGGCTGGCCACGGGGCAGTTGGTGACCGGTAAGGTGACCTATCTAAGCCACTTGGCCGAACCGCAAACCCGCACCTATGAAATGGAGGTCACCCTGCCAAACCCTTCCTTTCGCCTTCGCGCCGGTGTGGCCAGTCAGGTGATGGTGGCTACTCAAGTATTTCAGGCCCACCGTGTGCCGGCATCGCTGCTGGCTCTGGGTGATGGTGGTGAGCTTGGCTTGAAAATCATTGGTCAGGATGATCGGGTGGACTTTGTCCTGATCGATCTGATCGGTGATGACGGCGAGGGCGTGTGGGTTGCCGGGCTACCGGAGCGCACCCGTATCATTACCGTTGGGCAGGAATATGTCTCTGCGGGTGAACAGGTGGTGGCAGAAGAGGAAGAAACGCTTCCTGTCGCAGAGGTTCAGTCTGCCCAATGAAGCTTCTCGAGCAGGCGATCAGTCGCGCCAGAGCCACCGTATCCATTCTGCTGTTTGTATTGATTGCCGGCGTGGTAGCCCGTTACCTGATCAGTGTTGATCTGAATCCCGATGTGACCGTGCCGGTGGTGATGGTGACGGTAACGCATCAGGGGATTTCGCCAGAAGACGCCAATCGTCTGCTGGTCAAGCCGCTGGAAATCGAATTGAAATCACTGGACGGGGTGGAGGAACTGACTACCCGTGCCCAGGAAGGGTCGGCTTTTGCGGTTGTGGAATTTGAGATTGATATTGATATCAGTGCCGCACTGGCGGATGTGCGTGAGGCGGTGAACCGCGCCAAGGCGGAATTCCCCAATGATACGGATGAGCCGATCGTCAACGAACTGTCGGCATCCCCCGAGCCGACTCTGGTGATTGCTTTTTCCGGGGAACAGCTTACCGAGCGCGAGTTGTTTCACATCGTCCGTGATTTGCGGCTGGAAATAGAATCACTGCCGGAAATTCTACAGGCCAATCTGTCGGGTGATCGCGAGGAGGTGGTCGAAGTCCTGCTGAACCCCTCTGCACTCGAACACTACAACATCACGGCCGATGAGCTCTTGAAAACTGTGGCAGCCAATAACCTGCTGGTTCCGAGTGGCGAGTACGATACGGCCAGCGGCCGTTTCGGGGTCAAGGTGCCGGGTCTTATCGAGGGGCGAGAAGATCTGATGGGATTGCCGCTGAAGTCCAACGCCGAGGGGGTGGTCACGCTGGCAGATGTGGCAGATATTCGCCGTACCTTTAAGGATCCCACCACCTTCAGCCATATCGATGGTCGGCAGGCCATGGCCATTGAAGTGTTTAAACGCAACCAGGCCAATGCCATCAAGTCTGTCGCCTCGGTCAAGGCTCTGGTAGAAGGTTCTGCCGACACCCTGCCCCGGGGCGTCCAGATCGACTATATTTTTGACGCGTCTGATTTCGCTCTGCAAATGGTCAATGAGTTACAGGGCAACATTCTCACCGCTGTTGCACTGGTGATGGTGGTAGTGGTGGCCGCACTGGGTTTGCGCTCCGGGTTGCTGGTGAGTCTCGGTATTCCCTTTTCACTGTTTGGTGCAACGATTGTTGTCTACCTGCTCGGTTACAGTTTTAACTTCATGGTGATTTTCGGACTGTTGCTGGCACTGGGGATGCTGATTGATGGGGCCATTGTGGTGGTGGAGTACGCCGACCAGAAAACCCTGTCGGGTATGTCGCTGCGTGATGCCTATGTGACAGCAGTGCGCCGTATGTTTATGCCGGTGGTCGCTTCGACGGCAACGACGCTGGCCGTTTTTTTACCGCTCATGCTCTGGCCGGGGGTCGTGGGAGAATTCATGTCCTACTTGCCAGTGACAGTTTTTGCGGTGCTCAGTTGGTCTCTGTTGTACGCCCTGTTATTTGTGCCGGTACTGGGTGTGTTGTTTGGCCGGAAAAAAGATCAGTCGGCCCTTGCAACCGATATCCCGGTCAGGGGGAAGGCTTATCTTGGTAAGCTTGGTACCGCCTACGGCAAGTTTATTGGCTGGGCTCTGGCTCAGCCGGTATTGACGATAGTTTCGGTGCTGCTGCTGTTGGTGACGATTTTTGTGCTCTACGGCACGTTTGGTCGTGGAGTGGACTTTTTTGTGGAGACCGAAGATCGCTACGGGATTGTGTCTGTACAGGCACAGGGCAATTTGACCATAGCCGATATGGCGCGACTGTCCCGGGAGGTCGAACTCCGGGTAATGGCCGTACCCCATGTAAAAACTGTCTACGCCGCAAGCCGGGGCAGCAGCATTGGCGGCAACCTTGAGCGAGCCAAAGATCAGATCAGTAATATCCTGGTGGAATTAGGGCGGGCCAGTGATCGCGACCGCACCAGCCGCGAAGTCTATGCCGATGTTCGTCGCGCCGTGGCCGGTATGGCTGGTATAGATGTGACGGTTAATCCGGTTCAGGGTGGTCCGCCGGTGGGTAAGGACATCCAGTTGCAGCTTTCTTCCTCCAATCGGGGAGTTATGCGGGAGGAAGCCCGACGGATTCGCTATTACCTGGAGAGTCAGATGACCGGCTTGCGGGATATCGAGGACACCCTGCCTTTGCCCGGCATTGAGTGGGAGCTGGTGGTCGATCGCGCCGAAGCGGCTATGTTGGGCGTCGATACCCTGCAGGTGGGCAACATGGTGCAGTTGGTGACCAATGGCATCAAGATCGGTGAATTCCGGCCCGATGATGCGGAGGAGGAAGTGGAAATCCGGGTGCGCTATCCGGCGGCGGACCGCGGGCTTTTTGCGTTGGATGAACTGCGGGTTACAACGCCATCCGGAGCCGTGCCGGTCAGCACTTTTGTTGAACGCAAACCCCGACCGCGGCTGGACAGCATCCAGCGGATCGACCGGAGTGATGTGTTGTTTGTGAAGGCCAATGCCGAAGATGGCGTGTTGCCGGATGACAAGGTGAAGGAAATTGCTGCCTGGCTGAAAACCGCCGACATCAACCCTGCCGTAAAAATTGCTTTTCGGGGCGCCAACGAGGAGCAGGAAGATTCTATTGCATTCCTCGGTGTGGCCTTTCTGATGGCGCTGTTTTTGATGCTGATTCTGATGGTCATGCAGTTCAACAGTTTCTACCAGGCGTTCCTGATTCTCTCGGCCGTGGTGATGTCCACGGCCGGTGTATTATTGGGTTTACTGGTGATGCAACAGCCGCTGAGTGTCTTGATGTCGGGTATCGGCATCGTGGCGCTTGCCGGTATCGTGGTGAACAATAATATTGTGCTGATTGATACCTATAACCACCTGCGCCGGGAGGAGAGTCATCTGAGCGCATTGGATGCCGCTGTCTCGTCCGCCATTACCCGGCTTCGTCCGGTATTGTTGACCACGGTTACAACAGCGGTGGGATTGCTGCCATTGGCCTGTAGTGTCAGTCTGGACTTTATTCACCGACAGATTGAGGTGAACGGCGAGCTCGCTTCATGGTGGCAGCAATTGGCCGCCGCGATCGTCAATGGCCTGCTGTTCTCGACGATTTTGACACTGGTGTTCACTCCGGCCATGCTGGTGTTGCCCGAGTTTTTGCGGGCGCGTGTTATGCCTCGGCTGTCTGGTGTGGCAACTCAGCAGTCTGATTGATGGTGGTCGGCCCTATGAAAAAGCTTTTTTCCCTGTTTTTTTACACTTGGAGCACGGTGGCTTTTCTGGCCGCTCTGGCGGGATTGTTTGTCGCCCGGGATATTGTTTGGCTGGGAGTTTTACTGTCATCGGGGGCGCCCCTTCTGAATCGTATTCGTCCCTACGATAATGGCTATTCGATCAACCGAAAATTGCGCCAGCCTCTGGTATCCCTGTTTGTTATGTCGGGGGTGGCCTGGGTATTATTGACCGTTCCCGGCGGGGTGTGGTCGCTGTGGCTGGTGCTGGGTGTGCTGGGTGGTTTTCTGCTCAATACTTACTGGGCCAGTGTCGACAACAATGAGCTTCGGGGTTGATCCGTGAGCCATGTCGCCGGAGATGATGATGCCTTGGTGCTTCGCGATCTGCTGAGCGAGGTGCGATCTTGTACCCTGTGCAGGAATTTGCCGCTGGGGCCGAGGCCGGTCTTGCGTGCAGAGTCGACGGCCCAGGTTCTGGTGATTGGTCAGGCGCCGGGGACTCGGGTGCATGCCAGTGGTATTCCCTGGGATGATCCCAGTGGTGACCGGTTGCGCCAGTGGTTGGGGGTCAGTAAAACACAGTTTTATGATGCGGGCTTTTTTGCNATTATGCCGATGGGCTTTTGCTATCCGGGACGGGGGAAGTCCGGTGATTTACCACCCAGGGCAGAGTGTGCGCCCACCTGGCATGAGGCGATACTGACCCGGTTGCCGAGGATATCCCTGACCCTGTTGATTGGCCAATATGCCCAGCGCTATTATCTCAAAGAGACGCAACACCGGACGCTTACTGCACGGGTCCACCACTGGCGTGATTACTTACCTGATACTATGCCTCTGGTCCATCCCTCGCCTCGCAACCGATATTGGTTGGCCAAAAACCCGTGGTTTGAGGCTGAACTGGTACCCCGCTTGAAACAAGAGGTTGCAGTGAGACTTCAACATACGTAAAACGCTGTTTGCCGATTGAGCCATTCTTGCGTGGCCTGTCGCATTACAGCGATATCAAGGAATAGAGATGAGTAACCAGTTTCTCGATCGATCAAATTTTATCCGTGTGCCGGTGAGCGGGTTGAAACTGGGCATGCTGGTGACTGAGTTGGATCGCCCTTGGTTGGAAACACCGTTTTTGTTACAGGGTTTTGTGATACGTCACCCCTCTGAAATTCGCAAACTGCAGGAATACTGTGATTACGTGTTTGTGGAAAAGGAGGGTCGCCTTTGGGGCGAAAAGAAAGATCCGTTCAGAGCCAGTTTCGGTCGTTCAAAGCGAAGCGCTGCCAGTCCAGGTGGTAATGCTCTGCACAAAAGAGCTCGCGTTGATAATGATAGCGGTTCGCTGATTCAGGCAATGAATACCCGGCCCGAATACTCAATGCAGAACACGGTGGAGAATGAACACCCCGTGGCACGCAGAGCCTATGAGGCAACCCATAGCCAGGTGGAAAACCTGCTGGAACAGGCCAGGCTCGGCAATGTTCTGGATACGCAGGGAGCCAAGGATGTGGTAGGCAATTGCATTGACAGTATCCTGCGCAATCCTAGTGCGCTGTTATGGATGGTGAAAATCAAGCACATGGATTACTACACCATGGAGCATTGCCTGAATGTCTGTATCCTCGCCATCGCGTTTGGTCGTCATCTCCGGCTCCCCGAAAATGAACTGATAAATCTTGGGGTTGGCGGTCTATTGCACGATGTGGGCAAGATGCAGATACCGGACAACATTCTCAATAAGCCAGGCAAGCTGACTGAAGAGGAGTTTGTCATAATGAAGGCTCACCCCGAGGAAGGACGGAAACTGCTGATGAAGTCTCAGGGTAGTCTCAGTTCTGCTATTGATGTCGCCATCAATCACCATGAGCGAATGGACGGTAAGGGCTACCCTCGCGGGCTATTTGCCCACGAGCTGTCCAGTTATGCCCGTATCATTGCCATCGTGGATGCTTTTGATGCCATGACCAGTGAACGCTGTTATGACAAAGCCAGGTCTACTCTGGACTCGCTTAAAGAGATTTATCGACATCGCGGCACTCATTTTGATGAGGCATTGGCGTTGGAATTTATTCAGCTGATGGGACCCTATCCACCGGGCACAATTGTGGAATTAGGTAATGGCTATGTCGGCATTGTGCTCTCTTCACAAACCAAAAAACGCCACCTGCCCAACGTCAAGTTGGTGCTTGACAGTGATAAACAGCCTACTCCTGAGGAGTTTATAGATCTACTGGATGTGGAGCGTGGCACGGTGCCCCGTGAGTGGCTGATTCACCGGGTGTTAAAAGACGGTGAACATGGGGTATTCCTCAAAGATTACCCGGTGAAAACGGCTGAAGCCAGTCACGCTTTCGAAAACCCTGAGCTCCAGGGCGATCAGGATTGATCACGACAGCTGGCGGATCAGGGAAATATTTACAGAGGCACGGTCTTGTACCAAAGTGCCAACTGGCACAGGCAGTACACTCGCGGGTACGGGGCTTTCATACTGCACTGAACTGACTTGCTAAGCCGGGTTTTCCCGGTCGCTAGCACAGTGTGTGTAACAAATTTCACTGATCAGCCACTGGGCCGTGGTGCCCTTGATGACCAGAGATATCTCATCATCGAGGCGCTTGCCCAGGAGTTGTCGTCCCAATGGTGAATCAATGCTGATTTTATGTTGTGCGGGATCAATTTCATCGGCACCCACGAGTCTGAAACGATGCTGATTTTCCTGTGCATCTTCGAGAGTGACCCAGGCGCCGAAGTAAATCCTGTTACGGTCTTCGGGTTGTCGGTCTACGACGGTGATTTCATCGAGCCGTTTGCTCAGATAGCGTACCCGACGATCAATTTCCCGAAGTCGTTTTTTGCCGTAAATGTAATCACCATTCTCCGAGCGGTCGCCATTTTTGGCGGCCTCATGGACGGCGGCCGTAACCACAGGGCGCTCCACTTTCCAAAGTTTGTGCAGCTCTTTCCGCAATGCCCGAGCGCCTTCCGGTGTGATATAGGGTGCGCTTCTGGTGACGGGTGGCCGGTATCTGCCCATGGGTTAGCGGTCTATTCCTGAAGGTTGTGTATGGAAATGGCCGGCAGTTCATCCGCGGGGGTAAAGCCGAAAACTTTGCCGTAAAAATACAGCTCTGCCTCAAGTGCCTGGTGGATTGTCTCCGCCTTTCTGAAGCCGTGGCCCTCTTCGGCAAAGGGCAGGTAGGCCACGGGCAGGTGTTTTTCTTTCAGTGCGTTGACCATGGTCAACGCTTGCTCCGGTGGTACCACCCGGTCGTCCATCCCCTGGAAAAAGATCACCGGGCAATGAAACTTCTCCGCGTGGTAAAGCGGGGAGCGGTCACGATAGACCGACTGTTTTTCCGGATAGGGACCTACCAGACGGTTGAGGTAGCGGGACTCGAATTTATGGGTATCGCGGGCCAGTGTTTCGAGGTCGCCAATACCGTACAGGCAGGCTCCCGCCTTGAACATATCCCGGAAACACAATGCGGCCAGTACCGTATAGCCACCGGCACTGCTGCCCCGGATAGCAATTTTCTGTGGGTCGACTTTCTGTTGTTCGATCAGATAGCGGGCACCTGCCGTCACATCTTCCACATCGACGATGCCCCACTGGCCCTGGAGTTGTTGGCGGTATTGACGTCCATAACCAGTGCTGCCCCGGTAGTTCACATCCAGTACGGCAAAGCCCCGACTGGTCCAGTACTGGATTTTAAGGTTGAGGGCGGAACCGGTTGCCCCGGTTGGACCGCCATGGCAGACGACGAGGAGCGGCGGCAAGCCGTTTGTCGGACCACTAAACCCGGGGTTTGCCGGCGGGTAAAAAAATCCGTGAGCAATATCCCCGCCACTGGTTGGAAAGCTGACTGGCTGAGGGCGGGACAGATAACCGGATTGAATAGCGGGTGAACTGCTCCTGGCCAATACGCTGAGCTGGCCTGGTTGAGTATCTCTCTTGCAGGTGTCCAATTGTGCCAGCTCTGCTCCCCGGGTGGCAGATCCCCCCACCAGCCATGCGCGATTGCCTTCACAATAGAGGTCTGAGATCTGGGTGAAGTCGGTTGAAACCGGTTGCAGGGTCTGGTTGCCGGGCGGCAACGTGGCCAGTTGCCAGCTCCCCTGCTGCGTATAACTGCAGACCAGTGTCCCGTCCTCGCAGAAACCATAGTTGGACATACCCAATACCCAGAGAGGGGTGGCGAACTCAGCCGCCATCGGCAACAGGGCCGAGATGTGATCGCTATCGGGGGCCCATCGGTACAGGTTCCACCAGTTGTCGCGGTCAGAGACAAAATACAACTGGTTATCCGGGGCCCAGCAGGGCTGTACAATCGATTCATGGCCGTTTCCGGCAAGCAGACGTGGCTCGACAGGGTGGCCGTTGGCGTCCAGTTCTGCCAGCCAGAGCTGGGTGTTGTCCCAGGGTAAGTCCGGATGATCCCAGCTGATCCAGCACAGCTGCTCGCTGTGCTTGTCGAGCCTTGGATAAGCGTAAAAGTCCGCGCCTTCACAGAGCCGTTGAATGACCATTGACCGGTCCAATGGTACCGAAACTAGAAGATTTTCCGGCTCCCCCGGTTGTGCATGGTTTTCTGCCACGCAAATCAGCCGCTGGCGTTTGCGATCCAGACAAAAATCAGCAAACCGGTAGTCACTTTCGGGGGTGAGTGGGCGCGGGATCGCATCGAGCACACTCAGGTCCTGAGCGTAGAGACGCTGATCGTCCTGAAGACAGAAGTAAAGCGTATCGTCAGCCACCAGGTAGGGAATGCCACCGTATTCGTGTACCTTGCTGCGGGCGCTGAGGGGTGCCTGCAGAACATCCCTGATATTACCTTGCGGGTCTTTTTGTACAATGACCGATCGACCGTTTTCCCACGGGCGGGACTCCAGCCAGTAAAGATTGCCACGATCCATTCGAGGCCAGGCGTACCCGGGTACAGCGCTGGTGAGCAGCGCGGGGACGATGGGCGATGCCCAACTGCCGTATGGTGCGGTTACCGACATCGGTCAGCCCCCGGCAAACTTGACGGTATGGCCCTGACTGATCAGCGTGTCGCGAATCTTTTCCCGGTGGTCACCCTGAATTTCGATAATGCCATCTTTGATACAACCCCCGGTACCGCAAAGTTCCTTGAGTTTTTTTGCCAGGGGCTTCAGTTCGCTATCGCTCATTTCGAGACCACTGATCGTGGTTACGCCCTTGCCCTTTCGGCCGCTGGTTTCACGGCGTATACGTACAATGCCATCACCGGCAGGTCTGGCCGATGCAGCATTGCCGGACTTGATACGCCCGCTCTCCGTGGAATATACAAGACGAGATTCTTTGCTCATGGTGACAGGGTTTTCCGGGTTTTAGTCCAGTGTGAGTACAATTTTGCCAATATGCTCGCTACTTTCCATCAGTTGATGGGCTTTGGCGGCCTGGGCCAGCGGGAAAGTTTCATTGATAACTGGCGCAATGGCACCATTTTCCAGCAATGGCCAGACCTTATCCAGTACAGACCTAGCAATAGCAGCTTTTTCCGATACAGGACGGGCCCGCAGCGTGGAGCCGGTCAGTACCAGTTGTTTCAGCATGACGGGCATCAGGTCCACTTCCACTCTGGAACCCTTGAGGAATGCGATTGACAGAATGCGTGCGCGAAATGCCGCGGCATGGATATTTCTGCCGATATAGTCACCGCCCACCATGTCGAGAATCACGTCTGCACCCGCGCCATCCGTGAGTGCTTTCACCTCCTCGACAAAATCCTGCTCCCGGTAGTTGATCGCGGACTCGGCACCGAGTTGCAGGCAATAGGCACATTTTTCGTCGCTGCCCGCTGTGGTGAATACGCGATGATCCAGCATATTCGCCAGCTGGATTGCGGTGGTTCCAACACCGCTACTGCCGCCGTGAACCAGAAGGGTTTCCCCTGGCTGTAGAGTATTTTGCTGGAACAGATTGCTCCAGACCGTAAAGAATGTCTCCGGAATGGCCGCGGCCTGAATCAGGTTAAAGGGCGATGGAATCGGCAGGCAAAGGGTTTCATGGGCAATGGCATACTCGCTGTAACCGCCGCCATTGAGGAGTGCACACACCGATTGTCCCACCTGCCAGTTCGCTTCATTCCTGCCTACGGAAACAATTTCCCCGGCCACCTCCAGACCGGGAATATCCGAGGCCCCCCGTGGTGGTGGATACCGCCCCTGGCGTTGCAGCACATCAGGCCGGTTAACACCCGCAGCCCGCACGCGAATCAGCACCTCATTATCACCAGGTATTGGCACAGGGCGGTGGGTGGCAGTGAGCACCTCCGCCGAACCGGGTTTACCGATTTCAATGCATGCCATTTCCCGGGGTAATGTCATGATCAGCTCCAGATTTGAATAACAAGAAAGCCAATACAGAGTAATGCGCCAATCGCCGGTAAGCCCAGCTGTAATGGTCCCCGTTGTCGCTCTCGATAGTGTAAGGATAACAGGGATAGATTGACGAGGGTAAATACGAGCAGTATCAGGCAGCTGGTGGCCCTGGCAAGGGTTGTGACCGGTAGCCAGAGGGCAAAGGCGAATACCAGGCTGCTAGCCAGCAGTGTTGCGGGAATGGCGGTAAGGGTGATGATCAGTATTGTCATCATCGACCAATCGGGTAGATGGGAAAAAACGCCCATATAACCGGTAAAGCCCCGGGTGATTGTGGCCGCGGAAATAATGGCACCCAATACCAGTGCATACCCCACGAGGGCACCCAAGTGTCTGGATCTGAGCGATTCCACGATAGATACGGGCTCCCCTGCGCAGTAGGGAAACCGTCGGGAAAGTTCCGTATATGAGGCGGCACTGAAACAGACAACCACCGCCGCCAGAAGAAAGGCCCATAGCGCCATCATGCCGCTGTCGCTGACAACCTTGCCCAGTAGTACGTAAATCCCTGCACCAACAATAGTCCCTATGCCATAAAAACTGATTTCCAGGAGTGACAGGGAGCGAAGAAGCGGGGTTGGCTGATCCATGAGTCAAGTATAGGCCTTGATGGTGTGGACAGTAGTCTGATGGCCGGATTTTGAGTGGCGTGATTAACTACCCAAACCGGGCTGCAACCTTTAGGATTGATCAATCTGTCGGTATGGCGGTGAATCATCAAATAATAAAGGGGCGTCGTTGACACACCATGGACAAACAGCAATTGCGCGAACAACTTTACCGGGTCATTTTTGGTACGGATACCAAAGCGGGGCAACGTTTTGATATATTTCTGATCTATGCCATTTTGATCAGTGTGCTGGCTGTCATACTGACCACGGTTGAAACTCTCAGTAGCCGTTACGCACTGTTGTTTTTTTCCGTGGAATGGTTTTTTACAGCGCTGTTTACCGTGGAATACGGCCTGCGTATTTTCTGCTCCCCCAACCGCCGCAAATACCTGTTCAGCTTTTATGGTCTGATTGACCTGGTTTCGATTATCCCCTCCTACCTGGCCTTGTTTTTTACCGGTGCCCATTATTTGCTCATTATTCGCCTGTTGCGGGTATTGCGCGTTTTTCGGGTGTTGAGGCTGGTTCGATACCTATCTGAAGCCGATGTGCTGATGAGATCCATACGTCAGGCCCGACGGAAAATTTTTATCTTCTTTTCCTGCGTTCTGGTATTGAGCACACTGTTCGGTTGTCTGATGTATGTTGTGGAAGGCCCCGCAAATGGCTTTACCAGTATCCCCAAAAGCATTTACTGGACCATCGTGACACTGACTACGGTTGGTTACGGTGATATCACGCCTCACACGGTATCAGGGCAAATTATTGCCACGCTGGCGATGCTGACCGGTTATTCCATTATTGCCATACCCACGGGCATCATCACGGCTGAACTGGCCGGTGAAATGCAGCGGGAAAAATCCTTGTATCCCTGTCCCAACTGCGTCAAGGCAGGCCATGACAGGGATGCCAGTTTTTGCAAATGGTGTGGCGCGGGCCTCGCCACCAGTGATTCCAATCCCGATAGTCCACCATCGACCGGCAGGGGAGGCTAACCCGTGGGTCATTGGCTCTGGCCACCCCTGGTGCTGATTGGTCAGGGCTGGCAGTGGATCGGTGAGTTCTGGCTGCCGGTCTATATTCTGACTGTGATATTGGGTACTGCGCTGGCAATCGAAGCCATTTTCAAAGCCCGTACGACCCAGGGGGCCATAGCCTGGTCGCTGGGGTTGATCTTTTTACCGCCGTTGGTGGTACCTGTTTATCTCCTGTTTGGGCAGCGGCGGTTCTACGGCTATGTGGAGGCACGTCGTAAAGGCGATTTGGAAATACAGCGGATCGCCCAAAAGCTGCTGTCGGAAATGGCCCAGGGCTTCAGTCTGCCCGGCGATGCTCCCGCCGCTGTTCAACTTCTTGAACAGTTGGCTCTGATGCCATTCACCCGTGGCAACCGGGTGTCATTGCTGATCAATGGGGAGCAGATTTTCGAGCGCATTTTTGCAGCGATAGACAGCGCCGAAGACTACATACTGGTGCAGTTTTATATTGTTCGCGACGACCGTTTGGGCAACGAACTCTTACAGCGGCTGGCGGCAAAAGCCCGTCAGGGTGTCAGGGTTTATTTTCTCTTCGATGCCATTGGCAGCTTCAAGTTGACCCGTCGCTATTTGCGGGTCTGCCGGGAAGCGGGGATAGCAATTGAGCCCTTTCGCACCTGGCGCTGGCGTAAACGTCGGCGTTTTCAAATCAATTTCCGCAACCATCGCAAGGTGGTTGTCGTGGATGGGCGGTGTGCTTTTGTTGGCGGGGCCAATCTCGGTGATGAGTATCGCCACCGCCATCCTCGTCTCAAACCCTGGCGGGATACCCATGTTCAACTGGAAGGACCGGCAGTGAAAGGGACGCAGGTTTCTTTCCTGGAAGACTGGTATTGGGCCACAGGTGAGGTGCCCGCCATGAACTGGCATCCGGAGAGTATGCCAAATGATCAGCAGGTGCTGGTACTGCCGAGTGGTCCGGCTGATCTGCTGGACTCCTGTCAGTTGATGTTTTTACATGCCATCAACAGTGCCAGGGAACGCATCTGGATTGTCAGTCCCTATTTTGTTCCCGATGAATCGATTAGTAATGCCCTGAAGCTGGCGGCTCTGCGTGGTGTTGAGGTGCGTCTTATGTTGCCGGGTATCACTGATAACCGGCTGGTGCAGTTATCTTCGTTTGCCGCGCTAATGGATATGCAGTATGACGGTATCCAGGCTTTTCAGTATCAGCGCGGTTTTTTGCATCAGAAAGTTGTGCTGGTGGACGATGACCGTGCATATGTGGGAACTGCCAATTTTGATAATCGCTCGTTTCACCTTAACTTCGAGATTACTGTGATGGTCAGGGATTGGGCGTTTGCCCAAGAAGTGGAGGCGATGTTGCTAGATGACTTCAGTGGCTGTAGGCCATTGACGGTTGAATCACTGGAAAAACGCAGTCTGATATTCCATTCGCTGACGAAATTGGCAAGATTGTTCTCGCCAATCCAATAGATCGCCACAAAATAGGGTACGATAGCCTCCCATATATCGCTGTTGAGAAACATTATGACGCTGACTGCCGAACTGCTGGGCGAAACGTCCCCCTATATCTATAACCTGGTTTACGATGTCGATGTGCGTCTGCTCTTTATTGAGTGTCTCGACGACCCCTCTGATGAAGAACCGTCCCTGCGTATCGTCTTCCCCGAGGTTATCAGTTATGCCGAGAGCAACCAGCCAGATGCGCTGGATGATGAGCTCATGGATGATCTGGTCAGTATGGACTGGAGCAATGAAAATCAGGTGACAATCCTGACCTGCAAAAAAGAGATTGTTTTGGAGCTGACGGGCAAGCCGTTTACCGAACAAATCAGCTGATCAGGGCATCGTTTTCTGTGCAGGAGTCAGGCCCTGCAGCGCTGTTAGCCAGTTTTGTCTTCATCGCCAAAGACCTCATTTCGCCAGTCAGGCCCTAGGTTGTCTTCGACATACTCCCTGATAAACTGGCGAATCTTTTGAGAAGGGGTGACATCTTCGTTGGCACACAGCCTTTCAAAGATGGCTTTTTTCTTCGGATCAATCAGTAGTGTCAATCTGGCAGTTCGATTTTCCATCAGGCGATTCTCGCTAGAGCGGTTTTCAGTTATTATGTTAATTGAATGTTAATTTGTCTGGTCCGTAAACTCAATAGTTTCTGCCGCTTCAGGTTTTCCCTATGGCCCATCGCGCGCACCTTTTTTCACTAAAAATTGCCCATGGTTTGCGTACGTCTCTGGGTGACACTCCCTACAACTCAAAGGTTTTTTTCAAGGATGCCATGGCTGGCATTGCCATTGGCATTATCGCCATTCCTCTTGCCATGGCGTTGGCAATCGCCAGTGGTGTTGCGCCACAGTATGGGCTTTATACGGCCATTATTGCGGGTTTTGTTATTCCGTTGACCGGCGGGTCGCGTTTTAGTGTTTCCGGTCCTACCGCTGCATTCGTCGTTATTCTCTACCCGGTTGTTCAGCAATATGGACTGCCCGGCCTACTGGTGGCCAGTATCCTGGCCGGTATCATACTGGTTGTGATGGCGCTATTGCGACTCGGGCGTTTCATCGAATACATCCCGGAGCCGGTGACGCTCGGCTTCACCGGGGGGATTGCAGTTGTGATTGCCGTCCTGCAACTCAAGGACTTTCTGGGCTTGCATATTACAGATATGCCAGTTCATTTTACCGATAAGGTATTGGCACTGATCAGCGCTTTGCCCGATTTCTCAGTGTGGAGTCTGATCACAGGACTGACCACATTGTTGGTGATGCTGCTCTGGCCTCTGCTGAAAAGCCCTGTTCCGGGGCACCTGCCGGCGGTCATTGTCGGCAGTTTGGTGGCAGTAACGCTGAATCAACAGGGTGCGGGTATTGCCACAGTTGGATCCACTTTCAGTTTTGTTCTCCCCGATGGAACGGTCGGGGCGGGTATTTCATCGGTATTGCCGGATATTCAATGGCCTTGGCAAAGAACGCAGTCGGGCGAGGTACCATTGGTATTCAGTTGGTCTGTAGCTCAGGATCTGCTGTCGGCGGCTTTTGCTATCGCGATGCTCGCGGCCATTGAGTCACTTTTGTGTGCCGTGGTACTGGATTGCGCATCTGGTACCAAGCACAGTGCCAACAGTGAATTGTTGGGGCAGGGCATTGGCAATATTATCGCGCCCTTTTTTGGCGGGATTACAGCCACGGCTGCGATTGCCCGTTCGGCTGCCAATTTGAAGGCTGGTGCGCTGACGCCCATCGCGCCAATGATTCACGCCCTGGTGGTGTTGGCTGCCGTGGTATGGTTTTCCTCGCTTTTATCGTTTATGCCTATGGCCAGCATGGCGGCGCTATTGGTGGTCGTTGCCTGGAAAATGAGCGAGACATCCCGGATCGCGCACTTGCTGAAAACCGCTCCGCCGAGCGATGTGCTGGTGTTTGCGGTCTGCTTTTCCCTGACAATATTGTTTGACATGGTGATTGCGATTACTGCGGGTCTTGTTCTGGCATCTTTGCTGTTCATGAAAGAGATTGCCGAAATGACAAAAATCAGCGATATCTCCCGCAATAAAAAAATGATCGATGGTGAAATCCCCGATGGTTGGCGTGTATTGAAAATAAATGGTCCACTATTTTTTGCAGCAGCAGACCGTGTTTTCGGCGAGTTGGCCCAGTTAGGCAAGGGGCAAAAGGGTCTCGTGCTGTACCTGGATGGCGTATCAATCCTCGATTCTGGCGGCGTGGTGGCGCTTTATAAATTGCTTGATACTTGCCGTGCATCCGGTACGCGCCTATTTTTGGCAGATGTTCAGTTCCAGCCACTGAAAACACTGTCGCGAGCAGGTTTTCGCCCGGATGGGACCAACTGCAAAATATTTTCCGAGCTTTCCGGCGCTCTGGCCGCCTTGCAGAATGGAGAAAAGTCTACTGCTGTCAGTCGGCCGGATGATGCGCCTGGCAACCCTGAGTTGCGGTCAGGTCAGAGCGAATAAAAGACAATGATCATCCCGTCTGTTGGTCGGGTTCCTGTCTGCGCTAAGGGAGTATCTGCCAGTCTGGCAGAACCGATGGGTTGTCTGCTCAGGCTTTTCTGTATCGCAAAATATTGTGTGCAAAAGTGATGCTTATTTGACATACTTTTTGGCGCTTTTAGCAAAGCTTTTTTGGCAACAATGAGCAAGTACCCGGCAAATTATTATAACAAGTAGGGACCTTATGGTTGCCGTGCTGAAACGAATGTCGAGACCGGATTTTGTCTCCATGATGTTATGGGGTGCGGTGGTGGCGAATGCTTGTGCTCTGGCCAAAATGACGGGGCGGCAATTTCTTTCTTCCTGTCAATTCTGCGCAAACCCGATACACTTTTCTTCCCGGCCTGCTGATGTTGCAAGTGGTCTTGTGTTTGCTCAGGGGGAGCTTCCCATCAAATGACACTTGACGATCTCGCTACAAAAATTAATAGTGAGGCGGCTTTGGATAACAAAAAAATGCTTCAGCCCATTTGCGGTGTTGATAACGGCAGATCAGAATGACAAATATATTCTTGCCGTAGTGCTCGACAAGCCCTTCTCCAATAAATAGAGTATTGTCGGCATTTTAAAGAATTTATAAATATAACGAGGTATTAATACCCATCTCATGCGGATCATCGACGGACTATCATGAAACACTGCCTGAGCCTTGCTTTTGTACTGATGGTGTTGTGGCTTGGAAATTCTGGCCACTATTCGCCACTGTTATTGTCGCTCGGCGCTTTTTCCGTGGTATTTGCCGTCTGGGTTTCCCATCGTATGGATGTGGTCGACCATGAATCCCAGCCCCTTCACCTGAGCGGGCATATCTCATTTTTCTACTGTTGGCTGGTGGGTAAGATTATTCTCAGCAATATTGATGTGGTGAAACGCATCTGGTTGGGCAATAAAGCGATCAGTCCCTGTGTTGCCAGGTTGCCGTTGAGTCAGAAGACGGATATGGGAAAGGTCATCTACGCCAATTCCATAACCCTGACGCCGGGCACTGTGTCGATGGATATCGAAGGCGCTACAGTGTTGGTACATGCTCTGACAGCAGAAAATATAGCCGAACTGAAGGATGGTGAAATGAATCGGCGCGTTGCAGATCTGGAGCTTTAGATGTTGATTGCAAGTGCAGTGGCAATTCTGGTTGTGATGGTGATGGCGATTGTCCGTGCGTTGCTCGGCCCCACGATTTATGACCGCATTCTGGCTGTTAATCTGTTTGGTACCAAAACCGTACTGCTGATCGCAGTAATCGGTTTTTTGTTCGGTCGGCCCGACTTCCTGGATATTGCACTGGTGTATGCATTAATCAACTTCATCAGCATTGTTGGCGTGCTCAGGTATTTTGAATACAGCCATAGTGAAGAAGAGGGAGGGTCCCTCTGATGCTTGCCGGCATGGTGACTGTGTTGAGCTCTGTCTGTCTTTTACTGGGCGCATTTCTGATCATTTCTGGTGCTGTCGGTGTACTGAGGTTCCCCGATTTTTTCACCCGGATGCATGCTGCAGGTGTTACGGAAACGCTGGCCACTACACTGATTCTGCTCGGCCTGATGCTGCTTGCGGGTTGGAGTATTATGTCTTTCAAGTTGCTGTTGATTTTACTGTTTATTCTAATCACGAGCCCGGTTGCCAGTCACGCACTGACCAAAGCGGCGCTCCATGGAAACCTTCAGCCGCTGGTCAATGAGAATAATGAACAATAACTCTGGCATCTCAAACCGGAGGCGGGTGCAGATCATTTCTTCTGTCAGATCTCTTGGTAGTGCATCTGAAGGAATCATGTTGACGACGACGGGAGTACTTCCATCGAACTAGTCCTGGATATTACGCTGCTACTACTTCTGGTAGTCACTGCGCTGGCCATTGCCCGGCAGAGGGATCTGTTTGCCTGCGTGATGCTGGCGGGGATCTATGGCCTGTTGTCAGCGAGCTTCTTTGTCTCCATGGATGCTGTGGATGTCGCCTTTACCGAGGCGGCTGTGGGCGCAGGG
>PANQ01000004.1 GCA_002707685.1 Porticoccus sp. | reverse complement strand
GTGTGCAGGTGCTAGAAGGTCTGAGTCTTGCGGTTGGTGTGGCCGTAAGGCGTGCCATTAAGTCCTGTGGCGTCGATGGGCTGATGTTCAAATGGCCGAACGATTTATTCCTGGAAAACAAAAAGGTGGGCGGGATTTTGTTGGAGATTCTGGGTGACCCCTCCGGCTTCTGCCAAGTGGTTGTGGGCGTTGGTATCAATCTGGGTATGTCCGATAAAAACGGTAAACTTATCGATCAGCCGTGGACAGACATCCGCTCAGTATCGGGGCAGCCGGTAAGTCGAAATGGATTGGCTGCCGCCATCATTGAAGAAATGATGGCCTTGCTGGCAAATTTTCATGAGGTTGGATTTGAAGCCTATCGTGAGGAGTGGTTGCAATCTGATATCAATGCCGACAAAGAAGTCAGCCTGTTGCTGATGAATAAAACGATTCAGGGTATTGCCAGAGGCGTGGACGAGAGCGGGGCATTGAAACTGGAGGTTGGTGAAGAGATCAAGCTTTTCAGTGGTGGCGAAATCAGTGTCAGGAGCGCAGGATGATTATCGACATCGACACAGGAAACAGTCGAATCAAATGGCGAGTCGTCAAGAATGGAGTGCCTGATTGCAAGCCGCCGGTCACAGATATCAAAACTCTGCTGGCGGCGGTTGAAACAGAGGGGCTTCCCACTCGAATTCGTCTTTCCAGTGTAGGTGGCAGGACTGTCGTTGAGGAGCTTGAGAAGCAGGCAGCCCAGTGGGGGTGCCGATTGCAGCAGGCCAGAACCACCCGTGAAGCCGCAGGAGTGCACTGCGGTTATCTTGAGCCTTCATCCATGGGGGTGGATCGCTGGCTGGCGCTGCTGGCTGTGCGAGATCAGTTTAAAGGTGCCTGTGTCGTCGTGGATGCAGGTACGGCTATCACGGTGGATTTGCTCAATGGGCAAGGTTATCACCTCGGCGGCTACATCGTGCCCGGGTTCTCGATGATTTATCAATCGCTTAATCGGGGAACCAGTAATATTCGGCTTGAGCCTCTTTCGATTGCGGATTGTTTGCCGGGGAAAACAACTGGTGAAGCGGTAAGTCATGGCGCATATTTGATGATCAAGACACTGATTGAGGCATCAAGGGCGACCTTGCAGACAAATACACAGCCCGTAAAAGTCATCGTCACTGGTGGAGACGGCTCCGCGCTCATCGGTGCTCTGGGTGGAGATTGCATTTATGTTAGAGATTTGGTGTTGGACGGTCTTGAAGTCATGTTTCCGTAGGCGTTGACCAGTGCGCTGGCTGTTTTTTGTTTTGATTTTAATCAACCTCGTGGCGGGCTATTGGTTCTACAACGGGGCCGTCTTTCGTGCAGGTCAACTTGATAGTGTGCAAACCGGATTGGCCTATCAAGAGAATGACAACTATGCCTCGCTCCTGTTGGTGGGGGAGGTGCCTGCTAGGCCTGAAGAGGCATCTGACCAGCAGCCGATATCGGATAATAACCATACACGCACCGCTATAGATGCCTTGTCGCTCGATAATGCCCGAGAATCCAATCTTTGCCTGCTTATCGGTCCCCTGGTCGATGTCAATCCTCAGGAACTCTATCAGCAGCTGTCGCCCTACCGTTATGGTGAAGAGCTTGTTTGGCGGGCCACCACAATTAGCGAGGGTTATTGGTTGATTATCCCGCCTCTCGGCTCTCAAGCGGAAGCCAGCAAGATGCTCAAAGACTTGCGAAGCAAGGAGATTGATAGTTTTTTGATTGCCGAAGGTGAATACAGAAATGGGATCACCCTCGGGGTATTCAGTGATAAAAGCAATATGGAACACTATCAGCGGGAGCTGGCAGATCAGGGGTATCCCGTGGTGATCGTTCCCCGTGTCAGCACGCGAGAAGAGCTTTGGTTGCAGCTGCGCCGGTACTCGGAACAGCAGATACCGAAAGACCTGGCAGACGTCCTCGATCAGCAAGATAAAAATATTGGACGACAGGTTATTAATGAGGCTTGTGTTGATCTGGTCCCGATTGAATAAGGCGACTTCAGATCCCCCGGCAATAGGGCTGCTCATGTGACGACAGGTTTAAAAGTGGAAAACAGTCATCCAGATTGCGGCAATGGTTGATTATAGTGTCAACTTTCACTAGAATCGCGCTCCCGATTTAATAGCGGGGTTTTTATAGAGCTGGCGTAGCTCAGTTGGTAGAGCAGCTGACTTGTAATCAGCCGGTCGGGGGTTCGACTCCTCTCGCCAGCTCCAATTAGTTCAGTTTTGGCGACCTGTTTGACAGCCAAACTGATGGCATGGACAATGTCCAGCCTTTTTCGCAGGGGTTCCCGAGCGGCCAAAGGGATCAGACTGTAAATCTGACGCGAAAGCTTCGGTGGTTCGAATCCACCCCCCTGCACCAGATTTTAGAGCAGGCACGATAGGTTGGTGTGCCTGATATGCCTTACCCGGGAGCGCGAATAGCACTGTGCCTCGGCAGCTAGGCAATCGCTGTTGAGGAGTGATCTCAGGTTGGCATAAAGAAGACGGATATTATTTAAAGGGTTAAATGGTCTATCTTCTCGAGCAAATGTGAATAAGGTAATTACCCCTGACGGGGTTGGTGTCGATTGAGCAGTCAATCGACACTTTATTATTTGACGGAGTGTTGTAAGCGTAGCGGGTATAGTTCAGTGGTAGAACCTCAGCCTTCCAAGCTGATGATGCGGGTTCGATTCCCGCTACCCGCTCCAATGCCTGTCTAGGTGTGTTTTTGCTCATATAGCTCAGTCGGTAGAGCACTTCCTTGGTAAGGAAGAGGTCACCGGTTCAAATCCGGTTATGAGCTCCAGTTTTTCTCCCCGGGTATGCTCCGTGGTGTTTTTATCTCAGGTGCCAGTTTTAATGAGGAGTGCTCGTCATGTCAAAAGCAAAGTTTGAACGTAACAAGCCCCACGTAAACGTTGGCACGATTGGCCACGTTGACCACGGTAAGACGACCCTGACAGCGGCGCTGACGCGGGTTTGTTTCGAAACTTGGGGCAGTGGCTCGGCGATGGCCTTTGATGGTATTGATAATGCGCCGGAAGAGCGCGAGCGCGGTATCACGATTGCGACATCCCATGTTGAATACGATTCTCCGAGCCGTCACTACGCACACGTTGACTGCCCGGGTCACGCCGACTATGTGAAGAACATGATCACCGGTGCTGCACAGATGGATGGTGCGATTCTGGTGTGTGGCGCGACGGATGGCCCGATGCCGCAAACCCGGGAGCATATCCTGCTGTCCCGTCAGGTGGGTGTTCCTTACGTTGTGGTGTTTCTGAACAAGGCGGACCTGCTGGCAGAAGATTGCGGTGGTGTTGGCTCTGAAGAATACAATGAGATGATCGAACTGGTTGAAATGGAGCTCCGTGAGCTGCTGGATGCCTATGACTTCCCGGGTGACGATACCCCTATTATTGCCGGTTCAGCCCTGATGGCGCTGAACGGTGAAGACGACAACGAGCTGGGTACCACGGCGGTCCGCAAGCTGGTCGAGGCGCTGGATGCCTATATTCCTGAGCCGGAGCGTGCGATTGACCAGCCGTTCCTGATGCCGATCGAAGACGTATTTTCGATCTCTGGGCGTGGCACAGTGGTGACGGGTCGCGTTGAGCGCGGTGTTGTCAAAGTGGGCGAAGAGATCGAGATTGTGGGTATCCGGGATACCACCAAGACNGTCTGCACCGGTGTTGAGATGTTCCGGAAGCTGCTGGACGAAGGTCGTGCTGGTGAGAACGTNGGTGTTCTGCTTCGCGGAACNAAGCGTGATGACGTTGAGCGCGGTCAGGTNTTGTGTAAGCCGGGCAGCATCAAGCCNCANACCAAGTTTGAGGCAGAGGTTTACGTGCTGTCNAAGGACGAGGGAGGGCGTCACACGCCGTTNTTCAANGGCTACCGTCCNCAGTTNTACTTCCGTACCACGGATGTGACAGGNGCCTGTGAGCTGCCTGAGGGTGTGGANATGGTTATGCCTGGAGATAACGTCCAGATGACNGTGACGNTGATTGCGCCGATTGCGATGGAAGACGGGNTGCGCTTNGCGATTCGTGAAGGTGGCCGCACGGTCGGTGCCGGCGTGGTCGCTAAAATTATTGAGTAATNGTGTTTTTTGAATGANCCCTGTGGNTGAAGTGCGTTTTNGCAGTTTCAGCCCNATGGTCAAGTTAGTTTTGTTTTAAGGTGACGCGACAGGCCAGTAGTTCAATTGGTAGAGCACCGGTCTCCAAAACCGGCTGTTGGGGGTTCGAGTCCCTCCTGGCCTGCCAATCTTAANCCTGTGTGCCCTCTGCAAAANGCGGGCNCGGTCAGTAGGGGTGCTATCCGAGAATGAGTTCGGCAACGGAAGAAAAGCAGTATCGATTAGATGGCCTCAAATGGCTGCTTGTCGTGCTGCTGGTCAGCGCCGCTATCTACGGCAACTATTATTTTGCAACAGAGTCGCTGTTATATCGGGTTATAGCGATACTGGCNGTAGCCTTGGTGGCTGGCTTTGTTGCACTGCAAACCCGTAAAGGTGACGGTTTTATTACNCTGTTGCGCGGTGCCTACACGGAAGCGCGNCGNGTNGTCTGGCCAACACGGCAGGAGCGTAATCAAACAACCCTGATGGTGGTTGTGGTGGTGCTCGTGATGTCGCTGATTCTCTGGGGTCTCGACACACTATTCGGTTGGCTCGCCACAATGGTNATTGGCTAAGAGGTTCAGATGCGCTGGTATGTCGTTCACGCCTATTCAGGCTACGAAAAGAAAGTTGCCGCTGCTCTGAGAGAGCGTGTGGCTCTGTATGGNATGGAAGATCGTTTTGGCGAAATCCTGGTTCCCACTGAAGAGGTGGTGGAGATTAGGGGCGGTCAAAAACGCAAAAGTGAACGAAANTTTTTCCCNGGATATGTGCTGGTGCAGATGGANCTNGGTGATGATACCTGGCACNTGGTGAAAGAAACGCCCAGAGTTATGGGNTTCATTGGTGGTAAGGCAGACAAGCCCGCACCNATNACGGACAAAGANGCAGANATGATCCTGCAGCGCGTGCAGGATTCGGAAGATAAGCCGAGACCAAAAACCGTGTTNGAAGCCGGTGAGGTTGTCAGGGTAACTGATGGNCCGTTTAACGATTTCAANGGTGTTGTGGANGAGGTTAACTACGATAAGAGTCGACTGAGGGTTTCGGTNTCGATTTTTGGTCGTTCCACNCCNGTTGAGCTGGAGTTTACCCAGGTGGAAAAAGCCTGANGCAATAATTGTATTGTCGCTTCNCATGGGGGGNGGTGACGGGGAGCCAGNGANGGANGTCAAANTNCTGAGGCGTTAATACCCATTANAGGAGAAACCAAGATGGCAAAGAAAATTGATGCTTACATCAAGCTTCANGTGGCCGCTGGNCANGCTAANCCCAGNCCGCCGGTAGGTCCTGCGCTGGGCCAGCGCGGCGTTAATATTATGGAGTTCTGCAAGGCGTTCAATGCGCAGACTCAGGGAATGGAACCGGGTGCTCCGGTACCTGTTGTGATTACTGTCTATAGTGATCGCAGCTTCACGTTCACCATGAAAACTCCGCCGGCTTCATTTCTGCTGAAAAAAGCTGCGGGAATCAAAAGTGGTAGCGGTCGGCCCAATACGGCCAAAGTAGGCAAGGTGACGCGCGCACAACTGGAAGAGATTGCCAGTACGAAAATGGCCGACCTCACCGCAGCTGATATGGATGCTGCCGTTCGTACCATTGCCGGCTCCGCCCGTGCAATGGGTCTTGATGTGGAGGGTGTGTAAATGGCTAAGCCATCCAAGCGTGTTCGTGCGATCCAGGAAAAAGTNCANGTTGGNAAGCTGTATCCCATCAGTGAAGCCATTGCATTGNTGAAAGAATTCTCCAGCGTCAAATTTACTGAAACCGTTGATGTGGCTGTNAANNTGGGAATTGATCCCCGNAAATCCGATCAGGCAGTACGCGGTGCAACCACNTTGCCTAACGGCACNGGCAAGACCGTACGTGTGGCNGTATTTACNCAAGGTGATTCTGCCGAAGCGGCCANGGCTGCCGGCGCCGATCTNGTCGGAATGGANGACCTGGCTGAGCAGATCAAAGCCGGTAATATGGATTTTGATGTNGTGATTGCAGACCCTGCGGCAATGCGGGTGGTTGGTCAGCTNGGTCAGGTGCTCGGTCCCCGCGGCCTGATGCCTAANCCAAAAACTGGCACAGTGACCCCCGATGTNGTGACTGCAGTAAAAAATGCCAANGCCGGGCAGGTGCGTTTCCGTGCTGACAANAACGGCATTATTCATGGTGGCATTGGCAGCTTGNCTTTTGAGGCTGGTGCNTTGAAGCAGAACCTTGAAGCATTGATTGCCGATTTGAAAAAGATCAAGCCNGCTTCTGCCAANGGNATCTATGTGAAGAAAGTAACANTCTCCAGCACTATGGGGCCAGGATTGATTATTGATCAGGCCTCTCTGGAGGCTTGATNNCGGGGGGCAGNATACAAGCCCCTAAATAACTTTGGGGTCTGGGTGGCGAGCTTTATTGNGCGCGCCCGGGCCGTCAAAGACCGTAGGTGCCCCTTGGGGTCTAATGTGATTTTCAGGTTCNTGTAACCGNCGTTGAAAAAAACGCCTACGCAGACGGTGTGACCCGGTTCAGTATATTTTGGCTGGATTTGATCACCGAAACGGTATCGATAGTNNTTTTATCGATGCTTAAACCAGTAGAGAGCTCCCCCCGGGGGTGATCTATTAAATCCAGGAGATAATCTCGTGGCATTGAATCTCGAAAACAAAAAAGCGATCGTCGCTCTAGTTAACGAGACTGCTGGCAATGCATTGTCACTGGTAATCGCTGACGCTCGCGGCGTCAACGTGACGAACATGACTGAGCTCCGCGCGAAGGCTCGCGAACAAAATATCGACCTGCGTGTCATTCGCAACACACTTGCGAAGCGTGCATTTCAGGGTACGGATTTTGAATGCGTGACTGATGTGCTGACTGGTCCGTCACTGTTCGGTTTCTCTATGGAGGATCCGGGTGCTGCCGCTCGCCTNTTCAAAGAATTTGCCAAGACCAATGACAAATTTGAGATCAAGGCGCTGTCCGTCAGTGGACAACTGTTGAGTAAGGAACAAGTTGACGTTCTGGCTACCCTGCCGACCCGAGAGCAAGCTCTGGGAATGCTGGTCAGCGTAATGATTGCTCCAGTTACCAAACTGGCTCGCACGTTCAACGAAGTCCCCACCAAAGTGACACGTGTTGTAGCGGCTGTTCGCGATCAAAAGCAGGAAGCTGCTTAATCGGCGACATCGTTTACTTTAATTTACTTTTTATCAGGAGATTGAGTCATGGCTCTATCAAAAGATGACATTTTGAACGCAATTGCTGAAATGAGCGTCATGGACGTTGTGGAACTCGTATCAGCTATGGAAGAAAAATTTGGTGTATCTGCCGCTGCTGCTGTTTCAGTTGCTGCTGCACCGGCTGCCGCGGCTGCTGCGGAAGTCGAGGAGAAAACCGAGTTTGACGTTATTCTGAACGCCGCAGGCGAGAAGAAAGTCAACGTGATCAAGGTTGTTCGCAGCCTGACTGGTCTGGGGCTGAAAGAAGCCAAAGACCTNGTTGACGGTGCGCCCTCCGCTATTAAAGAAGGCGTTTCCAAAGCGGATGCAGACGCAGCCGTGAAAGAACTGGAAGAGGCTGGCGCAACTGTCGAACTTAAGTAAGTTCTACGGGTTTGACGCGCTGGTTGTCTGATAATNTATCAGGCNCAGGCTGGTGGGCGATTTCGCCCTCCGGCCTTTTCCTGCTTATGGCAGATGCCTAAAGCGGGATCGACAAGGCCTTTTTGTTAAAAGGCCGGACGGCTGCAAAGCCGGGCAATGCTGGATGGTCGATTGGACCAAGTGAACGTGCTGGGGAATATGATGGCTTACTCGTACACTGAGAAAAAACGTATTCGCAAGGATTTTGGCAAATTGCCACAGGTAATGGACCTGCCTTTCCTTCTTGCGATTCAGCTCGACTCCTACCGAAATTTTACACAGAAAGGTGTTCCCGTTGAGCAACGGATGGATGCCGGTCTGCATGCTGCATTTAATTCTGTCTTTCCGATTGTGAGCTACTCAGGTAATGCGAGTCTCGAGTATGTTGACTACGTGCTGGGCAAGCCATCCTTCGATGAAGAGGAGTGTAAGCTGCGCAGTGTTACCTTCGCTGTGCCGCTCAGAGTTCGTGTGCGTCTGGTTATTTATGACAAGGAGTCTGCCAACAAGGCAATCAAGGATATTAAAGAGCAGGAAGTCTATATGGGGGAAATTCCCCTGATGACGGATAACGGTACCTTTATCATCAATGGTACCGAGCGGGTTATTGTTTCCCAGCTACACCGTTCGCCAGGTGTGTTTTTCGATCACGATAAGGGTAAAACTCACTCCTCCGGCAAGTTGCTGTATTCCGCGCGGATTATTCCCTACCGCGGTTCCTGGCTGGATTTCGAGTTTGATCCGAAAGACTTGGTGTTTGTGCGTATTGACCGGCGCCGTAAGTTGCCGGCAACTATCCTGTTGCGTGCGCTTGGGTTCAGCTCAGAAGAAATGCTGGGAATGTTTTTTGAAACCAGCACATTCAACCTGGCTAAAGACGGCAGTTACTCACTGGATCTGGTCCCTTCCCGTCTGCGGGGCGATATTGCCGCATTTGATATCAAGGGCAAGGGCGGCAAGGTTATTGTTGAAGAGGGGCGTCGGATCACGGCGCGCCATATTCGTGAGCTGGAAAAAGAGAATGTCAGCAAGCTCGAAGTGCCCACTGACTACCTTTACGGTCGTCCTCTGGCAAAGGATCTGGTGGATCCAAACACTGGCGAGCTGCTGCTTGAGTGTAATACTGAAATTACCCAGGAAGCTCTCGATAAGTTGCGCGAAGCCGGGCTGAAGTCGGTTGAGACGATCTATACGAATGATCTGGACTGTGGTCCATTTATTTCTGACACTTTGCGCAGTGACAGCAGTCGCACCCAGCTTGAAGCGCTGGTAGAAATTTACCGAATGATGCGTCCCGGCGAACCGCCGACCAAGGAATCTGCTGAAAACCTGTTTAATAATTTGTTTTTCAGCCTGGAGCGTTACGATCTGTCCGGCGTAGGGCGGATGAAGTTTAACCGTCGTCTCGGTCGTGAAGAGGAAGTGGGTGAAGGTACCCTGAGCCGCGAAGATATTGTCGACGTGATGAAGGTTCTGATCGACATTCGCAACGGTAAAGGTGTGGTGGATGATATCGATCACCTGGGTAACCGCCGAATTCGTTCAGTGGGGGAGATGGCCGAAAATCAGTTCCGCATTGGCCTAGTTCGTGTCGAGCGTGCGGTCAAAGAGCGCCTCTCTGTAGCAGAATCCGAAGGATTGATGCCCCAGGATCTGGTCAATGCCAAGCCGGTGGCTGCGGCCATGAAAGAATTTTTTGGCTCCAGCCAGCTGTCCCAGTTTATGGACCAGAACAACCCGTTGTCGGAGGTCACCCACAAACGTCGCGTGTCGGCATTGGGCCCAGGCGGTCTGACACGGGAACGCGCCGGTTTTGAAGTCCGCGACGTACACCCTACGCATTATGGTCGTGTGTGTCCTATTGAGACACCCGAGGGTCCAAATATTGGTTTGATCAACTCCTTGGCAGCCTATGCTCGTACCAACAGTTACGGCTTTCTCGAGACGCCTTATCGGAAGGTGATTGACCGCAAGGTGACTGATCAGATCGAATACCTGTCGGCGATTAACGAATCCAATTTTGTTATCGCTCAGGCCTCTGCCTCTGTCAATGAGAAGGGTGAGCTCAACGATGAGCTTGTCAATGTTCGTCATATTGGTGAATTTACGGTTAAACCGCCGGAAGATGTTCACTATATGGATGTGTCTCCCCAGCAGGTGGTGTCGGTTGCAGCAGCATTGATTCCATTCCTGGAGCACGATGATGCCAACCGCGCATTGATGGGTTCCAATATGCAGCGTCAGGCAGTGCCGACGCTAGTGGTTGAAAAACCGCTGGTGGGAACCGGTTTTGAACGCCATGTGGCATCGGACTCCGGTGTCTGTGTGGTCGGTCGCCGCGGTGGTGTCATCGAGAACGTTGACGCCAGCCGGATTGTTGTGCGTGTCAATGACGATGAAGTTGAATCTGGTGATGCCGGTGTTGATATTTATAACCTCACCAAGTACACCCGTTCCAACCAGAATACCTGTATCAATCAAAGACCGATTGTCCGTCAGGGCGATGTTATAGCTCGCGGTGATATTCTTGCCGATGGCCCGTCTGTGGATATGGGTGAACTGGCGTTGGGCCAGAATATGCGTATCGCCTTCATGCCCTGGAATGGCTACAACTTTGAGGACTCGATTCTGATTTCAGAACGGGTGGTTCAGGAGGATCGCTTTACCACTATTCATATTCAGGAACTGACCTGTACTGCGCGTGATACCAAACTTGGGGCAGAAGAGATTACTGCCGACATTACCAATGTCGGCGAGGCGGCGCTGGCCCGTGTCGAGGAGGCCGGAATTGTCTACATTGGCGCCGAGGTTTCGGCCGGCGATATTCTGGTGGGCAAGGTCACGCCGAAGGGCGAAACCCAGCTGACGCCGGAGGAGAAGTTGCTCCGCGCCATCTTTGGTGAGAAAGCCTCTGATGTGAAAGACACCTCTCTGAGGGTTCCCTCAAGTACCAAGGGTACGGTGATTGATGTACAGGTGTTCACCCGTGACGGGTTGGAAAAGGATCAGCGCTCCCTGCAAATCGAGAAGGCTGCGCTGGATCAGTTCCGTCAGGACCTGAATGATGAATACCGCATTATGGAAAATGCCACTTTTGAACGGCTGAGTGCCGCATTGGTAGGGCAGCCTGTGGTTAAGGCCCCCGGTCTCAAAAAAGGCGAAAAGCTGACGGAAGAAATCGTCGCTGCCTATACCAGTGAAGAATGGTTCAAGTTGCGGATGAACGAAGACGCTCTGAACGAACAGGTTGCCAGGGCAGAGGAGTTGTTGACCGAACGTCGCAAAATACTTGATGAGCGTTATCAGGATAAAAAGAGCAAGCTGCAAAGTGGTGATGATCTCGCCCCCGGTGTGCTGAAAACCGTCAAGGTGTATCTGGCCGTCAAACGTCGCATTCAACCTGGCGATAAAATGGCGGGCCGTCACGGTAACAAGGGTGTTATCTCTGTGATCATGCCCGTGGAAGATATGCCTTTTGATGAAAATGGTGTGCCTGTCGATGTGGTTTTGAACCCACTTGGCGTGCCATCAAGGATGAATGTCGGTCAGATCCTTGAAACGCACATGGGGCTCGCTGCCAAGGGGCTGGGTGAGAAAATCGATCGTATGATCCAGGCTCAGCAGCAAACTGTCGAGATTCGCAAGTTCCTGCAGCAGATCTACGATGTGGGTCTCGGTACCAGTCCGGTCGAGCTGAATACGCTTTCAGATAAGGAAGTCGGTGAGTTGGCCAACAACCTCCGCAAAGGTGTGCCGATGGCGACACCCGTGTTTGATGGCGCACAGGAGGAAGAGATCAAGGCTCTGCTGGCTTTGGCCGATTTACCGGAAAGCGGGCAGATGACGCTCTATGACGGGCGTTCCGGCGACCAGTTTGAGCGACCTGTAACCGTCGGTTATATGTACATGCTGAAACTGAATCACTTGGTGGACGACAAAATGCATGCCCGCTCAACGGGATCCTACAGTCTGGTCACCCAGCAGCCACTGGGTGGTAAAGCCCAGTTTGGTGGTCAGCGCTTCGGTGAAATGGAAGTGTGGGCGCTCGAGGCTTATGGCGCTGCCTATACCTTGCAGGAAATGCTCACAGTCAAGTCCGATGATGTGAATGGTCGTACCAAAATGTATAAAAACATTGTGGATGGAGATCACAGCATGGAGCCCGGCATGCCGGAATCCTTCAACGTGTTGGTTAAGGAAATACGCTCGCTTGCTATCAACATCGAGTTGGAAAACGAGTAACGGTCATTATTAGGTTGGGGGCGGACCTAATGTCCGCCGCGCAAAGCTAGCACCCACTGGAGAAAGGCATTGAAAGACTTACTGAATCTGCTCAAGTCACAGGATCAAACCGGCGAGTTTGACGCCATACGTATTGGCCTGGCATCACCGGACATGATCCGGTCCTGGTCATATGGCGAAGTGAAAAAGCCGGAGACTATTAACTACCGTACCTTCAAGCCCGAGCGTGAAGGTTTGTTTTGCGCCAAAATTTTTGGTCCTGTAAAGGATTACGAGTGTCTTTGCGGTAAATATAAACGCATGAAGCACCGCGGTATCGTTTGTGAGAAATGTGGTGTCGAGGTCACTCTGGCGAAAGTGCGTCGGGATCGTATGGGCCACATTGAGCTGGCCTGTCCGGTAGCCCATATCTGGTTCCTGAAATCGCTACCCTCCCGCATTGGTTTAATGCTGGATATGACCCTGCGTGAAATCGAGCGTGTTCTCTACTTCGAATCATTTGTGGTTACGGACCCAGGTATGACGACGCTTGAGCGCGGCAACCTGCTGACCGATGAAGAATACTTTCAGGCCATGGAAGATTTCGGTGATGACTTCGAGGCCACGATGGGTGCCGAGGGCATTCAGAAGCTGATGAAAGATCTCGATCTGGAGCAGGAAATTGCAGATATCCGTGAGGAGATACCCAATACCCGTTCCGAAACGAAAATCAAGAAACTGTCCAAGCGGTTGAAATTGCTGGAGGCTTTTCTGCACTCGGGCAATAAACCGGAATGGATGGTGATGGAGGCGTTGCCGGTGTTGCCGCCGGATCTGCGTCCTCTTGTGCCTCTGGACGGCGGGCGTTTCGCCACCTCGGATCTCAATGACCTGTATCGCCGGGTTATTAACCGTAACAACCGCTTGAAGCGCCTGCTGGAGTTGAATGCCCCCGATATCATCGTGCGCAATGAAAAACGTATGCTGCAGGAGGCCGTCGACGCCCTGCTGGATAATGGTCGTCGCGGTCGGGCCATCACCGGTTCAAACAAGCGTCCGTTGAAATCCCTGGCAGATATGATCAAGGGTAAGCAGGGTCGTTTCCGTCAGAACCTGCTGGGCAAACGCGTGGACTATTCCGGGCGTTCAGTGATTGTTGTTGGCCCGACCTTGCGTCTGCATCAATGCGGCCTGCCAAAGCGTATGGCGCTGGAGCTATTCAAGCCCTTTATCTTCTCGAAGCTGGAGTTGCGTGGATTGGCAACCACCATTAAAGCGGCCAAGAAAATGGTTGAGCGTGAAGAGTCGGTGGTTTGGGATATTCTTGATGATGTGATCCGCGAACACCCCGTCTTGCTCAATCGGGCTCCTACGCTTCACCGTCTCGGTATTCAGGCGTTTGAGCCGGTACTGATTGAAGGTAAAGCCATTCAGTTGCACCCGCTGGTCTGTGCGGCCTACAACGCTGATTTTGATGGCGACCAGATGGCGGTCCATGTTCCCCTGACTCTGGAAGCGCAGCTGGAATCTCGGGCGTTGATGATGTCCACCAACAATATTCTGTCTCCCGCTAGCGGTGAGCCGATTATTGTGCCGTCTCAGGATGTTGTGCTGGGTCTCTATTACATGACCCGTGAGCGGATCAATGCGCAGGGTGAAGGCCGAGTGTTTGGTAGCCTTCAGGAAGTTTCGCGTGTCTATTACGGCAAGCACGCGCACTTGCAGGCGAAGGTAAAAGTTCGTATCCACGAAGTGACCTTTAACGAAGAAGGTGAGCGCTTGGCGCGTACCTTCATTGCTGACACGACAGTTGGTCGTGCTCTGCTCTGGGGTATCGTTCCGGAAGGTCTGAGTTTCGACATGGTTAATCAGCCGATGACCAAAAAGGCGATCTCGCGCATTATCAATCGTTGCTATCGCGATGTTGGTCTGAAGGCCACCGTCATTTTTGCCGACCAGCTGATGTATACCGGTTTCGATTTCTCCACCAAATCCGGGGTTTCTATTGGAGTTAATGACTTCACTATTCCCGAAGCCAAGGGTGAAATCATTGCCCGAGCTGATGCCGAGGTATTGGAAATTGAAAGTCAGTTTTCCTCGGGCCTGGTGACCCAGGGTGAGAAATATAACAAGGTGATCGATATCTGGTCTCGGGCCAACGACCAGGTCGCCAAATCCATGATGGATGTCATCAGCACCGAGCCGGTTATCGACCGGGACGGCGTCGAGGTGGAACAGGAGTCATTCAACTCTGTTTATATCATGGCCGACTCCGGGGCGCGGGGTTCTCCCGCCCAGATCCGTCAGCTGGCTGGTATGCGTGGCCTGATGGCTCGTCCGGATGGCTCGATCATTGAAACGCCCATCACTGCAAACTTCCGTGAAGGGCTGAACGTGTTGCAGTACTTTATCTCTACTCACGGTGCCCGGAAGGGGCTTGCTGATACCGCTCTGAAAACGGCTAACTCCGGTTATCTGACGCGGCGCCTGGTGGATGTGTCTCAGGACCTGGTGGTGGTTGAGCATGACTGTGGTACCAGCGAAGGGCTGCTGATGACGCCGGTCATCGAAGGCGGCGACATTATTGAATCACTCGGTGACCGGATCTTGGGCCGGGTGGTGGCGGTGGATGTAATGAAAGCCGGATCCAATGATATCGCCATTGAAGCTGGCCTTATGATTGACGAAAAATGGGTTGATCGTATTGAGGCAATGGGTATTGATGAGCTGGTCGTTCGCTCCCCAATTACCTGTGAAACCCGTTTTGGTATTTGTTCTGTCTGCTATGGCCGTGATCTCGCCAGAGGCCACATGGTCAACCCTGGAGAAGCTATCGGGGTTATCGCAGCCCAGTCCATTGGTGAACCGGGTACCCAGTTGACCATGCGGACCTTCCACATTGGTGGTGCAGCGTCACGCGCCTCTGCTGTGGACAGCATTCAGGTAAAAATGAGTGGCACTGTGCGGCTTGTTAATATCAAGGTGGTCGAGCGTGAAAACGGCGAACTGGTTGCCGTTTCCCGGTCGGGTGAACTGGCTCTGGCGGATGAAAACGGCCGCGAGCGCGAACGCTATAAGCTGCCCTATGGTGCTACGATCAATGTGAAAGAGGGCGCCAAGGTGCAGGCCGGCGAAGTAGTAGCCAACTGGGACCCGCATACCCACCCGATTATTACAGAAGTGGCAGGCCATATAGCGTTCTCCGGTATGGAGGAGGGGCTCAGTACCCGTACACAAACGGATGAGCTGACCGGCCTTTCCAATATTGCTGTGTTGGATCCCAATGAGCGTCCATCTGCAGGCAAGGATCTCAAGCCGATGGTGACCATGCTGGATGACAAGGGCAAGGAAATGACCTTCCCAAGCTCGACTGTTCCAGCACACTACATGCTGCCTACCCACGCCCTTCTCAGCGTCAGCAATGGGAGTCGGGTCGGTGCAGGTGATGTGATCGCACGGATCCCTCAGGAGGGGTCGAAAACCCGTGATATCACCGGTGGTTTGCCCCGGGTAGCGGATTTGTTTGAAGCGCGTCGTCCAAAAGACCCTGCCATTCTCGCCGAGGTGACTGGTACGGTTACCTTTGGCAAGGAAACCAAGGGTAAGCGCCGTTTGGTGATTACCCCGACGGATGGCCAGACATTGCCAGACGGAAGCCCCTTCTACGAAGAGCTGATCCCCAAATGGCGTCAGCTGGGCGTGTTCGAGGGTGAGCATGTCGAGAAAGGGGAAGTAATAGCTGATGGGCCTGCCAATCCTCACGATATTTTGCGTTTGCAAGGTGTGGATTCGCTGGCGAAGTATGTCGTCAATGAAATTCAGGACGTCTACCGTCTGCAGGGCGTAAAGATCAATGACAAGCATATTGAGGTCATTGTTCGCCAGATGCTGCGCAAGGTCGAAATTAGCGATATGGGTGATTCATCGTTCGTAAAAGGTGAGCAGGTGGAGTACAACCGCGTCCTGGAAGAGAACGAAGCGCTCTACAACGATGGCAAAACGCCGGCTAAATTTGAGCGTCTGTTGTTGGGTATAACCAAGGCCTCGCTGGCTACGGAAAGCTTTATTTCAGCCGCATCCTTCCAGGAGACTACGCGAGTCCTCACCGAAGCTGCTGTTACCGGTAAAGCGGATTTTCTGCGCGGCTTGAAAGAAAATGTGGTGGTGGGGCGTCTGGTGCCAGCGGGTACGGGTCTTACCTATCACAAGCAACGCCGCGAAGCCCGGGAAGTTATTGGTGAAACGACGGTGAGTGCCAGCGATATTGAGGCAGCATTAAGTGAGGCGCTGAATTCGAGCGACGAATAAAATTTGCTTTGCAAGCGGCCCGCACGGGCCGCTTGACTCGCAGGTTCTCTGTCTTTAGAATGCCGCCTCCCTAAAGTGGGGTCCAGCTATCTGGATCTATTTATTGGAGCCTTCTGCGCGAAGGCGTTTTTATATCTGGAGTTAATGAATGGCAACGATCAATCAGTTGGTTCGTAAGCCGAGGAAACGCAGAGTTGCCAAGAGCGACGTTCCTGCATTGCAAGCTTGTCCCCAGCGTCGTGGTGTCTGTACCCGCGTTTATACAACAACGCCAAAAAAGCCAAACTCGGCACTGCGTAAAGTTTGCCGGGTTCGCCTGACAAATGGTTACGAAGTCAGTTCTTACATTGGTGGCGAAGGGCATAACCTGCAAGAGCACAGCGTGGTTCTGATTCGTGGTGGTCGTGTCAAGGATTTGCCGGGTGTTCGTTATCACACCGTTCGAGGCAGCCTGGATACCGCTGGCGTGAATAATCGCAAACAACGTCGTTCCAAATATGGTACCAAGCGTCCCAAAAAATAACGGACGTACTGTGTGTCGGTAAGAAGAACTGAGTAAGGCCGGGTGCGCGTCAGCGCTCAGTGAATCCCGGATAGCCCTGAAGAGAAGAGCAGACTATGCCTAGAAGAAGAGTTGTCGCCAAACGCGAAATTTTACCTGATCCAAAATTCGGTAATGTAACGTTGGCAAAGTTTATGAACCACGTCATGGTAAGTGGTAAGAAATCTGTTGCCGAGCGTATCGTTTACGGTGCGCTGACAGTGGTTCAAACCCGTTTGAAAGAAGATCCTGTGATGGCATTTGAGACAGCGCTGGATAATATTGCGCCGATGGTTGAGGTTAAGTCCCGCCGGGTCGGTGGCGCAACCTATCAAGTGCCTGTTGAAGTGCGTCCATCCCGCCGTGTTGCGCTGGCAATGCGCTGGATGGTGGACTACGCCCGCAATCGTGGTGAGAAATCCATGTCCCAGCGTCTGGCAGGCGAGATAGTCGATGCCTACCAGAACAAGGGTGGCGCTGTGAAGAAACGTGAAGACGTCCACCGTATGGCGGAAGCCAACAAGGCGTTCTCACACTTCCGGTTCTAGTTCCGGTTGGCGTGCTTTCGTTTTGCAAAAGGGTAGCTGGCATACAGCTACCTTTTGTAATTTTTAAGATTAATTGTTTGTTGGGGAAAAATTGTGGCTCGTAAGACTCCCATTGCCCGTTACCGGAATATTGGTATTTGTGCGCACGTAGATGCTGGTAAAACGACTACGACAGAGCGTGTGCTGTTCTACACGGGGCTGTCACACAAGCTGGGCGAAGTACATGATGGTGCTGCCACCACTGACTGGATGGCTCAGGAGCAGGAGCGCGGTATCACGATTACCTCGGCGGCTGTTACGACTTTCTGGCAAGGCATGGACCAGCAGTTCGATCAACACCGAATCAATGTGATCGATACACCTGGCCACGTCGACTTTACCATTGAGGTTGAGCGTTCACTGCGAGTGCTGGATGGTGCAGTGGTAGTGCTCTGTGGCTCTTCCGGCGTTCAGCCACAGACTGAAACAGTCTGGCGGCAGGCCAATAAATACGAAGTGCCGCGCATGGTATTTGTCAACAAGATGGACCGAGCTGGCGCTGACTACATGATGGTTGTCCGTCAGCTGAAAGAGCGTCTTGGTGCTAATGCCGTGCCATTGCAGATGACCATCGGCTCCGAAGAGAACTTCAAGGGTGTGGTCGATCTGATCAAAATGAAGGCAGTACTTTGGAACGAAGCTGACCAGGGTATGACATTTCAATATGCCGAAATACCGGCAGAGATGGTTGACCAGTGTCAGGAAATGCGTGAATTTATGGTTGAGGCTGCTGCCGAAGCCAATGAAGAGTTGATGAACAAATACCTTGAGGGCGAAGCGCTGAGCGAGGCAGAGATCAAGGCCGGATTGCGTGCTCGTACACTGGCTAACGAAATCGTGCCGGTTCTCGGTGGTTCGGCTTTCAAAAACAAAGGTGTTCAGGCCGTGCTGGACGCGGTGGTTGAATATCTGCCGGCGCCCACGGAAGTGAAGGCCATTGAAGGTATTCTGGACGATGGCGAGACAGTGGCGGTGCGCAAGGCCGATGACGATGAGCCCTTTTCTGCACTGGCGTTTAAAATTGCTACCGATCCCTTTGTAGGTACGCTGACGTTTTTCCGTGTGTACTCCGGTACGCTGAATTCTGGTGATACGGTCTTAAATCCGGTCAAGAGCAAGAAAGAACGTATCGGCCGTATGGTGCAAATGCACGCCAATAACCGTGAGGAAATCAAGCAGGTGCTGGCGGGTGATATTGCGGCAGCGATTGGTCTAAAAGATGTGACCACAGGTGATACGCTCTGTGATTTGAACAATATTATTACACTGGAGCGCATGGAGTTTCCTGAACCGGTAATCTCAGTTGCTGTAGAGCCAAAATCTAAAGCTGACCAGGAAAAAATGGGCATTGCACTAGGCAAGCTCGCTCAGGAAGATCCCTCTTTCCGTGTCAAAACTGATGAAGAGACAGGTCAGACCATTATTTCTGGTATGGGTGAGCTGCATTTGGATATTCTGGTAGACCGGATGCGTCGCGAGTTTAATGTCGAGGCCAATATCGGTAAGCCGCAAGTAGCCTATCGCGAAGCGATTCGCAATACCTGTGAGATTGAAGGTAAGTTTGTGCGTCAGTCCGGTGGCCGCGGTCAGTACGGTCACGTCTGGATCCGCTTTGAGCCGGGCGAGGACGAGAATGCTGAGGGGCTGGAGTTCGTCAACGAAGTTGTCGGTGGTGTGGTCCCCAAGGAATATATTCCGGCTGTCCAAAAAGGTATCGAAGAGCAGATGCAGAATGGCGTGCTCGCTGGTTACCCTCTGTTGGGTTTGAAGGCAACAGCCTATGACGGCTCGTACCACGATGTCGATTCGTCTGAGATGGCGTATAAAATTGCTGCGTCTATGGCGACCAAGCAGCTTGCCCAAAAAGGTGGTGCTGTCCTGCTTGAGCCTATCATGAAGGTTGAAGTCATTACCCCCGAGGAGAACATGGGGGACGTGGTTGGTGACCTCAACCGCCGCCGTGGCATTATTCTCGGTATGGACGAATGTGTTTCAGGAAAAGTTATTAATGTAGAGGTTCCCCTGGCGGAGATGTTTGGTTACGCAACCGATTTGCGTTCAGCCACTCAGGGCCGCGCTACATTTGCTATGGAATTTAACAAATACGCCGAGGCGCCGCGCAATATTGCCGATGAAGTCATCGCAAAAAACCAGCGCTAATTTTTGAAATATTAAAAAGCATATCTTTAAGAGGATCTAGACAATGGGAAAAGCAAAGTTTGAACGTAACAAGCCCCACGTAAACGTTGGCACGATTGGTCACGTTGACCACGGTAAGACGACCCTGACAGCGGCGCTGACGCGAGTTTGCTTCGAGACTTGGGGCAGTGGCTCAGCGATGGCCTTTGATGGTATTGATAATGCGCCGGAAGAGCGCGAGCGC